>CAISOD010000048.1 GCA_903887045.1 uncultured Gammaproteobacteria bacterium | reverse complement strand
CATCCACGCATCAACGCTGTTGATGTTGCGATCGATGTTGGCGAGAACGTTGGCAACTTCGGTGATGCGCACTTCGTGTTCGGGCTTGCGGGTGTCCTGTTTCACTGCCGCCACAATCGCATCGGTGTGGGCCACCACCGCAGCTTTCAGTTTCTGCAGCAGGGCTTTGCGCTGCGCGGCCGAGCTGGCCTTCATCTCCCATTGATGTTCGCGCTGCAAAGCGAATATGCGCTGTATTTCTGTGGATACTGCGGGGGAATTCGGACTGGTAGAACTGGACATTGGTTCTCCTTGGCAATCTGCGAGTGCAGTGAATTGTACATGAACGGTCTCGCCCGCGAGCGGGGTGTGGCCATTGTCCAGTCCGTCTTCAAGAATGGCCCTGGCATTACGCTCTCCGACTCCGAGGCGCTTCAGCTGATTGCCAGCGGGAAGGCCCAAGGCATCACCAGCGCCCTGTTTGGGGCTGGTTGTTTCACCGATGCCATCGTATTCGCCGACACCAATCGTGATCGCGGCAGGCGCCGTCATATAAGTGGGGGACCGTACCGACCCTGCGCGCGGGTGCCCCCAAGCTGGCGCTATTGATGGCTATCCGCCGCCGCAATCCTGCAGCAGCAACTCCATCAGTCAAAGGAAACCAACATGAAATTCGATGCGCAGCAACCAACCCCGGCGACTGACATTACCAGGCAGCCGTCCATGCAGAGCAAGCAGCAAGCGCAGCAGTTGCCGAGAGACAAGTCGATGGTGAAAGAACCGCTTGTAAAAGACCCTGATGTGAAAGATCCCATCATGGCGCGACAGTATCAGCCGCTGCAGGAACAGCAGCATCAGGAGCAGCAAGCCTCGGGTGGTGTCGACGCTCTGAAAGGCAAATGGCAGCAGCAGGTAGGTGCCGCCAAGATCGTGTGGGGCAAGCTGACCGATGACGAACTGCTCAAATCCGAAGGTCATCACCAGAAGCTGGCCGGCCTGGTTCAGGAGCGCTACGCGATTACGCGTGCCAATGCAGATGAGCAGGTCACCAAGTTTCTCGCCATGGCCACAATCTGAAACGTTTCCTGCAACCGACACTGGCAACCATCATGCATACGAAAAGCCGGAAGAAAATGTTCAGCGCCCTCGCACTTGCGCTGGGTGGTATCGGCATGTTTGCCAGTACGCAAGCTGCTGAAGGTATCAATACCGACAGACTCGAACCCCGCATTCAGACCACCTATGAACTGAGCCCGTATCTGCGCGCCCATGACATCGGCGTGCGGGTGGACAAGGAGGGAGAGGCCACGCTCAGCGGAATGGTGAATGAAGACATCGACAAGGAACTGGCCGGGCAGATTGCACTCGGCGTTGACGGCATCAAGGAAGTGCAGAACGACATCGAAGTGAAGGCCGACTATGAGCCCGCACGCGATCGCAAAGCCAGCAGCTTTGGCGACAAGGTTGACGACTTCTCGATCACTGCCCGTGTCAAATCGAAACTGCAGTAGCCGATACCTGGATTACCTCGAAGGTGAAGTACACCTGCTTGTATTCCTGGATACACCGACCCCCCGCAGGGAAGCTTGCGGGGGTTTTTTATTGTCCGCAACCAATGCCTGCGGGTGGTGGTGATTCCGCCCAATCAAGCGCCACCGAGCCAACTCCAGCCCAGTGCAAGTACGCAGGCGACAACGAGCGTGATGCTGCACCAGCCGAGGAAGCGTGGCCACGGCTCTGATTGCGACTTGCCCATGATCGCTGCATCGGCGGCGAGCAGTTGCAGCGCAATGACGTGCAGCGGCAGCAGCACGGCGTTTACCACCTGGCTGGTGTAGATGAGTGGGATCAAAGGCAGTCCCGGCAACGAGACGACACTGACAGCGGCGATGGTGAGTCCGATAAAGGCGGCGTAGAACCATTGGAAGTGATGCGAATCCAAATCGAGTGATGCCGGTTCGCCCACACCTTCCGCGATCGAGTACGCGGTGGCGATGGGCACGATGGCCGCCGCCAGCAGCGAGGCTCCGAGCAGGCCAGCGCCAAACAGAACAGTCGCAAAACGGCCTGCAAGCGGTTCCAGTGCCTTGGCGGCATCACCTGCATCGGTGATGTGCACGCCTGCCTTGTTCAGCGTGGCGGCACAGGCTACGGCGATGGCAAGCCCGATCACACCCGTGAGCACCGAGCCGATGATTACGTCCACCCGCGCCCAGCGCAGTGACTCCAGCGAGATTTTTTTATCCACTGCATAGGACTGGATGAAGGCCAGACCCCAGGGGGCGAGCGTGGTGCCAAGTGCCGCGGCGATGGCGATCCAGCCAGCAGCGCTGGTGGGCAAATGCGGAACCACAGAACCGTGTATCACCTCACCCCACTCAGGTTCTGCCAGCAAGCCATCCACGATGTAGAGCACAAGCGTGGACGAGATGAACAGCAGTACGCGCTCGACCCGGTGAAACGAGCCCAGCACCACCACCAGTGAAATCAGCACACCCGCCACCGGGGCACTGATCCAGGAGGGAATGCCCACCAGTCCTCCCGCCGCCGAGATGCCGGCGTACTCGGCACATATCGTCCCGAAGTTGGCAAACAGCAAACCACCGGCAGCGAAGTAACCCGCCGCATGCCCCCACTTCTCGCGGATGATGCCGACGAAGCCTTTCCCGGTGGCGGCGCCGATACGCACCGCTATCAGATGAAACTGCACCAGCAGCACAGTCGAAGCCGGAATGATCCACAGCAGCTGATAGCCAAAATCGGCGCCCAGCACCGAATAGGTAGTGATGCCCGCCGGGTCATCGTCGGAAAGTCCTGCGAGCAGTCCCGGCCCCAGCACTGCGAGAAAGGCCACCCACGCACCGCGGCCGGACTTCAGCAATTCGGCAAATTTCAGGCTTATGCCACGATGATGATGCGCCACAGCATGCGGTGGCGCCTGGTTGCGTTGCCGAATTCGATGGGTGGCGCGATGAGCCTTGTGCGTCATCGCGAGGCTTCCATTAAGGCGGCTAGGATTGCTTTGCCCGCAACGCTTCCAACACGCGCTCCTTGCGGAACGGTGCGCGGCGCAGGCGTACACCCGTCGCATCAAAGATCGCGTTCGCTACTGCCGCAATCATCGGCTTGTGGCTGGTCTCGCCGGCGCCGTAGTGCGGCAGGTCAGGGCGATCCGGATTGGGGTCGCCGTTGACCAGCACAATGTCGATCGATTCGGGTGTGTCGGAATGGCGCATGCTCGGGTGCGTGGCCCAGTCGACACTGGTGACTTTCTCGTTGTCGAACTGCACTTCTTCCCACAGCGCGCGGCTGAGGCCGTGCAGCATGCCGCACTCGATGGTGTGCTTGAGGCCCATCGGGTTGATGGTGAGGCCGCAGTCGTGTGCGCACACAAGACGTTTGACCCACACATGGCCGGTGTCGCGGTTCACTTCGACATCGGCGATCAGCGCGACTACGGTATTGCTGCGGTAGGTATAGGCGAGGCCGCGACCGCTCTGGATCGGCCCTGCTGTTTGTTGTCTCGGTGCGGGGCGTGATTCCCACCCGCCGTAGGCTTCCACCGCTGCACGCAGTACCGCGAGTGAGCGGTTGCGGCGGAAGGAGTTGTCTTCGGTACTGGCTTCAACGAGTTCCAGCCGGAATTCGGCTGGATCGCGCCGCGCTGCCGCGGCCAGTTCGTCGATGAAACCTTCGAAGGCGAAAGTCACTTGCGGGCCATCGGGGTCGCGCAGGTTGCCGGTGCGCAGCGGGGTTTCCCATACCATCGGCAGCGCCACTACATGGCCGGTCAGGCTCATATTCGGAATGCCGTATTTCACCGATGGCGTGGCTGCACCGCCTTCAGCGATGCGCGTGGGCCGGCGGCCCATCAACTGCGCGATCAATACGGTGTCGGGTTCGTTGTAGCCGAGGTGGGCGTAGTCGATGGCGCGCGCTGCGTAATCGAGCGCAGTGAGCTTGCCGTCGGCATCGAGACCACCACGCAGTTTGAAAGCGTAGGCGGGACCTTTGGTATCCCACGCAGTTTCTTCGTGTCGCATCCATTGCACGCGCACTGGTCTGCCGAGTTCGTTGGCAAGAAAAGCGGCTTCAAAACCGACATCGTCGGATGCGGTGCGGCCGTATACCTGCGGGCCATCCATGTAGATCACCCGCACACGGTCGCGTGGCAGGCCGAGAAAGGTGGCAACGCCAGTGCGCAGGCCGTACGACTTCATGTCGTTGGAGTAGATCGTCAGTTGATTGTCGGAAGGATCGGCCAGCGCAAAAGCGGGGCCGATGGCAGTGTGGCCCTGGAACGGCACTTCATAATCGGCTTCCAGCACGGCGGCTGCACTGGTGAAGGCGGCAGCAATATCACCTGTGACTTGCGGCTCTTCGCTCGACGTTGGGGTGGCGCTGCGAATGTAATCGAACAGATCGTTGGATGCAGGGAAAGGCGCTTGCGCCGGTGGCGTCCATACGGCTTTCAGCTGTCGCGCGGCTTGTATCGCTTGTTCTTCGCGTTCACACACCACTGCTACGTAGTTGCCGCTGCTTACGACACGCACGAAACCCGGAATGCCGGCGACTGATGATTCGTCGATGCTGCGCAGTTGTGCACCCGCCACCGGCGGCCGCACGTTGCGCGCGTGCAGCATGCCGGGCAGTTTCACATCCACCGCCCAGGTCAGCGAGCCATCGACCTTGGCCGGAATGTCGTAACGCGGCAGCGGTTTACCTACTACGCGCAACTGCTGT
>CAISOD010000047.1 GCA_903887045.1 uncultured Gammaproteobacteria bacterium | reverse complement strand
GCGGATAGTGGAGCGGCAGTTCGCTGGCGGTGAAAAACGGGTTTTCAATGGGCATTGAAGCAGTGTCCGCAGGTGCAGCTGCAGCAGAGTTGTCTGCAGCCGGTGTGTCAGAAGAGTCGCTACAGGCTGCAAGTGCTACGGCCACAGCCAGTGCCAACGACAAGGTTTTGAACGACATGAATGATCTGAACGACATAAGGTTCTCCGCTAAACAGCATTGATTACAGTACCCAATCCTTGACAACGAAACTGGCATCCGCGAGCAGTTGCAGCATGTATGGACCTGACACAACCGACAAGGCGCCGGCGAATACGGTTGCCGGAATCCCGATATCCATCATTGACTTCTCGTAATTGAATCGTTGCGCAGCGCTACGATGACAGGTTCGGTAGCGAGCTGGCGCAGCAGTGCATAAGTGTCAGTGGTGGCCGCTTCAAGGTCCACGGCATTGTGGGCTTCCACTTCAATACACAGCGCTTCCAGCTGCTGCTGACGCGTCTGCAGACGTTGTTGCCAGCCAGGTGCCGCTACCTTCGCCAGCGCGGTGTTCAGCAGAAACTGCAACTCATGCAGCTTATGCATGCGCGCAAAAGCAGCATGGATTTCGCCGGTGCGTTCGGCGTTGCTGTGCCAGTTGGCTTCGCCGAACAGCCGGGTCACCCGCTGACCAGCGCCGTAACAGCTGTAATACATGCAACCGCGAAAGCCTTGCTCGAGCAGATTGTGGTGGATGCCACACATGAAATCTTGCTGCAGATGCTGGCACGGCGTGCCGGCTTCCTTGTCGAAACCAAAACCCTGGTCGGCATCGAACGGCAGCATCACACAACACAGTGCGCTGCAGGCGCCGCAATCGTGCTGCAACGATGGAAGTGGTTTATCTTGCATACGAGCTTGAGTCTTCAAACAATCTGGCTGGCAAGTCTACCGCAGACCCATTCGTTGGCCGCCACGCGAAGGAAATTTCCTTTTGGCGGGTGTTGGTGGCACCACTTTTGGTATTTACTTGCAACAACGCAGGTAGGAAACGGAGCAACCGATGAAAAAGCAACTCTGGCAGGCAGGTCTCGCCGCACTGGCACTGGTATCGCTGACGGCACAGGCGCATTTCAAGCTCGACACTCCGGCTTCATGGATAGTGCAGGACGACAAGGGCGATCCGCAGAAGATGGCACCTTGCGGCGGGACCATGGCGGATGGCGGCACCCGCACCGGGGCAGTGACGGAGTTACAGGGAGGCTCGATGATGCCCCTGGCTGTTACTGAAACCGTGTACCACCCCGGCCACTACCGCGTGGCGCTGGCGCGTCGCATCAACCTGCTGCCCGGAGATCCTGTGGCCGTGCTGAAACAGACCGATAACGGCACCCGCTCTGACCACGGCGTCATCGTCGAGAATCCGCAACTGCCGGTGTTGGTCGATGGCCTGTGGAAAAGCCAGCAACGCCGCACCGGCCCACTGGCTACCGAAGTTCGCATTCCCAATGTTGATTGCGAAGGCTGTGTGGTGCAGGTGCTGCAGTTCATGGAGAACCATCCCGGCTTCCGTGAGGGCGGCTATTCCTATCACCACTGCGCGATCGTGAATATAAAGGCGGATGCATCGAAGCCGCTCGACAGCAATTGGTAGTGCTCAGCGGTTGTTGATGAGTTCTGGCGTTCCCACCCTTAGCCTTAGCGATTACACCGGCAGCGATCCGGTGCTGCGCGCTGCGTTCAGTGCTCAACTGTTCGAGGGGCTCAAGCGCTACGGCTTCATTATCCTCATCGACCACGCGGTAACTCCCGCCGCCATCGAACACGCCTACGACCTCTCCTCGCGCTTGTTTGCGCTGCCGGATGCCGTTAAACGCCAGTATGCGCAGGGGCCGCGCGGTTACACGCCTTTCCGTACCGAGAAAGCGCTTGGGCAGCAAGCGGCAGACCTCAAGGAGTTCTGGCAGATTGGCCCGGAACGCGAAGGCAAAGAGGCGCGTGGGCCGACGGAGCCACCCAATGTGTGGCCAGTGGAACCGGCAGGATTCCGCAGTGATTTGCTGGCGCTATACCGCGAACTGCAGGAAACCGGTCGCCTGCTGCTGGAAGCACTCGCCCCCGGTCTGCAACTGCCGGCTGGCGAGTTCTCACGCATGGTCGACGATGGCAACTCGGTGCTGCGGCTGATCCACTATCCCCCCATTCCGCCGGATGCCGACAGCGGCAGCCTGCGCTCGGCGCCGCACGAAGACATCAACCTGCTGACCTTGCTGGTAGCAGCCCAAGGCCCCGGTCTCGAACTGCTGGACCATGATGGTCACTGGCTGCCGGTGGATGCAGGCCCTGCCGCGTTGATCGTGGATTCGGGCGACATGATGGCGCGGCTGACCAATGACGTGATTCCCGCCACCACCCACCGTGTGACAAATCCGGCTGGAGCGAATGTGAGCCGCTATTCCATGCCCTTCTTCATGCACCCGAATGCGGACGTGGTGCTTGAATGCCTGCCGTCCTGTGTTGGTGCCGGGGCGAAGTACCCGACCGTCCGTGCCGATGTTTTCCTGGAAGAACGTCTGCGTGCGATCGGACTGATCCGCACCTGAGTGGTGCAGCCTTGTGCGGCATGCCAGCGGACTTGCCTGCATTCACCGCAGAGTAGTAAAAGAACCCCTGTCTATTCTGCACCGACAATCCTGACTCATGAGTGACATTCTGCGGGGCCTGCCCGGGCTCTTCGTTTTGCTTGGCATTGGCATTCTGTTGTCGATGAACCGGCGCGCGATACAACCTCGCGTCGTAGTTGCCGCCTTCGGGGTGCAGGTGCTGATCGGTGCGCTGGTGCTGTTTGTGCCTTGGGGACGCGCTGCGCTTGGCGCCGCTGCAGCAGGCGTTGGCCACGTGATTGATTACGCCAACGAGGGTATCGCCTTTGTATTCGGCGGTCTGGTCGGCAACCAGATGACAGCGTTGTTCGGCGATGACGGTTTCATCTTTGCCTTGCGCGTGCTGCCGGCGATCATCTTTGTATCAGCGCTGATTGCCGTGCTCTATCACGTTGGCGTCATGCGCTGGGTGGTACTTGGCCTGGGCACACTGTTCCAGCGAGTAATCGGCGTCAGCAAGCTTGAATCTTTTTCTGCTGTTACCACCATCTTCCTCGGCCAAAGCGAAATGCCGGCAGTGCTGAAACCCTTTGCGCAGCAATTGCAGGGGCCAGAGTTGTTCGCCGTGATGGCGAGTGGCATGGCTGCGGTGGCGGGTTCATTGCTGGCAGGCTACGCCGGCCTCGGTGTGCCGCTCGAATACCTTATCGCCGCCTCGTTCATGGCGGTGCCGGGCGGACTGCTTTACGCCAAACTGATCTGCCCGAGCACAGCACCGAGTACGATCCAGTTCGACGAAATCCACTTCGAGGACAAACCCTCGGCGAACGTAATTGAAGCGGCGGCTGCGGGCGCTGCAGTGGGCATGAAGGTGGCGGTAAATGTGGGCGCAATGCTGATCGCCTTCGTCGGTCTGATCGCGCTGCTCAACGGTATTGTAGGCGGTTTCATGGGGTGGTTCGGCCATGCCGGGCTCGACCTCGAAACCTTGATGGGCTACTGCTTTGCGCCTCTGGCCTGGCTTACTGGCGTGCCCTGGAGTGAGGCGGGAATAGCCGGCAATCTGATCGGCCAGAAGCTGATCCTCAACGAGTTTGTCGGCTACGTATCGTTCTCGCCTTACCTGAAGGATGCCGCCGAAGTGACTGCAGCCGGACTCACTGTGCTCAACCCGAAGACCATCGTAATCATTTCATTTGCGCTTTGTGGTTTCGCGAATTTCTCGTCGATTGCCATTCTGATCGGCGGCTTTGGCGTGGTGGCACCGGAGCTGCGGGCGCAGGTAGCGCGCTATGGGTTGCGCGCAGTGGCAGCGGCGACACTGTCGAACCTTACCAGTGCAACGCTTGCTGGCATGTTCCTGGGAGCCGGGGCATGAGCATGATCTCCGACCAGACCTTGATTGAATCAGCCCGCGCCGCACGCGAGCACGCACATGCGCCCTACTCGCAGTTTCGCGTAGGTGCGGCGCTGCTCACGCGTGACGGCCGGGTATTCCAGGGCTGCAACGTGGAAAACCAGTCCTATGGGCTTACCAATTGCGCCGAGCGCACCGCTTTTTTTGCTGCGCTTGCAGCAGGCTACCGTCCAGGCGATTTCCTGCAGATTGCCGTGATCGGCGCTACCGCAGAACCGATTGCACCGTGTGGCGCCTGCCGGCAGGTGATGTTTGAACTCGGTGGGCCAGAGTTGGTGGTGTTGCAGGCAAACCTCACTGGTGAGGCGAGAAGCACAACTGCGGCAGCGTTGCTGCCGGGCGCGTTTGTATTACCCGCAGTACAACGGTAGCGCTGCAACAAAAAAGCAACGGTCAAGGCAACCGCTCTGCTTCCATCATCTTCTGCAACAACATGCGGCCGCGCACGGTGTTGCGGTCGCTGAACTTCACTACTTCCCGCACCGGATCGCCGTGAATAGCCAGCATCTGCTCAATTGATTCCGAGGCGTCGATATCTTCTGCCACCGTCTTCTTCAAATACTCCTTCATCAAATGCATCTGCGCTACATCGTCAGACGCCATACCGAAGAAGTAGTAACAGCTGTTGTGCGTTGCTGGCGTAACCGCATGGAACACCTGCGCCTTGCGCAGTAGTTTGCCGGCCTCGGCATGTCCTTGTGGATAGAACATGTCGGCGAAGCCGGCATGCATGCCAGGGGCGTAGAAATCCATGCCGTTGACCTGATCGATCACGCCGTCGTAACCGATGGTTGTCTTTACTACCGGCGGTGCCGGGCAATTCTGCATGCGGCGCCGGCTGCGCAGGATCCGCGGCTCTTCGGTGAGCTCTTCCGGCACGGTCGCATTGGCGCCCACGCCGATGGTAGTGGCGTGCAGGAAGGCGAGATGAGACAGATCGAGCAGGTTGTCGTTGAGCAGTTGGTAACGGGCCTTGAGTTCGTGGAAGTAGAACGGCATCGGGGTGAAGCCGGGTCGGTCATGACTGATCTCGACCAGATCTGGCAACAACGACTTGTCGGCTTTATCGACATCGCCGGCCCACACCCAGATCCACATACCGTGTTCCACGACTGGATAGCTGCGCAGTTTGCAGGTGGACGGAATGTTGTCCTGACCGGGGATGTTGGTACAGACGCCCGCGGCATCAAACGCAAAGCCGTGGTAGTTGCAGGTGATGATGTCGTCCTTCAGCTGGCTTTTGCCGAGCGGATAAAAACGGTGCGGGCACAAACCGCTCAGTGCCACCGGCTCACCGTTCTGTTTGCGATACAACACCACTGGTTCGTTCAACAACCAGCGCGATACCAGTTGCTGCGTGAGGTCCTGCGCAAATGCCAACACGTACCAGCCGTTGCGCACAGCGTAATAATCTTGTTTGAACGGATACATTTCGCCCCTCCTGCTTTTCTGTTCCTGCTGCTACTTCGACAATGTCCTGCCGTGCCATTCAAAGGCCACCGGCTTGAGTGGCTGCGCCTTGGTGAATTCGGCTTTGCGCTCGGCCAGCAGTTCAGCGAAGGTTTGTTTCAACACCGGATGCTTGTGTTTGGCCGCCACCTGGCTGAGTGGCCACAGCACATAGGCTTTGCGTACGATATCGGCATGCGGCACCACAACACCATTGAAATTACCGGCAAGATCGCCGTAGGTGAGCAAATCAACGTCGAGGGTGACATCGCCGCAGGGCGCCGGCGGCCGTGCGCGACCGTGTTTGTCTTCCGTCTTCTTCAACAGTGCCACCAGTTCAGCCAGCGGCATCCCGGTGTCGAAGCCGACAGCCATATTCAGATAGCGGCGGCCGGAATGGTCATCGGCTTCACTCTCATACACTGACGACAATGCCAGATCACGGAACTGCAGCAGCAGCATGTCGAGACAGGTGGAAAAATTCGCACGCGCGTTGCAATTGCTGCCAACGCTGAGTGTGACCCATGCCACTACTTGGTCTCTCCGTACAGCTGATTGACTCCAAACGGACGTGGTGCACCGCGCTCGATGATGACACCAACATCCTTGGCACCGGTGATCGCAGCCGGCTTGCCAATACGCACGCGCACCCATGGCACGTGGAACTCAGTGCGAACCAGCGCGGCGATTGCTTCCGCCATCGCTTCCAGCAATTTCAGATCGCTCTGCTCGATGAATTCCGTGACACGCACGCAGACGATTTTGTAGTCGAGCACAAATTGGTGCTCGTCGGTGGCGGCAGCCTTGGCGATGTCGTAGGCCATGTCGAGATCGACCGTTACCGGTTGTTTGATCTCGCGCTCCCACTCATACACACCGATTACGGTTTTTACCTCGAGACCCCTTACATAGACGATGTCCATACTGCTCCACTGATGTTTACTGAACGGCTTTTTACTGATCGGGTGTTTGCTTACGGGATTGCTCACCTGCGGCTCTCAAATCACAAAGGCCTTCACACAGGCCATTACAACGGCGGCAGGGTTTCCAGATTCCAGCGCGGCCGCGCATGGAATGCCAGATCGTCTTGCTGGCCGGCCAATAAACGCTGGCAACCGGCGTAGGCGATCATTGCACCGTTGTCGGTGCAATATTGCAATTTCGGGTAATGGAGTCGTGCATTTTCCTGTTCTGCCATGGTCCCAAGCTCTTCGCGCAGGCGTGTATTGGCGCTGACGCCACCGGCGATCACCAAGGTCTTCATGCCGGTTTGTTGGAGCGCGCGGCGGCATTTGATCATCAATGTGGCCACAGTCGCTTCCTGGAATGCATGGGCGATGTCGGCTCGGGTTTGTTCATCGATAACACCATCGTGGGTGTGCGCCTGCACGGTGGTCAGTACAAACGTTTTGAGGCCACTGAAGCTGAAGTCGAGCCCGGGGCGATTCGTCATCGGTCGCGGGAATGTGAAACGGCCCGCTGTGCCTTGCAGTGCCAGCTTCGCTATCTGCGGACCACCTGGATACGGCAGCCCCAGCAGCTTGGCGGTTTTGTCGAAGGCTTCACCAGCAGCATCATCAAGCGATTCGCCGATTACCTTGTAGCGACCGATGCCTTCAACTGCCACCAATTGGGTGTGGCCACCGGATACCAGCAGCGCAACGAACGGAAACGTTGGCGCCTCCTTTTCCAGCAGCGGTGCCAGCAGATGGCCTTCCATGTGGTGCACACCAAGGGTTGGCACTTTCCACACCATGCCGAGGGAGCGGCCAATAGAGGCCCCTACCAGCAAGGCGCCAGCGAGGCCGGGGCCGGCGGTGTAGGCGACTCCACCAATCTCACTACGCAGACAACCGGCGCTTTCGAGTACTTCCCGGATCAGCGGCAGCGTCTTGCGGATGTGGTCACGCGAGGCCAGCTCGGGCACGACTCCACCGTACTGCTGGTGCAGTTGAATCTGGCTGTAAAGTGCTTCGGCGAGGATGCCGCGCTCGCTGTCATACAGCGCAATGCCGGTTTCATCGCAGGAGGTTTCGATGCCGAGAACTATCATCCGGAGCAAGCAGCTGGAGGGGGGAAAACGGGGCGGCATCATAGCATGTGGTTCTTCAGTATCCGGCAAAGGTTCTGCCAGTCACCATGCTATGATTCGTCGCAAAAAAATCGGAGGAATATCCATGAAAGCGTTTGTTATCAAAGCCGGCAGTACCAGTTTCGATGGTCTGGTACAGAGAGAGTTGCCAAAGCCAGCACCGGGAGCCGGTGAAATTCTGGTTGAGATGCGTGCTGCCTCCCTCAACTTCCGCGACTTGCTGGTGCCGCTTGGGCGTTACTTCGGCGGGCCAGTGCCGATTGACTTGATTGCATTGTCGGACGGTGCCGGCGAAGTCGTCGCCCTTGGCAATGGCGTTTCCCGTTTCAAGGTGGGTGATCGCATATGTGGGACATTCTTCCGTAACTATGTTGATGGCCCGCCGGCTGCGGTGGATCGCCCGGCTCTCGGCTCGCCGGTGGACGGCGTGCTGGCTGAATATGTGGTATTCAACGAACGCGATGCCGTGCACATGCCGGCCAATCTGACCTATATAGAAGCTGCCACGCTGCCCTGTGCCGGTGTCACTGCCTGGCACGGGCTGATGGTGGCCGGACGCCAGATCAAACCAGGCGATACTGTACTGGTACTGGGCACGGGTGGCGTTTCGCTGCAGGCCCTGCAACTGGCAAAGGCAGCCGGGGCAAAGGTATTGGTCACCTCGTCCGACGACACCAAGCTGGAACGGGCACGCCTGTTGGGGGCCAGCGGCCTGATCAATTACAAGAAAACCCCGGAATGGAGCACCGAAGTGCTGTCGCTAACCAACGGCCGCGGTGCCGACTGTGTAATCGAGGTCGGCGGCGCAGGCACATTGAAGCAATCGATGTTGTCGCTGGCCCATGCCGGCAAGGTGGCCATGATTGGTGTACTGTCGGGCTTCCAGGGCGATACCAATCCGCACGCCATGATGCTGAAGGGTGGCAGTTTGCACGGTATCTTCGTTGGTAACCGGACCATGTTCGAGCAGATGAACCGGGCCATCGAAGCCAATGACATCCACCCAGTCGTGGACAAGGTGTTCTCCTTCAGCCAGACGGTAGAAGCGTTTCACTACCTGCAGAGTCAGGCCCACTTCGGCAAAGTGGTGCTGACAATGGGTCTGGAGGCCGGCGGTAAATAAATAAGGATTCGGGGAACTTATTGCCGCGAACACCTTACTAAGGGAGGGTGTCCCCGGTTCGACCGGCATTATCGGTATTGGGAAACAGCAGTAATCGGGGAGACATACCAGGCTATTCATACCACGCCTATTGTGGATAATGGTGGCCTTCTCTCAAAATCAACATCTACAGAAGCGAGACCATTGCGTGCGATTTACAAGCAGTACAGCATTCAATAATGCGTTCAGTAGCATACTGATTTTGTTGGCAATTTCAGCCTGCACCACTGTGCAACCACCTGTTGAAACGAGCGTAGCTCCCCAGGCGGAACAAGGTGGTCGTACCTTCAACGAACCTGTGGTCGAAACCCTGGTAACCGGCGCCCGCCGGCTGGGTACCCAGCCAGTACCGCTGGTAGAAGAAGATGGCGGCGTACAGCCGATCACCACTACGGTACCGATGACCGCCAACCGTATCGTGGAACGTGCAATAAACGACTTCCTGCAGAACCGCCGCTCCGTTCTTCGCACGTGGGCCAGCCGCAGTCACACCTATTTTCCGATGATAGAAAAGACCTTCGCTGAAGAAGGTGTCCCCGACGAACTGAAATACCTCGCTTTGCAGGAAAGCAGCCTATACCCGACCATCCGCAGCCCGGCCGGTGCCGTTGGCATTTGGCAATTCATGCCGGCCACCGCTCGCAGCGAAGGTCTGCGCGTGGACGACTGGGTGGATGAGCGCCGGGATCCGGAAAAAGCCACCCGTGCCGCCGCCAAGCACCTCAAAGCCCTGAACGAGAGCTACAACGGCAATTGGCACCTGTCGCTGGCCGGCTACAACTGCAGCTTCCGCTGCATCAGCCGCTCGGTCGAGCGCGTCGGCGGCTCCATTGAGAACCCACCGGCCTTCTGGGAGGTGTACCCACACTTGCCACAGCAAACCCGTGAATTCGTCCCACGCTTCATTGCCGCCTCACTGATCATCTCCAACCCCGAAATGTACGGCATCCACGTACAGGATCTGGGACAGGAACTGGCCTATGACATCGTTGCCGTCGAAGGCATGCTGAGCCTGGAAGACGCAGCGCGTTTTGCCGGCACCGACACGGCGACAATACGCAGCCTCAACCCGGCACTGTTGAAATCATCGCTGCCGGAAGGCGAGACCCCTTACGAACTGAAAATTCCGCTCGGCACCTTCGACCGTTTCGTAGCCTCCTTCAGCAGCTCGGAACCTCAAGGCTTGCCCGGCGCCGGCGAATATGAAGTCAAAAGCGGCGACTCACTCGACCGTATAGCTCGCAACCATGGCATTACCGTGGATGAACTCCGCCGCGCCAATAACCTGGCCGGCAACCTGATCAAACCGAAGCAGAAACTGCTGCTGCCGGGCCTGGGTTCGTCAGGCTCCATTCGCATTGCCAGTGCAGTGCGTCAATTCGTTGCCTATGGCTCACCCGAGCCGATGCCGATAAAGCTGGGTGACGAATTCCAGCTGGTGCGCCAGTCGGGTTCTACCGAACAGGAACCATTGATGGCCGTCAGCCTCAACCAGCAGGCTGAAGAGGATGAAGGTGTACTCAGCCTGGTCCCAACTATCTACAAGGTCCGGCGTGGCGACACCTTGGGTGCCATTTCGCAGCGCTTCGGAGTGTCGGTGGCCAGCATCCAAAAAAACAACAGCCTGAAAGACAATACGATCTTCCCGAACCAGGAATTGACGATCCACGCTGCAGCCAGCGCCTCCCCCACGGTTGTGGCAGAAACCGAAGCGGCTGAAGCCAGCAAATCCTACCAGGTTCAAAGCGGCGACAGCCTGTACCAGATCGCCCGCAAGTTCGGCGTATCAGTCGAAAGCCTCAGACGCCGGAACGGCCTGCGCGACAGCCGCATCTTCCCGGGCCAGAGCCTGCAACTCAACTAGGCCGGTTTTGGCACCAGCTGGCCTCGGCGGCAGTTCCTGCCACTGATTTACTTGGCAAAAGGCCTCTCACCCCCGTACAATTCGCGCCCTCGAACCGGCCAGCCGGCAAGACTCTTACATTCAACCTGACAATCTGACCCGGAAGCACCTATGCCCGTAGTCCGCCTCAAAGAAAACGAACCATTTGATGTTGCTCTTCGTCGTTTCAAGCGTTCCTGCGAAAAAGCCGGCGTACTGGCTGAAGTCCGTCGCCGCGAGTTCTACGAAAAACCAACCTCGATCCGCAAGCGCAAAGCTGCTGCTGCGGTAAAACGCCACCAGAAGAAAGTATCGCGCGATTCGCGTCGTACCCAACGCCTGTTCTGATCAAGCGTTCTTCCTGCTACACCCGTTTACCGAGTAGTCATGGCCGACCATCCAATCAAGGCCCGCATCACTGAAGTAATGAAGGATGCTATGCGGGCGCGTGAAAAAGATCGCTTGAATGCGATTCGTCTCATTCTTGCTGAATTCAAGAAAGTCGAGGTTGATGAGCGCATCGACGTAACGGATGAGCGCGCCATCACACTGCTCGACAAGATGGTCAAACAGCGCCGCGACTCCATCAAACAATACGAAGCCGGTGGCCGCCCGGAATTGGCCGCTACAGAGCAGGCCGAGATTGATGTAATCCAGCAGTTCCTGCCGGCCGCCCTCACCGAAGTGGAAATAGCCGACATCATCAAGTCCGCGATCACTCAGGTAGGCGCAAGCTCAATGAAGGAAATGGGCGCAGTAATGAACATCGCGCGCCCACAACTGATGGGCCGCGCCGATATGGGGCTGGTGAGCCAGCTCGTCAAAAAACTACTGTCGTAATCTCCACCTCCCGTTACGAGCGGGCACTCACTGTATAGTTCATCGGTCGGATTCCCCGGTAAGTGAGCTCGCTCGCTACCCGCTCCTCGCCTCACGTTCCGGCTCACCCTTATCGACACTCTGTTGGTGAGTGCTCTGACACCACACTCCACCGTTGCGGTATGCTGAGACAATGCCTGGACTGATCCCTTCCCGCTTCATCGACGACCTTCTCAGTCGCATCGACATCATCGATGTGATTGAGCCGCGCGTGAAGTTGCGGAAAACCGGCAAGAACTACTCGGGGTTGTGTCCGTTTCACCAGGAAAAATCTCCCTCGTTCACTGTGCAACCCGACAAGCAATTCTATTACTGCTTTGGTTGTGGCGCCGGCGGTAATGCGCTCGGCTTCGTGATGAATTTCGAAAACCTCGAGTTCGTCGACGCAGTGGAAACACTGGCAAAGAGTATAGGCGTTGATGTGCCGCGCGAGGATGGTGGCACGGCGAAACAACATAACAGTCGCCACGACGCACTGTTGAAAGCGTTGCAGGACATCAGCCTGTTTTATCACCAGCAACTACGTCAACACCCACAGCGGCAGCGTGCGGTGGACTATCTGAAAAAGCGCGGCCTCAGTGGTGAGATCGCGCGGGATTTCGGCCTCGGCTATGCACCACCCGGCTGGGACAATGTGCTGAAGGCTTTCGCTGATGGCGACAAACCGCAGCAGAACCTGCTGATCGAAGCCGGCATGCTGATCGAGAACCCCGACAACCAGCGCAACCCGCTGTACGACCGCTTCCGCGACCGCATCATGTATCCAATCCGCGACTCGCGCGGACGCGTGATCGGCTTCGGCGGCCGCGTGCTCGGCGACGAAAAGCCCAAGTACCTCAACTCGCCGGAGACTCCGGTGTTCCGCAAAGGTGAGGAACTGTACGGCCTGTACGAAGCCCGCAAGAAGCTGCGGCATCCCGAGCGCTTCCTGATTGTTGAAGGCTACATGGACGTGATCGCACTGGCGCAGAACGGCATCCACTACAGCGTGGCCACCCTCGGTACCGCCACCAGTGCGTCACATCTGCGCGTGCTGTTCAAACACGTGTCTGAGGTGGTGTTCTGCTTTGACGGCGACAACGCTGGCCGTGAGGCTGCCTGGCGCGCCCTGCAGCAGGCATTGCCGTTGATGGAGGATGGCCGCAGCGCCCGTTTCCTGTTTTTACCGGAAGGTCAGGACCCCGACACCCAGGTACGCGCCATCGGAGCCGTTGCATTCGAGGCCAGCCTGGCCAAGGCCACTGGTCTTGCCGACTTTTTCTTTGAAACCCTCAGCGCCCGCACCAACTTGAGCAGCCTGGAAGGAAAGGCCCAGCTAAGCAAACTGGCCCAGCCTTTTTTGGACAAACTGCCGAAGGGGGTCTATCGGCAGTTGATGTTTGATCAACTCGGGCAGCTGACAGGTGCCCGCGCGTTTCCAGCGCCATCTACACAGCCCACACCGTCACTGCCATTTACGGAGCCCACCCCGGGATTTGCCCCCTATTCGCCCCCGGCGGGTAGACCGGCAAACCGCAGCGCCCGCCCCCGGGTGGACTGGTCTCCCTGTATGCGGCTGGTGAACCTGCTTATTCGCAGGCCCAATCTCGTTACTGAGGTGCCAATCCCGGAAGAACTCGGCGAAATTCGTAGTCCTGACATGGACTTGCTGCTGCAGGTACTGGAAATTGCCCAAGCCTGGCCGGCCAGCACCACCGCCGAGCTGATGAGCCGGCTCTACGCCACCCCTTATGGCAATCAGCTCACCGAAATCTTTGGCCGCGAGTTCATCACCCCTGAAGAAGGCATCGCCGAGAAGTTTTCCCAGGACCTGAAACTCCTGGTTGACCAATACCAGCAGCGCAAAACCCGCAATGCGACACTGGAACAACTGCGCCGCTTGCACGAGGGAACGGAATCCGGCGAATCAGGTCAACTACAAGGTTCGTAGAACGTTATTACAGCTTGGCCGCAAATAAGCGGCATCCTGACGCCTTGCCGGCCTTTACCAGCTGGCCAGTATTTGATGAATCGGCTAAAATATAGGGCTATTTTGATATCTCACTGCTGGGCCAGCCCCACCTCGCGCCCGCAGCCACAACGTTTACATACCGGTAAGCAGAAACTATGAGCGATAACCTGACCCATCAATCCAGCCTCAAGGCATTGATTGCCAAAGGCAAGGAACAGAATTATCTGACCTACGCCGAGGTGAACGATCACCTGCCGGAAACCATTTCTGATCCGGATCAGGTGGAAGACATCATCCAGATGATCGACGACATGGGGATCAAGGTTTATGAAACCGCTCCCGATGCCGACCAACTGGCGCTGATTGAAAACAACGATGCTACCGACGAACTCGCTGCTGCCGAAGCCGCCGCCGCACTGGCCGCAGTGGAAAACGAAGCCGGCCGTACTACTGATCCTGTGCGCATGTACATGCGTGAAATGGGCACGGTTGAACTCTTGACCCGCACCGGTGAAATTGCGATCGCCAAACGTATCGAGGAAGGCCTGCGCGAACTGATGGCTGCGATGGCGTACTTCCCCGGCACGGTTGAGATGGTGTTGGCTGAATACGATGCCGTAGAGAAGGAAGGCAAACGCCTTGGCGATGTAATCGTTGGCTATCTCGACACCAAGGAAGAAGTCGCGGTGCCCGAGCCGGAAGAAGTGCCTGCTTCCGATGAAGCTGCCGTCGTCGATGAAGAAGAAGAGCCGGCTACCGCCGAAGCTGCCACCGAAGAAGATGAAACCCCCAGCGGTCCGGACCCGGAACTTGCCAGAACCCGTTTCGAAGAACTACGCAAGCAATTCAAGTCCTGCGAGCGTGCACTCAAGAAGTACCCACGACAGGATCCGAAAGGCGTGGAAGCCCTGGAAAAACTGGCTGAAGTATTCAAGTACCTCAAGCTGTCACCACGCTGCTTCGACCCGATTCTTGCCAACATCCGCCTGCAGCTGAACCGTATCCGCCGTCATGAGAAGAACATCATGACCCTGTGCGTGAAGACCGGAAAAATGCCGCGCAACATTTTCATGAAGAGCTTCCCCGGCAACGAAGTGAATCTGAAGTGGATCGACAACCACATGCGTCGCAAGCCATATTCCGAGACGCTGGCCAAGTACAAGATCGAAGTGCAGCGTGCCCAGCGCAAGATGCAGGTGATCGAAGAAGAAACCGGTCTCATGATCGCCGAGATCAAGGAAATCAACCGTCGCATGTCGATCGGCGAAGCCAAATCACGCCGCGCCAAGAAAGACATGGTGGAAGCCAACCTGCGTCTGGTTATCTCCATCGCCAAGAAATATACCAACCGTGGTCTGCAATTCCTCGACCTGATCCAGGAAGGCAACATCGGATTGATGAAAGCAGTCGACAAATTCGAATACCGCCGCGGCTTCAAGTTCTCGACCTACGCCACCTGGTGGATTCGTCAGGCCATCACGCGTTCGATCGCCGACCAGGCGCGCACCATCCGTATCCCGGTGCACATGATCGAAACCATCAACAAGCTGAACCGCATCAGCCGTCAGATGCTGCACGAAAAAGGCCGCGAGCCAACACCGGAAGAACTCGGCCAGCGCATGGACCTCACCGAAGACAAGATCCGCAAGGTGTTGAAGATCGCGAAAGAACCAATCTCGATGGAAACCCCGATCGGTGACGACGAAGATTCGCATCTGGGCGATTTCATCGAAGATTCCAGCATCGATTCGCCGGTCGACTCCTCGATGGAAGAAGGTCTGCGTGAAGCCACCCGCCAGGTACTGGCCGGCCTCACCGCCCGCGAAGCCAAAGTGCTGCGCATGCGTTTCGGCATCGACATGAACACCGACCACACGCTGGAAGAAGTAGGCAAGCAGTTCGATGTCACCCGCGAACGCATACGCCAGATCGAAGCCAAAGCGTTGCGCAAACTGCGCCACCCTACCCGCTCCGATCACCTGCGCAGCTTCCTGGACGATTAAAGAGCAGTAAATCTCTTTGGCACGATGCCTTGTGCAAAGCCATTTGGCTTCAGACGAGGCGCTTGTTGCTTCGAGGAGGGAGTGTACAAAGATGTACATGACCGACGAGAAGCAACAAGCAACGAAGGATCAAGCCAAAGGGCGCAGCACAAGGGCCTATAGCTCAGTTGGTTAGAGCAGGAGACTCATAATCTCTTGGTCCCAGGTTCAAGTCCTGGTGGGCCCACCATTTTTCCCAATATCGATTACCGGCCACTGCATGACGGATTCTGATTCCGTCATGCAGTGGTTCGAATCCAGCCACCCCAGTCAAATCCATGGATAACGAGATCAACTACAAGAGCAATCCGCTGCACGGTGTCAGCCTGAAAACCATGCTGACCGAGCTGGTCGAACATTACGGCTTTGAAATCCTGCACGCCTACTTGTACATCAACTGCTTCAAAACCAATGCAAGCATTGCCTCCAGTCTCAAGTTCCTCAACAAAACCGACTGGGCGCGGGAAAGTGTAGAAAACTTCTACCTGTATCAATTCAAGAGTCTGCCAAGAGCTTCCGCTGAACAGTTTTTGCTGCCCCCGAGGGATCGGGTAATCCCGGAAGGACAAGTACCGGGCAAGCCCGCCGAACTGAGTCTCGAAGATGCCGAAAAGCTGCGCGCCAAGCGCGAGCAGAAAGCCAAGGGCTTTCGCGCAGGACACGGCAGAAGCACCGCCACCCAGCGTGCGCGCAGCCCAGCACCGCGACGGAAAACTGCTTATGCAGACAAACCACGCGAGGCAGCCGTAAAAGCACCAAGCACGTCAGTGTGGGATAACGCCGAGACGAGAGCGTCTGGCTCCTCCGTGTGGCGCGATGCCGATCCGTGGGGCACACGCAAAGAGTAATCACCACCGGGCATCGCTTTAAACGCGGCCGCCACTCCTTCGCGCTGCAGCGTTGGTCGTGTTAGGGGTTGGCCGTGTTAAGGGCTTTTCTGTAAAAGCTGCCATTCGCTTCTCCAATGCCCTGCAATAGCGCCAGAGCATCATGATCAACGTTTGGGACATCCAGATACTGGTGCGGGATATCCAACAGCTTCATTTGCTGGTGGAATTCAAAGTTGAGGTACCTTGTGTCATCCAGGGTGCCGACGAGTTGCCGAATCACCGTCTTTTGGGTGCGGAGAAGACTGGAGGCAGTCTGAGCCGTAACCAATGGACTGATGGCCTGAAAGTAGTTGAGATCATTGCTGCAAACATCGTTCAGCAATTGCGCGCGCAACACTGGCGCGCGAAGCGCACGAGGTCCTGC
>CAISOD010000046.1 GCA_903887045.1 uncultured Gammaproteobacteria bacterium | reverse complement strand
GCGCTACTGCAGAAACTCCTGCTGGAACGGCAAGACCGCTAAGCCGCCAACCCTCCGCCAAAACAGCTGCCGCGCATCCGAACCAACCGGTTCGGTTTTCGCTTCCTCTTGTTGTCGAACCGTGGCAAAATCGCCGCCTTTTACGGCCTACCCTTCTCTACCAACATCATCCTGGAGCAAAAAAAAGATGAGTAAGAACAGCCTGACCTCCGCAATCGAAGCTGCCGGCGGTGCCGTCAACCTGCTTCGCAACAACAAGGCCGGTATTTATGTATACCCGGTTGTTGCTTCCGAATTCTCCAACTGGCGTTCCGAACAGATTGCCTGGCGCAACAGCGCCGTGCTGTTCGACCAGACTCATCACATGGACGAAATCACTGTTGAAGGCCCTGATGCCGAAAAATTCCTCAGCTACGTTGGCATCAACAGCTTTGCCAACTTCAAGCTGAACGTTGCCAAACACTTCGTACCGGTGACTCCAGCCGGCCACGTGATCGGCGACATGATCATCTTCCGCGAGACCGAAGATAAATTCCTCCTGGTAGGCCGCGCGCCAACCGCCAACTGGATCCGCTTCCAGGCTGCCAGCGGCAAATGGAACGTACGTCTGTTCCACGATCCACGCTCCGATTCACGCCCTGATGGCAAAGCCATCTACCGCCAGCACTACCGCTTCCAGATCCAGGGTCCGGATGCCGGCAAGATCTTCGAAAAACTGCACGGCGGCCCGATCCCGGAAGTGAAGTTCTTCCATGTCGACAAAATCAACATCGGTTCGCGCCAGGTAATGGCACTGCGTCACGGCATGGCCGGCGCACCCGGCCTTGAAGTGTGGGGCCCTTACGCCGACAAGAGCTACATCCAAAGCACCATCGCCCAGGCTGCCAAAGACGCCGGCGTTGACCTGCGCTTCGTAGGCGCCCGCGCCTACTCGTCCAACACGCTGGAATCCGGCTGGATCCCAAGCCCGCTACCAGGCATCTATTCCGGCGACGGCATGTTGAAGGACTACCGCGACTGGCTCGGCGCCGACCACTACGAAGCCGTTGGCTCGCTCGGTGGCTCGCTGGTAAGCGACAACATCGCTGACTACTACGTCACCCCGTTCGAACTCGGCTACGACTTCTACATCGGCTGGAAAAAAGAAGACTTCATCGGCAAAGCCGCTCTCGAAGCCATGAAAGCCGCCGGCAACCAGCGCAAGAAAGTCACCATCGAGTGGAACCGCGAAGACGTCTGGCCACCATCGCCACTGCCTTCGAACCCGGCCTTGCTGCCAAGTGGATCGACTTCCCGAACCACAACTACTCATCCAGCAACGCCGACGAACTGTTGAAAGACGGCAAGCGAGTGGGCATGAGCATGTTCAACGGCTACTCCTACAACGAACGCTGCCTGTTGTCGCTGGCCGTGGTTGATGCCAGCGTGCAGATCGGCGACGTGCTGACGCTGAAGTGGGGCGAAGCCAACAACACTGCCAAGACCTCGATTGAACCGCATCGTCAGGTTGAGATCCGCGTGAAGGTTGCACCGACTCCATATGCACAGGATGCGCGTGAGAACTATGCGGACAGCTGGCGTACCAAGAAGTAATCGGTAGTCCGTTCAAAACAAAAGGCGCTGCAGGAATGCAGCGCCTTTTTTTATGCCCGGGAAAAGCGCCGCCATACATAACGGTGCCGTATTGAGTAACGGCTTTACCGGCTGAATTGCGGCGAGTAAAGTCATCAGGCGTGGCCAAAAATAGCAGCGAGGTAAGAATGATTGACTGGTCTTCATGTTCGGCAGTCGAACGCAGTGCCGACAAAGTAAGTGGCGCCTGGCTGTTTGTTGGCACACGGGTTCCAGTTGCTGCCTTGTTCGAAAATCTGGAGGACGAAGTGTCGATCCAGGAGTTTCTGGGCTGCTTCCCCGGCGTGACGCTGGAACAAACCCGGGCAGTCCTTGATCACGCTGCCCGCAGTGCCATGGTTGCCTAGATGCGGGTTCTGTTTGACCAAGGTACGCCGGCACCATTGCGTCGGCTGTTGGCAACCCACTCAGTGGATACGGCTTACGAATTGGGGTGGGCCATCATGAAGAATGGGGAGCTGATTCAAGCCGCAGAATCAGCTGGCTATGACGTGCTGGTGACTACCGACACCAATCTGAAATATCAGCAAAATCTCCGCGACCGGAAAATCGCGATCATTGTCTTGAGCACCACGAGTTGGCCACGCATCCGTTCTTGCTCAGCTCGTGTGGTTGACGCAGTCGAGCAGGTCGCCCATGGGAGCTATATCGAAGTCGTCATTGCTTAGATCGGTAAGCCAGCACAATGGCAGCGAGATTTATCGCCCAACTCAACCCCATCTACCCTCCGCCATTGATGTTGCCGGCGGTGCCTGAAAAGTCCACCGCCGAACTGCTTGAAGAGACGGCAAGCGCGAGGGCAAGCTTCGAATTCGTAACAGTACGCAACGAGTACAATACCCACTCACTCCTTTGCTCCAGAGCAAGCGACCTCTATGCAGAACCCGCTGCTGTTCCGACAATTGTTCGATCAGGCTTCCGGTACCTGGACCTATTTGCTGGCCGATGCCGCGACTAGCGAAGCACTGCTGATCGATGCGGTGTATGAACAGTACGAACGCGATCTGGCGCTGGTGCAGGAACTTCAACTGACGCTGCTGGCTTGTGTCGAAACCCATTGCCATGCCGATCATGTCACTGCTGCCTGGCTGCTGAAGCACAGCCTGAGCTGCGGCATTTTTGCGTCGGAGAAATCCGGCATTGCCACGCTGGATCGACAACTCGCCGATGGCGACAGCATCCGCTTCGGCCAGCACGTGCTGCAGGTGCTGGCGACACCGGGCCATACCGATGGTTGTCTCAGCCTGGTGCTGGCAGCGCAATCGATGGTGTTTACCGGCGACTGCCTGTTGATTCGTGGTTGTGGTCGCACCGACTTCCAGCAAGGGTCGGCGCTGACGCTGTATCACTCGATCACACAGAAGCTGTTTACCTTGCCGGATGACTTTGTTGTGTATCCGGGGCATGACTACTCGGGTCGCACTGCCAGCAGCATCGGCGAAGAAAAACAGTTGAATCCACGCATTGGCGGTAATGCCAATGCCGGCGATTTCGTCGGTTTCATGGAGAACATGCAATTGCCGCATCCGAAGAAGCTGGATATTGCAGTTCCGGCCAATCTGAAAGCCGGGCGTCCGCCTGACGATGAGTTGCCAACACAGCCGGCGTGGGCACCGGTGGTCACCACCTACAGTGGCGTGCTGGAAATTTCGCCACAGTGGGTGGCGGCTCACATGGCTGCAGTCTGCGTGGTCGATGTGCGCACCCGGTTGGAAACCGAAGAAGAAAGTGCCCGCCTGCCGGGTGCGTTGATGATTCCGGTCAATGAGCTGCGCGATCGGTTGGCAGAAGTGCCCAACGACAAACCGGTCATGACCATCTGTCGTTCCGGCAAGCGCTCGGTGCTGGCGTTCACGATTCTGCGCAGCGCCGGCTACAAGCAGGTCGCCAGCGTCAAAGGCGGCTTGCTGCGCTGGTATGAAGAAGGCTTGCCGGTGGCATAGCGCAAGTTTCGTCCATGGCAATGCTGACGAACTGGTGAAAGACGGCAAGCGCGTAGACATGAGAATGTTCAACGGCTACAACTACATCGAGCTCTGCCTGCTGTCTTTGGCCATGGTGGATGCCAGTGTGCAGATCGGCGACGTGCTGACGCTGAAGTGGGGCGAAGCCAATTACACTGCCAAAACATCCATCGAGCCGCATCGCCAGGCCAGCTGGAAAACCGCGTGAAGGTTGCTCCGACTCCGTACGCAAAGGATGCCCGTGAGAACCATTCGGACAGCTGGCGAACCAAGAATCAACTGTCATGGTGCCAGAGTCTGCGACGGTATCTGACACCCAACGGAAACTGACCCTGTGCGGCGCAGCCTAAAAACTGCGCCGTTTTACTTTGTGGGGTTGGCGCAAACCTTGAACAGTTAGTGTCCCGGGTTGAGCTGGTAGTTGCCGCCATGACGGCAGAGAAAACACGGAGCAGCAGTTCACGAAGCTTGATGGCTGCTGCAAGTGCCGGAACTTTGCATACGCCCAAGCAGGCATTTCTTGCGGCGGCATCGTCCAATACGGGAAGTGCAAGGCCAAGGAGTGGCTGCACCTGTCCCAGCCACAAGCCTGCTATTTTTCAAGCGGCTCCAACGTACGAGCAAAGGGATCGTTGTGGGGATCGTCGTTCCAAACGTATTCGGTACGGTGTGCTACATCCTCAGCAGTGACGCGCCCGAAGTACTGCTCGATCAGGGCCAGCGCCAGATCTGTGCCGGCAGAAACACCCGACGACGATGCAAACTTGCCGGCATCTACCCAGCGCGCCTCTTCGATCCAAAGAACCTGCGGACCTTGGGACACCACCCAGTCGAAAGCCAGCTTGTTGGTGGTGGCCTCAAGACCGTCCAGCAAACCTGTGCGGGCAAGCAAGGCACCACCGGTGCAGACTGATGCCACTTTCGGCGTGGCTTCCGACACTGTCTTCAGCGCACTTATCATCGCGGCATTGTTGACCAGGCTACGAGTGCCGACTCCGCCAGGAATGATGAATAGATCAAGTTGTCCGGCATCCCCCAAGTCTCGTTCAATCTGCACAGCGGGACCATTGCGAGGCCTCACCAGACCAGGCTCCATGCCCAAGGTCACGATACTTACGCGGTCACCGAGCATGCCGAACATCTCCAGTGGTCCGAACACATCCAGCATCTCAAAACCGTCAAACAGCAACATGCCGATCTTCAGCGGATTTTCGGCAGAATAGACAGGCAGCCTGGCAGGTTCGGAACCGTCGGTGGACTCGGCTGCGAAAATCGTCATGGCAATCAGGCTCAAAACAACGGAGCTCAATAGGCGCTGGAACAGACTTGGCATGGGCTTGCTCAATGGTGGACGACAGTCGGTCGAATCGTAGCGCTTTATGAACGCATCGTTCCTGCGACATGACGTCGCACCCATGAGGGCGTGCGTCGCGGTTGCGGTATCAGCTGCGTTGGCGGCAGCTCTATGGTTAGTTACCCGCTTCGATCCACAACTGCGCCGACTCGGCTGTACAAGCGGTCTGTACCAGTTCACGGTCAGCCACCTTCACCCAGCGATGCGTGAAAGTATTGGGCTCTGACAAATACACCGGATCAGTAACCGTAATGGTCAACTCGACGCCAAGGCCACCGTCGGTGAGGTGGAAACGTTCGACCACGGTCTTCTGCTCACTGGAGTCGATGCCGGTGTGGGTGCCCCAGGTGTCCGCAGAGAAATTGCGTGTTTCGACGATGAGATCACCATTTTCATAGCGGCCGGTGGAATAACCGAGCTTGCTCGGGGCGCCGGGCGCTGGTGCTGCTGCCAGATGGATGAGACGCTCTCCTTCCATCAGGTCGCGTGCGATCACCAGCGTATTGGCGTCACGTCGGCTCAGCTGGTGCGCGTATGGCAATGTCATCGACTTTGGCACACCGGGATCGCCGCAGTTCAGCACCGGGTTCTGATCCTCCTTGAAGCCGTCCACCTGCGCCTGACCTTTGGCGGTGAGCTTCCAGCCCTTCGGCGGATAATAGGTAGGTTGATTGGGCCCGCGGTTCCACAAGCCTGTGAAATCACTCGATGGCGTGATGGGTTTGCTGGCTTTGTCTTCGCTTCCTATCCGTGCTCCGTCTTTTTCGGCCCAGTTCAGTGAGCTGTAGGCGCGTGCCTTGTTCCTGTCGTGCTCGCCTTCCCAGGTGATGTTGTCACCTGGCTTGAAGCTTGATTTCGACCATCCCCGCTCCGCCATCGCCGCCGGGTGCAGCATCTCGATGCTGTACTCGACCAGCTTGCCCTCCGGGTTCGGCGCTTCGACCTTCAGGAAAACATGCGGCATGCTCCAGCTGTATTTCTTCACGACACCACGCAGCACCCGCACATCGTTGTGGTCGAGAGTGGCGTGCGAGTGGTGGGCCAAGAGCGGCGGGCTGACCATCAACGCTGCGATGCAGGCAGCGAGAGCGGGCTTTGAAAGGCGGAATCTGCGCATGGGAAGTGTCCTCGGCAAAAGAATCGGCGTTATTGTTTCGGCGCCGGCCAGATCATGTTGTCTTTGGCATCCAGCAGCCCCAATTCACGCAGCTTGGGTATGT
>CAISOD010000045.1 GCA_903887045.1 uncultured Gammaproteobacteria bacterium | reverse complement strand
GGCTACCGTCAGCCCGTTGAACATCATGATGACGGGAACCGGATTGCGGATGGACCAGGTAACAAAGTTCATGTCAGCGTACTCCGGCCGCAGCGGTTACGACATTGACGAGGTCGCCGTCCTTGAGGAAGCCGGCTCCATTGATGACGATGTTCTCGCCGGGCTTGAGGCCGTCGAGTACTTCGATGTTGTTGCCCTGCAACACGCCGGTCTGGATCATCTGGCGGCGTACCGTGCGATCAGCCTGCACGATGAACACGTAGTTGTAGCCGTCGCTGCTGACGAGACTTGCGAGTGGCACCAGCAGTGCTTCGCTTGCGGTGTATTCGATGCGGCCGCGTGCAAACATGCCGGGGCGCAGTGCCGGACCGCCGGGAATGTCGACATAAACCATGCCGTTGTGGGTATTGGCATTCACTGTGGGCGATACCACGCGGATGGTGCCGCTGTGTTCACTGCCATCGACGCCAGTGATCAATACCGTCTGGCCTACCTGCAGCGATGGCAGGCTGGTTTCGGGCACTTCACCACGCCACTCAACCCGGCTCTGCCGCAACAACCGCAGCATTTCGCCGCCGACCTGCGCCAACTGGCCAACGGTAACCGTACGCGTGGTGATGATGCCGTCGTCAGGAGCTTTCACTGTGGCGAACTGCATCCTGACCCGCGCCGCATCCAGATCAGCCTTGGCCGCATCAAGTCGTCCACGGGCGCCTATTGCTTCGCTGTTGAGTCGGTCGAGGTCGGCGGCCGACAGCAAATCCTTTTCAGCCACGGTCTTGCCCCGCTGCAGTGCGAGATCCGCATTGGTGACTTCGGCTTCCCGCTGCTTCATTGCGGCCTCGCGCGAGGCGAGATCGGTGGCGAGGATGGCAGTGGAAAGCTTCACCAGCGGCTGGCCGGCTTTGACCACATCGCCGACATCCACCAGCACTTCTTCTACCCGGTAGCCACCCACTTCCGGTGCGATCACCACATCCTGCCAGGCATTCACGGTGCCGTTGATGGTGAGGAAGCGCTTGAACTGGCTGGTTTCGGCTTTACCGGCATTGACGGTGAGGCTGGCCTCGCTGGCGAGTGGTGCGGAGCCCTCTTGGGAGAGGGCTGGAATAGCGGCAAGCGAGCCAAGTGACAGGCAAAGCGCAACGCCGATCCGTTCTACAACGCGATTACGGAAACGATCACGGGTACTGCTACGCAAGGCATGCATGGGGAAATCCGGCAAAATTAAAATATGACTGATGAGTCAGTTTATCATGAGCGACGTCAAAGCAACTCGCGTTATACGAACAAAAGCCGTGTCAATCGCGAAAATTGTGTGAAAATTTCCTGCTTGCCGCCGCCAATCGACCTCCAACCCTCGACAGTACTGATGCCAACCGCCCCCCGCAAAACCCCGGAACAACTGCAGGCACTCTATGGCGTCGCCTATGTGGACAGCTTCAACAGCACGCAATTGTTGGCCCGTATCGAACGGCTGCTGGCACGGTGCAGCGTGGGCAAGAGCGACAAGGTGGTGGACTTCGGTTGTGGCAGCGGTTTGTTGATGCCCTGTCTGGCACCACGGGCGCACCGCTATACCGGTGTCGATTTCTCCTCAGCTTTTATTGCCAGTGCTGTGGCCAGGCAGCAGCAGCTCGGCATTGCCAATGCCGACTTCCACTGCGATGACATTACTCACTTCTGCCGGCAGCACCAGGGTGAGTTCGATGCAGCCTTCGCGCTCGATTTTTCCGAACATGTGTACGACGACGAGTGGCTGCAGATACTCACTGCCATCCGCAGCAGCCTCAAGCCTGGCGGCCGCTTCTACCTGCACACGCCCAACCGCGAGTTCTTCGTGGAAGTGCTGAAGGCGCACAATGTCATCCTCAGGCAGTTCCCCGAACATATTGCGGTGCGCACCCCGCCGCACAATCTGGCGCTGCTGGCAGCAGCCGGCTTTAACCACAACAATCTGCAGTTGCTGCCGCATTACAACGTTTTGAAATGGCTGCACTGGCTGTCGTGGTTGCCACTGGCAGGCAAGTATTTCAAGGCCAGGATTTTCATTGAGGCGCGGGCCTGAGCCCCTGTTGAACGCGCATCCCTTCAGTTCCCTAAATCCCGACCTGGTACTGGACGCTGTCGAAAGTACCGGTTTGCCGTGCGACGGCCGCCTGCTGGCGCTCAACAGCTACGAGAACCGTGTGTACCAGGTCGGCATCGAAGAGGCCGAGCCGGTAGTGGTGAAGTTCTACCGGCCGGCACGCTGGACTCGCGAGCAGATTCTTGAAGAGCACAGCTTCCTGCAGGAATTGGCCGAGGCTGAGTTACCGGTGGTGGCACCGCTGGTTACCAATGGCCTTACGCTGCACAACTGCGAGCCGTTCCTGTTCACCGTGTTTCCGCGCAAGGGTGGCCGACTGCCCGATCTTGATCTCGATACTCTGCAGTCCGTGGGCCGCACGCTCGGCCAATTGCACAGCATCGGCGCCCGCAGTCGTTTCCAGCATCGGCCCCGGCTGACGGTAGCCGGACACGGCGAGGCCAGTCGCAGGTTCCTGCTGGACAATGACTTCATTCCTGATGAGTTGCGTCCTGCCTACGAAACACTGACGCGCGACCTGCTGGATCGCATCGCGCAGGTGTGGCGCATGTGTGACAACGGGCCGCTGTTGCGGCTGCATGGTGATTGCCATGCCGGCAATATCCTCTGGCGCGAGGGCCCGCTGCTGGTGGATTTCGACGACTGCCTTACCGGCCCGGCAATCCAGGATTTGTGGATGCTGCTCAGTGGCGAGCGTGATCAGCGGCAGGCACAGCTGGCCGAGCTGATCGACGGCTATGAGATGTTCTACGACTTCAACCCGGCCGAACTGCAGCTGGTGGAGGCCCTGCGCACCTTGCGCCTGATGCACTACAGCGCCTGGCTCGCGCGCCGCTGGGACGATCCGGCGTTTCCGCGCGCCTTCCCGTGGTTCAATACCCCGCGCTATTGGTCAGAACAGATCCTCGCACTGCGCGAACAGCTGGCGGCGCTCGACGAGCCGCCGTTGCGGCTGTTCTGAGGCGTTTACTCTGACCCCGTTCTCGCCTATTTTGCCGGGATTCCTTCCCCTCGCGTTTCTCTCTCCATGCTGATCATGTCCAACCTGCAACCCCGTACCCGTGGCTCATTGGTGGCTGTGCTGGTGTTCGCCATGCTGGCGCTGTTTGCCAGCAGTGCCGATATTCAGCCTGGCGCGATTGAAGTCGACAAAAGTCCCAACGACGAACGCGAGTACCGTGCACTGGTGCTCGACAACGGCATGCAGGTGCTGCTGGTGTCGGATCCGGAAGCGGTCCGGGCTGCAGCTGCGGTGAACGTCGCCGCCGGCTCCAACAGCGATCCTGCCGAGTTCAACGGTCTCGCGCACTTCCTCGAGCACATGCTGTTCCTCGGCACTGCGAAATATCCCGATTCCGGTGAGTACCAGGAGTTCATCGATTCGCACGGCGGCAGCCACAACGCCTACACTGCCTACGAGAACACCAACTACTATTTTGAAATCGACGCCGGCTGGCTCGAACCCTCGCTCGATCGCTTTTCGCAGTTCTTCATCGCGCCGCTGTTCACTGCCGATTATGTGAACCGCGAACGCAATGCGGTGAATTCCGAATACCAGAGTGGCTTGCAGGATGATGGTCGCCGCAGTCAGGCCATACTGAAAGCCATCCTCAATCCGCAGCATCCGATGGCCGGCTTTTCGGTGGGCAGTCTGGACACACTACAGGACCACGGCGACCAGCTGTTGCGTGACGCGCTATTGCAGCACTACGACCGCTACTACTCCGCCAATCTGATGTCGCTCGCCATCTTCGGCAAGGAAGATCTTGATCAGCTGGAGGCGTGGGCGCGCAGCTATTTCAGCCCGGTGGAAAATCGTAATCGCGCCAAGCCGCAGGCGAATGCGCCGCTGTTCATACCGGGCACCTTGCCCTTGCAGGTGAATATCGAACCAGTGCGGGATGCGCGTTCACTCAGCTACGAGTTCCTGATTCCCGACATGCGCATGCGCTATCGCGAGCGGCCGGTGGATTATCTGGCCAACGTACTTGGCCACGAAGGCGAGGGCAGTTTGCTGCAAGTGCTGCGCGAACTCGGCTGGGCCAACGGTCTCAGCGCCGGCGGCGGCTTTGCGGCCGACGATGTGAATATGTTCAGCATCAACCTTTCGTTGACGGTGGAAGGACTGCAGCACGTCGACGACATCACCGCACTGTTGTTCCAGTTCATTGATCTGGTTGGACGTGCCGGTATCAACGACTGGCAGTACAAAGAACTGGCGACGATGTCGGCACTTGCCTTCCAGTATCAGGAACCGGCCGGCCCGGTCGGCTTTGTCAGCGGCATGGCGTCGCGCATGCAGGATGTCCCGCTGCAGGACCTCATCACCGCCGCGTACTTCTACCGTGACTTTGATCCCCGCCTGATCCGCAGCGTGCTCGACTACCTAAAACCCGACAACATGATGATGACACTGACCGCCCGCGGTCTGCCGGTGGACACCACTGAAGCACACTATGGCGCCCGCTACAGCAAACAACGCATTACGCCGGCACGGATTGCACAGTGGCAGCAATATCCGCCCAACGCTGCACTGGCGGTAGTCGAGCCCAATCCATTCATTCCGGAAAATCTGGCGCTGAAGCCGCTTGTTGGTGCACCTGTTACGCCGGATGCCGCCAATGTGCAGGACAAGCCCCAACTGATCGTTGATGAAGGTGGCGTGCGGCTGTGGTTCAAACAGGACAATGAGTTCTTTACCCCGCGTACCAACTTCTATGTGTATGCGCTGACACCGCTGTTCCAGGATTCGCTGCGAAATTCACTGCTGGCCAACTTTGTCGTCAATCTGGTCAACGATGAACTCAGTGCCTACGCCTATCCGGCCAACATGGCCGGTGCCGGTTTCGGTATTGGCGCCCGCAGTCGCGGTTTCACGCTGGCGCTCGGCGGCTACAGCGACAAGCAGGCCCAGTTGCTGGAGACGCTGCTGCAAACGCTGACTGCGGCCGACTTTCAGCAGGAGCGCTTTGACATCATCAAAACCGAAATGGTGCGCAGCTGGCAGAACTCCGAGCTGCAAACTCCCTATGTACGACTTTTCGGTGAAGTGCAGGCACTGTTGGTGAAACCGTACTGGTCCACCGATGAAAACATCACTGAAGTGCAGAGCATTACGCTGGAGGAGGTAAAGGCTTTCGTACCACGCATGCTGGCTGGTTTGCGCATCGACGCCATGTATCACGGTAATGCGTTGGAAGCTGATGCGCGTGCCATGCTGGAACTGGTGACCCGTTATCTGACCCCCTCAGCTACTGCATCAATGCCCGGCTTCGGCAGCGTGGTGGACTTGCCTGAGCAAATCCGCATTGTTCAACAGATGGCAATCGCGCACGATGATTCCGCCATCGTCATCTACCTGCAGGCCGACGACGACAGCCTCCAATCGCGCGCCCGCATCACGCTGCTGGCCTCGCTGCTGCGCACACCGTTTTTCGACAGCCTGCGCACACAGCAACAGCTGGGTTATGTCGTCAACGTTGGCACCTTGCCGGTGTTGCGGGTGAGTGGACTGGTGCTGACGATCGAATCACCGGTGGCGAATCCGCTGGTGCTGGAACAACGCATCAATGAATTTCTCGCTGCTTATGCCGATACGCTGGCCACCATGCCGGCAGAGCAGTTCGATGCCATCAAGGCCGGCCTCGTCAACGACATGCGTGAACTGCCGCAGCGGCTGGATGCGCTCAGTGGCCGCTACTGGAGCGACATTCTGCTGGAAGAATTCAACGGTGATTCCGGCTTGCAGATGGCGGCCGCAGTGGACGCGTTGACGCAGCAGAATGTGGTGGATTACTACCGCAGCCACATCGCCGATCCCACTGCTACCCGTGTGGTTGCGCGCAGTGCCGGTCGTGGTCAGCAGGCAGAGTTCCAGGCACAGGTGAGCGAAGCGCCCGAGACCATCGTGATTGAAGCCGGCCACAGCAATTACGCCGAATTCAAGGCCACGTTGCCGGAATTTGTCTACCGTCCAAGCCGCTAGACGGCAGGTATTGTGATGCGTCCTCTCTACGGCTTCTGGCTTTCGGTTCTCACTGCGGCGCTGTGGGGGATGTTGCCGGTTGCCATGCTGTTGTTGTTGGGCAAGGTAGACGCCATTACTGTCACCTGGGTGCGCTTCCTGTTTTCCGCCATTTGCGTTGGTGTATTTCTGTATCGCAAGCGCCAGTTGCCCAACCTCGGCATGCTCGATGGATCGAGGCGGGTAATGCTGGCGGTTGCCGTGCTGGCCCTGCTCGGCAACTTCATTCTGTATCTGATCGGTCTTGACTATCTCAACCCCGAAGCCACCGCGGTGCTGATCCAGCTGGCTCCCATTCTGCTGCTGCTCGGCAGTGTCTATTTCAACGATGAACATTTGACTGTCACAGAATGGGCCGGAGCGTTTGTGTTGTTCGTCGGCCTGCTGCTGTTCTTCAATCAGCGCCTAGGGCACTTGTTTGGTGCCCTTGGCAACGACACTCTGGGTGTACTCATCATGCTGGCTGCTGCAGTGTCGTGGAGCATTTACGGGCTGATGCAGAAGCGTCTGTTGCAGGCGATGGGCTCGATCCAGCTGACGCTGATGTTGTACGGTGCCGGCGCCCTTGCCTTGGCAGTGTTTGCTTCGCCGCTTGTGTTGTTGGAAATGTCAGCGGTGCAAACCGCCGCGCTGCTGTTCGGCTGCCTCAACATGGTATTTGGTTACGGCGCCTTCACCGAAGCATTGCGTGTGTGGCAGGCGGCGAAGGTCAGTGCCGTGATTGCGCTGGCGCCGGTGTTCACCATCATTGCGATGAAAGTGGCAGTGTGGGGCTGGCCCGATGTGTTTGTCAGCAGCGAGTTGAATGTGCTGGCTTATGTGGGTGCGCTGGTAGTGGTGGCAGGGTCGATGCTGGCGGCCTTGGGAAAACAACGCCAGTCTCACTGATCCACCTGCAACACCTTCGGTTCACTCAGCGGTATCCCTTTGCCGGTGAAAAACGGCGACGGCTTCTGTCTGCCTTGCCACTTCCACATCAGCATCTTGTCCATCAATCGCAGCAACATCGTCGGTGGATTACCGACGTTCTTCGGCGCGTCGGTCAATTCGCCAGTGGCATGTTGGGTATTGATATGGGCGCGCACAGGGCCGAGCAGCGCATCGGGTTGCGAACCGGCAGCGATAAGTCGGTATACCAGCGGTGCATGCCACCGCTGGTGAGGCGCAGGCACCGCACTTTGTCGAGCGCCGTGCCGCGTACTTCGCCGCAGCGGCAGCGCAGTGGAATGTTGTGTGTGCTCATCCTTGTCTCCCGGGGGGTCAGAGCATTATGCAAGTTTGTTTGCATAGTGCTCTGACCCCTTTGATTTGATGATATGTCAGTTCAGGCCAGCTGTTTGGCGGCGTCACTCATGCTGACGTAACCCGGTATTCCTGCCACGCGCTGCAGCCAGGGATCGTTGGGGAAGTAGTGAGTGCCTTCAGCGAGGAAGTTGATGATGGCGTTGGATTCTGCCAGTTGTGCGGCTCGTACAAGAGTGTCAGCAGCAGGCGGATCTTGTAGCTGTTGCCGGATTGGATGTCGCCGTAGACCGTCAGTATGGGGCCTCCTGTGGTGGAGGTCACAGTATGCCGTGCCGCCGCATTACAAGCCCAGCGGCACGGTCTGGAAGATCGCCGGCAGACGCGACTCGTACTCTGCGAATGCTTGCTCGAGCCGCTGCAGTTCACGTGCTTTGGCGTCGGGAGCCAGGAACGAGTAGGTGAGGGTATTGCGCGAGATCTGCTTCAGCTGGCTGTACGTCAGTCCGTATTCGTCCGCCGCACGCACGTACTCCTCGGTGAGGTCGGCGCGCGAGACACCAAGGTCGTCTGACGACAAGGTCACCGGCACGCCGGCTGCCATGTACAGCGGCAAGGGATGGTCCTTGCCCTTCACGCCGAGGATCACATCGTTGCTGGTGAGGTTGATTTCCACCGCGACGCCGTCGCGCGCCATGCGGGCGAGCAGCTCGGGAGCGCCGTCTTCGTAGGCGATGTCGATGCCGTGGCCGATGCGGCTCGCACCGGCAATTTCCACCGCTTCGCGAATATGGAAGCGGAGATCGCGCGGCGGCACCAGTCCCAGTGACAGCTCACCGGCATGCAGCGACAGCTGCACCGCGGGATAGAGCTGCTTGAAGAACGCAAACATGCGCATGTGCAGACTGTAGTCGCGCAGCGCCGCCGGAAGGTCTTCCGGCGCAGCGATGTTGACGCCAACGTAGCGCGGGTCAGCCTGCACCAGCGCAAAGGCCAGTGCCATGCTGCTGAACTGCTCTTCAATGCCAGCGCGGCGGCTGACAGTGATGAGGTAGCGCAAGCTCACCGCACAGGCAGCAGGCTGCGGAATTTCTGCGCAACCGTTCAGCTCGGCGATGCGACGGTCACTGGTATCGGTGTTGTTGCGTGCCAGCGGCAGCGCTTGCGCAAGGTAGGGCTGCAGGCGCTGAAGCCGGCCGGCCATGTCGGCTTCGTTCCAGGTTTCTTTCGGCACCAGTGCTGACAGGTCGGGACCTGACATGTCCGGGTTGGACATCAGCTCGAGATATAGCGTGTTCTCCGCCGCTGCGATCACGAGGTTGTCGGCAATGACTTCATCGCGATTGCGGCTTTCGGAAAAACTGCGGCGCGGCGAACTGTTGAAGAACTGCTCATGGCCGGAGATGGAAGGGTCCTTGTATTGCGGCCCGTGCCGGCCCATCGAGATTGCATTGATTGCCTGGTTGTACAAATTGGTGTCGCGCAGCGCGAGGCCTTCCAGTGGCACGCTGCTGCCGGCTTCGCAGGGGCCTGCCGCCAGCATGCGGGTGGCGAGCACGTAGCAGCCGCCGTCGTCTTCGGCAAAGGCGAGAAAATCTTCGGCATAGGTGGTGCCGCCGGCGTGCCGGTGCAGATCGCCGCCCTTGGGGAAGGTCTGCAGCAACAGCCGCAGCATGGCGCGAGAACCGGAAGCGCGGGCGAACAGTGCGTCCGGGCTGCCAGTATCAGCGAGCGAACTCACCACGGTTGAAGCCGCGTCGCCCATCGCCGCGCGGGTGTCTGTGCCGGTTGTTGTGCAGGCTGTCGCCAGCAGCATGAAGCCGGATACAAGCAGACGCTTCATCAGTGGCGGAGCACCTCGCGCTTCCAGTGAACAACGCAGCATCAGCGCGCTGTCATCTGCTGGCCGAACGCGGCAAGGAAGGCCGCTTTCACATCAGGGCCACGGCCTAACTCGGCCATATCTGCAGCAACCTTGCCATCCTTGTTCTTGATATCAATGCGGGCACCCTGTGCTGCCAACAACTTCAGGATTTGCTCGGACTCTGAACCGGGGTAGCGCCGCAGTGCGATGATCGCGTGTAGCGGTGTGTTGCCATTTTTATCCTGTACATTGACCTCCGGGCGAGCCCGCAGCGCCGCGGCCACGGCGTTCAAGCGGTCGCTGGCGATCGCGGCATGGATGATGGTGGTGCCATCGGGCATTTCTACTTTCGGGTCAGCGCCCGCCGCAACCAGCAGCTCGATCACATCGGCGGCTCCTTTCTCGGCAGCCACAATCAACGGCGGTTTGGTGGGCTTGTCGTATGCGGTATTTTTGAAGTTCGGCTCGTAGCCCCACTTGATCTTCCCCGTGCCACTCCAGCGGTTGGGATCCGATCCCTTCTCCAGCAGCAGCTGCACCAGCTCAGGTTGGTTGACCGACAGCGCAGCCAGCAGCAGCGTGTTGCCGTTGACGTCCTCGGCAGTCAGGTCCACGCCACGCTCAATCATCTTCATCGCGAAGGCGTAATCGCCCTGGAAAATGGCGATCTGGGTGACGGTGGTGCCCTGCGGTCCGACGTGGTCCGGATTGCCGCCGGCGTCGAGTATCAGCTGCGGCAATTCGGGATTGCCGCTCTTCAACGCGAAGAACAGCGGCGTAAAGCCACCCTTGGTTTCGCTATTCACGTTGGCGCCTTTTGCAAGCAACAGCTTGGCGTTATCGATGCGCCCCTTGGCTGCCGCCCACATCAGTGGCGTTTGTCCGGAAGTCTCTGCGGCATCCACCACAGCGCCGAGTTCGATCAGGCGTGCCACATCAGCGGCGGGCACTGTGCCGGCGCAGGTGGTTAGCGGCGTAATGCCGTCGTCACGCATGATCGTCGCCTTGGCACCGGCGTCGAGCAGCAGGTTCACTATTTGGCTGTTGCCGTGCTCGCAGGCCAGCATCAGCGGTGCAACCGCCGGATTGGCCGCCGCATCGGGACTTGCTTCGGCCCGCAGCAGCAGCTGCACCATTTGCGGATCCTGGCTCTCCACCGCCCACGACAGTGGCGTCGAACCATCCGGCATGAGCGAGTCGGGATTGACGACACGCACCCGCAGTAATTCGGTGACGCCGTCGTAATCACTGACGCGGATAGCGGCCGCCAGTTCGGCGGCGCCGTTCGGCTGTGCGAGGGCGGCAGTGGAGATGCCGGCGAACAGCAGGGCGGCGGCAAGCCGCCCGTAACGAATAGGACTTGCAGGCTTCATCTTCATCAGCTCGGCAGCAGTTCACTGATGATGCCGGTACTGTCGGCCAGCGAGTCCATCGGGATGTCGAACTGGTGCACCAGCGAGAGCAGCAGGTTGGCCTTCGAGGTGTTGGCTGCCACGCGGATATGCTGGCCGCCACTGCGTTTGCCGCCGAATACTATCGCCGGCAGATTGCGCAGATCGTGGCTGTTCGGATCGCCGAAGCCGGCGCCGACCAGCACCAGCGTGCTGTCGAGCAGCGAGCCTTCGCCGTCCGGTGTTGCTGCCAGCTGTTCCAGCAGGTAGGCGAAATGTTGCATGTGCAATCGGTTGATCATCGCGACGCGATCGAATTTCTCCGGGTCGGCCTGGTGGTGGGTGAGCATATGGTGCGAATCCGGCACGCCGATTTCCTGGTAGGTGCGGTTGGACAGTTCGCGGCCGATCATGAAGCTGCCCACGCGAGTCATGTCGGTCTGCATCGCAATTACCTGCAGGTCGAACATCAGCTTCACATGTTCGGCGAAGTTCGCAGGTACGCCGGCGGGTACATCCACGCCTGCGGCAAACTCATCGACATTACTCTGTTTTGCCATCTGCATGCGTCGCTCGACGTCGCGCACCGCGGTCAGGTACTGGTCCATTTTCTGACGGTCATTGCTGCCAAGCTTGCCGGACAGGCGTGCTGCATCTTCGCGTACGAAGTCCAGCAGGCTTGCCTTGCGATCCTGCCGGGCCAGGCGCGCGGCGCCTTCCACCACATCGCCGTCGCCGAACATGCGCTCGAACACTTCACGCGGGTTGATCGTGACCGGCAGCGGCGAAGTTTCATCGCGCCATGACAGCGTATTGGTGTAGGCGCAACTGTAGCCCGGATTGCAACTGCCCAGCGCGGCGGCAGTCTCGACGCCCAACTCCAGCGAAGGCATCAGAGTCTCGTTCTCGTACTTTCTGGCAACGATCTGGTCGATCGACACGCCGCACAAAAGATCCGCACCCTCGGTGGGGCGTGGCTCGGCGGCACTGAGGAAGCCGGCACAGCCCTGGGAGTGCGTGCCACGGCCGCTGAGATGTGCAAGCCCGGTGACGACTGTCATGCGGTCCTTGAATGCGGCAAAGGGTTCAAGCGTCGGTGTCAGCGCAAAGTCGCGGCCGGTTGTCGCCGGCGTGAAACGCTCCATGATCATGCCGTTCGGCGAATACAGCGCCTGCAAGCGCTTCGGCCGCGCAGCGAGGTCAGCGGCGCTGGCAGAGGGCAGCATGGCCTCCAGCAGCGGCAGACTCATTGCAGTGCCCAAGCCCCGCAACAAGGTGCGGCGGTTCATGTGTTTGCTCTTGATGATCATAATTCCGGCGTCCTCTTCAGATTGAATGGTTCACTTTCCACGATGCCCAGTACTACGTTGCGAATCCGATAATCGTCGGCGGCGGTACGGCGGACGATGGTGCGTACTGCAGGACCATCCTCCGGCTCAACACCGCGGCCCAGTGCATAAGTCAGCATTCGCTCGGCGAAGGCGCGGGTGAAAGCGTCTTTGCGCTCCAGCAACACCTGGCGCAGGCCAGCGACTCCATCGAGTTTGGTGCCATCGGGCAGACTGGAGGAGACGTCGATACGCCCACCGCCGTCATCGTGCTCGGTGCGCCAGGCGCCAACGACATCGAAGTTCTCCAGCGCATAACCCAGTGGGTCCATTCTTACGTGACAGGTCGCGCAGGCAGGGTTGCTGCTGTGCAACTCCGTTTGCTCGCGCGGAGTGAGAATGCGTCCATCCACAGTGGATTTCAGCGCCGGCACATCGGGTGGCGGTGGCGGCGGCGAGGACGCCAGCAGGTTGGCAAGAATCCACTGTCCGCGTTTCACTACGGAGGTGTGGTTGGCGTAAGAGGTAACCGAGAGGATGCTGGCCTGACCCAAGAGGCCGCGGCGTGGTGAGGCAGCGTCGAGCTGCACGCGGCGGAAAGCCGGGCCCTGTACGCCTTCGAT
>CAISOD010000044.1 GCA_903887045.1 uncultured Gammaproteobacteria bacterium | reverse complement strand
GCACAACGTGTGCGATCAACGCGCAGTTGCAACGCTGGACATACTGGCCCAGGCATTCACCCACGCCTTCCCACTCAATCACGCACTGCCTGCAGGCCATGCGCCAACACTGGGACGCTCATTGGCCGATCGCTATTTCGGCGGCAACGCCTGGTACGTGACTACACTGGCGGCCGCTGCCTTCTGCTTTCGTCGCGCAATGGGCAAGCCAGCCGATGTTGCCCACTGGCTCGCACGCGGCGATGCATGGATGGCGACGGTGCAATGGATGACTCCGGCAGATGGCGCCATGGCGGAACAGGTGGACCGGGAGACCAAAGCGCCACGCTCGGCGCAACACCTGAGCTGGAGTTATGCCGCTTTCATATCGACAGTCAGATTACGGCAGCGTGCGCTTGACCAGGGTTGATGCTGCCTGCAATTACTGCGGAAAATCAGTTTCCATCGGCAGCGCCGGATCAGCGGTCCACTCTGCCAACGAGCCGTCATAGAGCGCGACGTTGTCACAGCCCAGCATCACCAGTGCCAGCGCGACGAAGTCATTCCTGCTGCCGGGGCCGGATCGGAAAACTGCCTGGCGGCCAGCAAGTCGGTTCACTGCTGACCGCACGCCCTTCCTTGCACCATTTACGCCAGCCGCCATCGAGCACGAAACAGTTGTCAAAGCCACATAGCCGCAGCATCCACCAGACGCGTGCCGCGCAAGGCAGAAGGGGAGAACCGAGCTGTGCTGCCAGCCAGTCCGTGCTGACAAGCGGTGATGAAGTCGTTTGGGTGTGCGCTTGCAACTCGTCAGTCCTTCAGGGAAACACCGGCCAATTGCGCAACGCCGCCCAGCGTTGTCTGCGCCGCATTCAGTCCAAGCCGGAAATCCTTGTCCGAGTAGGAGGAGTACAAATCCGTCGGCTGGTGATAGTGCGGGTTCCAGCCGGCACCGATCTGCATGCCTCTTTCGTTCTCGCGCAAACTGATCGACGCAACGTGATCCATGAAGGGTGTCGAATCGGTGTTGGTCATGTGGTGACCGACGGCTGCCGGATAATCCGTGGCGTATTTCTCGTTGGCATCGCGAAACCGGAATGCCAGTTTCATTGCCTCGTCTGCCAGCTTGGCATTGGTCTGGAATTCGATATTGACGTCTGCCTCCGAGCGCTGTTCCGGGTTGTAGCTGCCATCGGCGCGCGGCATGCCGTGGTCCCACAACAACATGTCGTGCTGGATCATCCCCAGCCATTTTGGCTCAGGGTAACGACCGGAACCGGCCGGCTCCTCCTTGCCCTGCAGCGACACTCGCTGATCGACGTAAGCGCGCGAACCGGCAAGGCCACCCTCTTCGTTGTTCCACAGTACAAAGCGAATCGATCGATCGGTTTGCACCGCCGGGTCGCTGAATATGCGCGCCAGCTCCATTACCAGCGCAGTACCTGAGCCATTGTCGTCCGCTGCCTCACCCAATCCGCGGCCGTCCATGTGGGCGCCGACAATGTACATTTCTTCGGGATGCCCGGTGCCGACTTTGGTGCAGTAGACCTCTTGCCGTGGACCCGGCGGCACTGATTGCGCATTCAATTCCCGCAGTGCTGCATCGGGTTGGGCAGCAAGATTGGTATTGTCGGGTCCTCTACCAGTGGTGGCTGATGTCATCCCGCGCTGGCGCGAACCACCGACACCCGTGCGCACTTCGCCACTGGCAATCTGCAGCGGTGGTGGCGCGGCAGCAGGGGTAGCAGGTTGTGCCGGCGCGGCTGGCGCATAGGTGTATTGGAGGCGTTACGGCGGACAGCCATAACTCTTCAGGGTCTCAGCGATCCACTCGATGGCTGCCTTGTTGCGATCGGTCCCCTGCGCTGCAACGCGGCTGCCTGGCACCACGCACCAGAGTGCAATCACGCCTGCGCACAGCAGCTCGTCACAATGTTCAATCGCTTAAGCATCATGTTGATCTCCTGCAAAAAATACACGGTAACGCGGGGCCTTCAATCACTGCGGCTTTTTGCGCGCCGCCCACCAATGGTGCAGCAATGCAATCGCTCCGCCCAACACCAATCCGAACAGACCCGACAGGGCAGCATCGACAATCCACGCCAGTGCTCCGCCGTGCAGGCCCACCATTTCGGCAGCATGGATGTTCACGCCATGCAGGATGATCTGCCCGCCAACCCACAGCATGGCCGCTATGCCGATGGTGGAAAGGGCAGCAAGCAGTTTGGGCATCCCCAGTACCAACATTCTGCCGGCGCCCTGCAGCAGAGCGGCCGGCTTCGTTGCCAGATGCAATCCCACGTCATCCATCTTCACGATAAGGCCCACCACACCGTAAACGCCTATGGTGATTACAATCGCCACCACGAACAGGGTTGCTGCCTGCATGGCGAAGCCCAGATCACTTACCTCCTGCAGCGCGATCACCATGATTTCGGTCGAGAGAATGAAATCGGTACGCACCGCACCGGCCACCATGGTCTTTTCATGTTCGGCACTGGTGAGCACTGCCACTTCCTCGGCCAGCGTTTCCGCATGTGGGCCGAACGCTTCCAGCACCTTTTCGCCGCCTTCAAAACAGAGATAACTGCCACCCAGCATGAGTATCGGTGTGATCGCCCACGGCAGAAAGTAACTCAGCAGCAACGCAACCGGCAGAATAATGACGAGCTTGTTGAACAGCGAGCCGCGGGCAATTCTGGCAATCACCGGCAGCTCACGATCAGGCGTAAAACCGGTGACGTAGCGCGGCGTGACAGCGGTATCGTCGATCACGACACCAGCCGCCTTGGCGCCTGCCTTGGTGGTGGCGGCGCCAATATCGTCAATGGAAGCCGCGGCCACCTTGGCGATGGTTGCAATATCGTCGAGCAGTGCAGAAAGACCGGAAGCCATGGATACATCTCGAAGCGGAAATGGGAACAAGCATAAAGCCCTGCTCCGGCAAAGTCGCGGCTTTGTACTTCCCGTACCACGATGATGGGTACTACTATCCATCGTCGCTGTAACTTCGTGCACAACGGATTACGGGAGCCCCCGTCAACACCCTCAACTTGTTATTTCAACTTCAGCAACAGGAGCCACTTACATGCACAAGATTTTTGCTTTGGCCGCCCTTCCGTTAGCGTTCATGACCTCTATTGGCTGCGCCGTCGCACAGGAAGCCGGGCAGGCAGTTGAACGAACCTACAGCAGCCCGACTGCAGTTATCGCCAGCACGGCCTCGATTGCCGAGGGCAGCAAAATCGTTTTCCTGTCAGGCACGACCCCGGCTCCACTTGACCCTGCCGTTCCCGAAAACCTCGGTGATACGCGACAGCAAACACTGTCTGTACTCACCAGAATCAAGACACAGCTCACCGACCTCGGTATGGATATGGGCGATGTGGTCAAGATGACGGTATTCCTTGTCGGCGTACCGGAACTCGAAGGACGAATGGATTCGGCCGCCATGAACGAGGTGTTCCGTACCTTCTTTGGTACTGCCGAGCAGCCCAACCGTCCTACCCGCTCGACCATCCAGGTGGCCGCACTGGGACGGCCTGGCATGTACGTCGAGATCGAGGCAGTTGCAGCCGTCGCACCCTGAATATGGCAGCAGCTAGCGGGAATCCTGCAGCTTGGGACTCTCGAACCCGAGACTGTTGAGCGATGCCTGCACTTCCGGCACTCGCATGAACAATGACCACAACAAGCCCGACCGATAGTTTTCGATCATCACCATGATGGGACCCTGATCAATCGCCAGCTGTCCTGCTGCTACCCAACCAGTAGCAGGACAGAAGGCATCGCGGAAACCCAGCGGAGTCCACAAATCACTGCCGCGCTTGAAGAGAAAATGCCGCAAAGCCTGCAGTGATTCGGCCGGCGCATAGGGCATGGCCGCAATGGCTGCAGTCGGCGTGATGATGCCCAAATCATTGTCGGGCGCGTGTGCCGAGTAGCCGTGTTCGCTGTCGCTGGCAGTCAGGCCCCAGCAGTCTTCACCGTAGCCGGCATAAGCGTGCGGGTTTTGCAGGCAGTGCGCGCGATTGATCAAGGTGTGAGCACGATTCTGCTCAAAGTAATCGGCGTAACGATCGACCAAGCCCCGCGGATCAAGTCCCATGAACGAATAATGCGAGAAAAACAGCGGACCACCAGAAGGCGGCCCCAGCGGCAACTCGATGCCGTGGTACTGGTTGCCGTTGCGGAAATGCGGGCTCGCCGTCCAGCCTTGATGATAACGCTCAGGGGCCACGGCATGCGTAGGCGACGCACACGCCAGCACATAGACAACCAAGGCTTCATTCCAGCCAGTGATGGCATGGTTCATCGCCCACTGGTGCTGTGGACTCCAGTGCCACAGCAAAGCATCGCGATCAGGACGCGCATGCCAGCTCCATTCAACGGCATGCCATAACGCATTTATATCGGCACGCAAACAATTCTCTGATGGTTGATTGCGGGCGAAGTATTCGCGGGCGCAAAGCAGGCCCATCATCAGGAAGGCGGTCTCCACCAGATCACCACCGTCATCAAGTGGCGAGAATGGAATTGTCTTGCCGGTGCTGCCATGCAGAAAGTGACTGAACACACCATGATGGCGTTCGGCTTTGCAAAGAAACGCAACGATGCGGGTTATGCGCTGGCGCACCTGCTGGCGGGTAAGAAAACCACGCTCACTCGCTGCCAGCAGCGCCATGATGCCGAAGCCGGTACCGCCAGTGGTGACGGTTTCCAGATAGTCATAACCGGCCGGATTGCTGCGCTCTCGCGCCATGCCGCTGACCGGGTGCGCAAAATGCCAGAAGTACGCCAGCGTGCCTGACTGCACCAGATCGAGCATGGCAGCATCGGCAGCACTGTGTGCCTGCCCCAGTTGTTCCGACAGTGCGCGCGTTGTAATGGACATGACTTATGCCACCTGCCAGTCGATGGCGATCGACTGCGTCGCAACCGAGCTGCTGCCAACATGAATAATGAAGCTGCCGGGCTCAAACACCGCATCAGGCTGCGTCAGTGATGTGCCAAGGAAATAGCGCAAGGCAGCAGTGGTCAGTTCAAACTGCACTGTCTGTGCTTCGCCGGCAGGCAGCGTTACCCGACGGAAGTCTTTCAACTCCAGCAGTGGCCGTGAACGACCGGCGACCGGATCGGTAATGTAGAGCTGCACCACTTCGGTACCTGCGCGCGATCCGGCATTGCGCAAGGTGACACTCACTCGCAGTACATCCTGCATGCCGCCCAATGCAGTCTTGTGCACACTCAGATCAGAATAGTCAAAGCGTGTGTAGCTCAATCCATGGCCAAACGCATACAGCGGTGTGTGGGCACCTTCGATGCGACACGCCGTGGTGAACTTGCGGAACACGTGGCGACCTTGGGCGTCCACTTCACTGTCACCGCCAACATCAACACCGATGCGATCCCGCGGGCGACCAGTCGGCGCCTCGGCGTAATACACCGGGCATTGGCCTGAATCACGCGGAAAACTCATTGTCACCCGCGCCGATGGGTTGACTACACCGAACAACAGATCAGCCATGGCGGAGCCGGTTTCGCTGCCACCGAACCATGTATGCAGCATGGCATTGGCATGCGCGTGTTCCCATTCGAGCACCAGCGGCCGCCCACTCATCGTCACAATAACCAGGGGTTTGCCCACTGCATGCAAGGCTGCCAGCAGACGACGCTGGCTCGCTGGTAACGTAATGTCTGTACGTGTTGATGATTCGCCCGTGTGTTCTTTGGCTTCTCCGACGCATGCCACTATCACCTCGGCGCGTTCAGCAACGGCCACTGCTTCTGCAATCAATTGATCCGCACTGCGTGGATCCATGACAAAGCTCGGTCCAAACACATTGACGCGTGCCGCCATGTTGACGTCATCCACGAGGTTGGCGCCAAGTGCGTAGTCCACGCGATGCTGTGCTGCCTGCAGGCCTTCCAACACCGTGATGCTATCGGCGCTGCGGGCGGCAACGGCCCACGTACCTTGCAGGTTTTCACGGTTGGCGGCCAGCGGACCGATCAAGGCAATGCGGGTATTGGTGGCCAGCGGCAATACGCCGTCATTCTTCAGCAACACACTTGATTGAGCGGCAGCCTTGCGCGCAAGTTGGCGATGGGCAGCGCTGAGCGGAGCCCGTGCATGCTGGGAGTCATCGAGTCCACGATAGGGATTGTCGAACAATCCGAG
>CAISOD010000043.1 GCA_903887045.1 uncultured Gammaproteobacteria bacterium | reverse complement strand
GCACCCGCCACCGGCGGCCGCACGTTGCGCGCGTGCAGCATGCCGGGCAGTTTCACATCCACCGCCCAGGTCAGCGAGCCATCGACCTTGGCCGGAATGTCGTAACGCGGCAGCGGTTTACCTACTACGCGCAACTGCTGTACCGGTTTGACGGCAGCTGTGCCGGTAGTCGCATTGATGTTCTGTCCTGTAAGCGCGACATCAAAACGCTTGCCGCCGACGAGATCGGCGTAGCGCACTGATTTGCCGGCATCTGCCGTCGACGTAACGATGCCGTTGTTGGCAGTGAGTTGCGCCACTGGCGTGTTGAGGCGTTCAGCGGCGAGTTCCAACAATACGCGGCGTGCTTCCGCTGCCACGCGGCGCATCGGCTTGCCATCGGTCTCGATTGCATCAGAGCCGCCGGAGCCGCCCTGGTCGGGAGTAGTATCGGTGCTGCCCATCACCAGGCTGGTTTGTTCGTAGGCGAGGTCAAGTTCGTCGCACATCATCTGGCGGAATGCGGTGCCGGTGCCCTGGCCACCATCGGTTTTGCCAACGAAGAAAGTGGCGGTGTTGTCGGGATGAATGACGATCCAGGTATCGAGTTGCAGAAAGTCCGGATCGGGATAGGGGCCAGCGGCTGCCTGCGCCAGTACGCGCGCGCCGGGCACAGTGCCAAGCCCGAGGCTCAGCACCAGCGCGCCGGAGGACGCCAGAAAGTTGCGGCGTGAAGTAGACGGATTGATTCGCTGCAGCGCGGCTTCGATAGCCTGCGGTAGCTGGAGAGTTGTGCTCATACCTGTGCCTCCGTCTTGTCGCTGGCATCAATGAACAGCGCAGTCGCCGCATTGGACACCACCCGTTTGATCGCGGCATGGATGCGGTAATAGGTCATGCAGCGACACAGCGCGCCTTCCATGCCTTCACGGATTTCTGCATCAGTGGGAGAGGGGTTGCGGTCGAGCAGAGCCTTTGCCGTCATAAGCTGGCCGTTCTGGCAATAACCGCACTGCGGCACCTGTTCATCTATCCATGCCTGCTGCAGTGGATGCAGGATGCCGTTCTGGGCGAGACCTTCAAGTGTGGTGATGTTGCCGCTCACCGCTGCGGTAGGCAGCTGGCACGAACGTACAGCAGCACCATCGATGATTACAGTGCAGGCGCCGCACTGGCCAAGCCCGCAGCCAAAGCGCGGGCCACGCAGGCCCAGATCGTTGCGCAACACATACAAAAGCGGGGTCGCCGGGTCGATATCGACTTCGTGAACCGCTCCATTGACGCTCAGTGAAATGACACTCATGGGATGCCCTCCGTTCGGCAGTGAGCAACCGTAACCCAAAGAGCCGAGGTACGGCTACTGCCCAAAGAGTGGGTTCCCGCTTTCGCGGGAATGACGGATGGTGCGGGAATGACGGATGGTGCGGGAATGACGGATGGTGCGGGAATGACGGATGGTTTCGAGTTGCTTTCAGGAATCCTGATTCACATTTATTGAAAGTTTGGCCACTATGCTGCTGTAGCTGTTCACAAAACCATAAAGTCCACTTCAGGGGATATGCACTTGTTTACTTTGCTTCCGCGTCGTCCGCGTTTCCTGTTCGCCGTACTGTTGCTGGCCTGCACCGGCGCCCAGGCCCAATTCCGGTCGCCAGCGCTTGGCGATGGTCCGTGGGAAATCCAGACTTTCCAGGCCAAATTCAGGCTTGAGCTGGTGGCGCGTGGTATCGAACATCCCTGGAGCGTGGCCTTCCTGCCCGGCGGCGAGATGCTGGTGACGGAGCGTGCGGGCCGTTTGCGCCGCATCCGCGACGGCCGACTTGATCCCGAGCAGGTTGCCGGCATGCCGCCGGTTCACGCCAAGGCCTTGCTCGGCTTCATGGAAGTGCTGCCGCATCCCGACTTTGCCGACAACCGCGTGGTCTATCTCACCTATCACAAGCTGGTGACTGCCGAACCTGAAACCGTGGCGTTCGTACTGGCGCAGGCGCATTACGCCGACGGCAAACTGTCTGATGTCAAAGAACTGCTGGTCACCGATACCTGGGATGGCGCCGGCGGTGCTGCTGCCCGCCTGGCCTTCGGTACTGACGGCAAACTCTACATGGGCATAGGTGCCACCCGCGATGCCTCAGCGCAGAACCCGGCCAGCCTGCGCGGCAAGATCCTGCGCCTCAACGACGACGGCACTGTGCCGCAGGACAATCCGTTCATCGGCAAGCAAGGTTTCCGTCCGGAAATTTTCACGCTCGGCCATCGCAATCCGGCTGGTCTGGCGGTGAATCCGAACACCGGTGAAATGTGGGCATCGGAGTACGGCCCCAACGGCGGCGACGAGATCAACATCATCCGCGCCGGCAACAACTACGGCTGGCCGGAAGTCAGTTTTGGCCGCGATTACCCGGGTCCGTTCATCTCGCCAGTGCCGTACAAGGAAGGCATGGAAATGCCGATCTCCAGCTTCATCCCGGGCATCTCGCCTTCAGGTCTCGGTTTCTATACCGGTACCGACTTCCCCACCTGGACCACCAGTGCCTTCGTTGGCGCCAACCGCGTCGGCCAGATCCCTGGCACCGGCCACATGGTGCGGGTGTTCTACGACGACAAAGGCAACGAGCGCTCGCGCGAAGACCTGCTGGAAGAAATCGGCCAGCGCGTGCGCGATATCCGCATGGGCCCCGATGGTTTCATGTACGTGCTGACGGAAGAGCAGGACGGCGCGTTGCTGGTGATCAAGCCGGCGCAGTAGCAGCAGTTCCGCGCCGAATATGACTTGCTGCTTGCCGGCAGTGTCGCCGAATCGCTGGTGCCGCAATCGCGTGAGTTCCGTGTACTGGTCTCCGATCTGCGCGGATTCACTCCAATGACGGAGCTTTATCCCCCCGCTCGCGATTCGGTGATGGCGGTTTTTGACAGCCGCGACCAGCCCCGGGCAGCGCGCCAACTGCTTGATTGCGCCATCGACATCCAGTTGGCGATGGACGAAGTCAATCAGCATGCCCGCCGGCTCGGCGTGCCGGATATCCACCTGGGCATCGGCATCAACTACGGCAGCATGGTGTTATGTGAACTCGGCTCTGAGATTTATCGCGAACTGACCGTGCATGGTGACCAGGTGAATCTGACCGCCCGACTCACTGCATTCTGCCTGCGCGGGCAGATACTGATGAGCGAAAAACTGCACCATATGCTCAATAGTGAATCTGCCGGTGAGCTATTTCACGATCGAAGAAAAGAATGTTGGCTCTACGCCCATCGCGGCCCGCATTCTCGACTTTTCGAGGCAGGGCAAGCTGGGCCCCGAAAAATTTGCCGACAGCCTCGAGTTCACCTGCATGGACGAGAGCACCTCTGCCGCCATGGCCCTGTTTGTCAATCATCTGGTATGAAATGAAAACCCCGGCAAGTGCCGGGGTTTTTGTCGTTGCGGCGGGATTGAGTGAGTGAATCAGTCGCCGGCCGATTCGATGCGCAGCACCAGTCCGTCATCTTCGTCCGTCAATAAATACAGCCGTCCATCGGGACCCATCTTCACATCGCGAATGCGCTGACGCAGATCGGTTAGCAGACTCTCGCGGCGGATCTCTTGGCCGTCTTCATTGAACTTGATGCGTTGCAGGCTGCCGGTGCCGGGGATCTGACCGGCCTGCATGGCGCTGACAAACAGATCACCTTTCCAGCGCGGGAATTCATCGCCGTCGTAGAACGCAAGGCTTGAGGGCGACACGCCCGGCATCCAGAACGCGATCGGATCCCTGGTGCCTTCCATCTGGAAGCGTTCACTCTGCCAGCCGCCACTGTAGGCGCGGCCGAGGCTTACCAGTGGCCAGCCGTAGTTGCCGCCACGTTCGACGCGGTTCACTTCATCGCCGCCGTTGGGACCCATTTCGGTTTCCCAGATTTCACCGGTGGTTTTGTTCAGTGTAAGGCCGGTAGGCGTGCGGTGGCCGTAGCTGTAGATTTCCGGCAGAAAGCCTTCCTTGCCGACGAAGGGATTGTCGGTCGGCACTTTGCCTTCCGGCGTAAGCCGCAGCAGCTTGCCTTTCTGGATGCCGGTGTGGAAGTTGGGTTCCGGATTGTCGGTGGTGACGTAGACGCCGACATACAACATGCCGTCGGCACCAAACAGCAGTCGCACGCCGTTGGTGGTGCCTTCCTCGCCAACGAAGATGTCCTGCGTGTTCTGGATGTTGTTGCCGTCCCAGCGGCCGCGCGCCACGGCGATGGCTTCCTTGTCGCCGCCGAGCGACTTGTTGTAGCTCATGTACACATAAGGCTCATTGGCGAAATCAGGATGAGTGGCGATATCCAGCAGCCCTTTGTAGCGGCTGACGATGGCGCCCTGCGGTGTGCCCAGCACGGGCGCTTCCTGCAGTTGATCATTGACGATGCGGCGAATAGCGCCGGAATCCTTCTCGGTGACCAGCGCGCTGCCATCGGGCAGCCAGGTGATGCTCCACGGATGATTGAGGCCGCGCGCCACCACCCGCACGCGGATATCGGTGCCTTCGGCGGTGTCGTAGTAGAACGGACCTTTACCGACGGGATCGATGTTCAAACCGTCCGGGCGCGCTGGTGCGTTTTCGGCGGCGAACAGTGTGGCTTGCGGAAGTGCGGCCAGCAGCATGCTGGCGGCCAGATAACTGTAAATGAACCTTTTGATAACCCACCCCATGTTGTCGAATTAACGATTTGTTGTTTTGGGTGATGCTAGCCGGAGCTGGGCCTGAAAAGCAAAACCCCGGCAAGAGCCGGGGTTCTGGTTTGGAACATGTGCAACCGGGTTTATTCAGGCTTCGCAAACTCAGGCGTCATTTCCTTGCACGGCTGTGTTTCGAACGGCACATCCGACAGGTACATAACGTCATAGCTTTCGTATGGCGCGGCCAGGTAAACAGGATCGGTCACGCTGTATTCGCGTTTCAGTGCCATTTTGGCGGTATCCAGCGTGAAACGTTCAACGATGTGCATCTGATCGCTGCTGCGCGTCGGTGCCGACAGCACGCCTGGTGCAAAACCGATGGTATCGACTACCAGCGTGTCGCCTTCCCAGCTGCCGATGGAGTGGCCGGCATAACTCGGGGTTATGTTGGCTGGATGTTCGGTCATGCCGATGTGGATCTGGCGTTTGAAATTGTAGAGACCGTAGGTGATGTTGATGATTTTTTCGCCCTGCGGAGTAACAGTCTGGGTGAACTGGTTGATCGGCCAGTCAGCGGTCCAGTCGCGGATGAAGCTGGTTGGTTTGCAGTTGAACCATGGGTTGTCGTTCGGGTCGCGGTTGTTGAATGCCTTGGCAGCAACATCACCCTGTTCGGTGTAAACCGGACGTACGCGCGGTGGTTGGGTAGCCTGTACCTGTTCCAGCGTGATTTTGCCGTCGCGGAAGTCTGCGCTCATGCTCTTTGGAATCATCGAGCCGTTGCCGCCAGTCGGCGGAACGGTGAGAACCAGCTGTTCAACAGCCCAGTCACCGCTGATGTTCAGTTGGCCGTCTGACAGACGGGCTGCACGGGCGGACGTGTCAACCGGAGCCTGGGAAATCTGGTCGTTGCGGTTCATCTGCGGGCCGCCGTCGATCGAGAAGTTCTCGATGTAGCAGGCACCTGGGTCATCACGATGCGGGTTGCCTTCGATGTGTACGGTGGAACCGACTTTGAACATGTCGACTGACCAGCCAGAACGCTTGATCAGCGTGGCAGCACGCATTTCGCAGCGCATGTGCTGGATCGAACCGTCAGCCAGCTTTGCATCCAGTTCCATGTAGGAATGCGGGTTGATCAGGTTCATCTTGGTGAGAGTGCCGGTCCATTCTTTTTTGATGTCCAGCTGGAACAGACCAAAACCATGATGGGCCATTGCCTGGGTGGCAAAACCGGTGAGTGCTACGGCGGCGATGGCTGCCTGCAATGAATTACATGAAAGACGCATATTGCTCCTCTTCTGTGCGGGTGCGGAGCCGGCAGTATAGAGAGCAGGTCGGCGGAAACCAGAGACGAACCGTTAAGTTCGCTTTTTTTACTTATTCGCTGGCGGCCCCTGTCTGCTCCCACTCATGGAAATATCGGCTGACTGCGGTCCATCGACTGGTAACCGTCGCCGTTACCCAGCATCAGGTCGGAGGCGAGGTTGTCGTCCTGGCAGACGAACTGGAATGTTTCGCCCGGGGTCCAGAACATATAGAAGCCCGACGACCAGGTCCTGGTGTAGGCGCCGGGATCATCGATGGTGACTTCGTACTTGAGACGTTCGAGCGACACCCGAGTGAACTTCTCGATCAGGTGCAGCTGGTCGGTGTGCGGCGAGCCGTCGGAATCGAACCACATCTTTTCATTGAAGCCGACAGTGTCGACCACCAGTGTGTCGCCTTCCCAGTGGCCGATCGAGTGGCCGTGGTAAGTAGGTTTCAGGTTTTCCGGATGGCTGCGGCCATCGAGCCAGATTTCGCGGAAGTGGCGCGGGCCACCGGTGGGGAACACATACATCTTGTTCATGTCCGTGAATTCGACGAACTGGGTGCCGTAGGCAGTGGCTACTTCACGCGGACCCGGTGAAGGTTTGCAGCGCACATAGGGTTCGAAGCGGGTGCGTGAGCGGGCGGCAAACAATTCCTTGGCCCAGGGTTGGTACGGAATCTCGCTTTCACGGATCTTCGGAAAGTTGTTGGGGTCCTTGAGGGCTTCTTCCGCCGGGGTGTAGGCAATGATCGAGTCGGCAGGTATCACGTCAAGAATACGCAGCATCGGTCGTGAGCCGAACCCTTCCCAACTGCCGACCTGTCCGGGAACCGAACCGAGCACGGCACGGCCATTGGCATCGCGTGGCGGCGGCGTATCGAGTGTTCGTTCCGGTGGCCGCGATGAGCCGGCGGAAAGTGGCTGCAGGCCATTGGCATCAGTGCCGGCAGGTTGCAGTACCTGCGCGGTTTGTTGCGCCAGCGGTTGATCAGTTCGCTGTGTTGTTGCAGCCGCTGCGGATGTTGTCGATTCAGGCGCTGCGGCATCAGGAGTGCAACCCTGCAGCAGGACAAATGACGTACAGGCGAGTGTCAAAACGCGGATATTCATGGTGTCTCCCCAAAATCACCCGTGTTTGGCGCCGCTGGCCCGGGTGAAGGCTAGCGGTTGTCGCGCAGTGCCCGCTCACGATACGACACCGACTGCATCTCACTCAAGCGACTCAGTGTGCGCTGGAACTCGAAAGCCAGCTTGCCGCCGGCGTAAAGTGTTGCAAGTGGCACCTCGGCTTGCAGGTAGAGCTTGATGCCCTGGTCGTAGCATTCGTCAATCAGGCTGATGAAGCGACGCTGTGCATTCTCGCTGGAGGAGTAATGTGTACGCTGCGTGTTGCCGAGCGCATCTTCGGTGCCGATGGTCGGCTTGGGCGCGTTGTCGCTGGCACCGAATTGTGGCACGCCGCTGACCAGCAATGATTTGAAGCGCTGGCCGAGTGCAATGTAGTCCTTGGCCGAGCGCGGACGTTCGCACAGTTCGTGGAAGCTGAACCAGGCGAGTCGCTCGTGGTGGCGCAAGGCAAGCAAGCGGTGGTGATTGATGACGAGCGGCTCACTGCTGAAGTGGGTGGACTGCTGGACCTCTGCATTGAGCTGGTCGAACAGTACGGCGAAATCCTGCGCAGCACCCACAAACCACGTCGGGTGGTCGTGTCCTTTCAGTCGGCGGTAGTCCTCTTTGCCTGCCAGATGCAGTTCTTCTGTGTGCGCTTTGATCAACTTGATCGCCGGCTTGAAGATCGCGGGCTGCAATTCGTCCTTGTACAAAAAGTCCGGCGCGAAGTTGGACGTGATCAACAGTGCCACGCCTGCATTGAACAGGCTGCTGAACAGCTGATGCACGATGCGCGCATCGCCGAGGTCGGTGATGTACAACTCATCGAGACAGATCACCCGGTATTCCGCCGCCAGTTTTTTGCCGATGTGTGTCAGCGGATTTGCAGTACCGCTGATGGCGTTCATTTCACGATGAACCCGTGCCATGAAGTGCTGGTAATGCTGGCGGGTTTTGCCGACCTTGGCCGGCAGGCAATCAACGAACAGATCGGTCAGCAGACTTTTTCCTGTACCCACCGGGCCCCACAGATAGATGCCGGTGATTGCCTTGCGGCGTGAATACCAGGGAGTCGGTTCAAGCAGGCTTGTGTACAAGGCATCCAGCCGCAGCACGGCCTGTGCCTGCAGCGGGTCTGCCTTGAAGCCTGCCTGCAAAAGCAGTTGTTGATAACGTTGGGAGGGAAGCAAGAGGGTCGATACTACGTAAATTTGGCGCGCATATTAGCACTTCAGCGGCTTGTGCTTACCTCCAATTCCAACGGGGTAGTTTCGGTCAGAGCGCTTCGATGAAAACTCCCTCCGCGCGAGTGACAAGGGCAAACCGTGCCAGCAGCTCGGTGCGATAAGCAGGTTGCAGCACGGTATCCACGGCAACGAAATCTGCCACCGCCCCGGACGGCGTCAGCTGCAGTCGCACATAACCCTGGTGCATGTTGTCGGTCCAGACGATTTCGGGATTGTGGTCAATGAAGGCCTGGTCGAGTTTGATCGACAGTTGGTCGCCAAAGCCGCTGGAGACGAAATCGCCGGGTGAGGTGACACCGGCTGTGCCCAATTCAATGCCGGCACTCTGGCCCTTGGCATCGGCCAATTGGTTGGCCCAGAAACTGTGGCTGTCGCCGGTCAGGAAGACCAGATCGCCGGCACCGGCCTGGCGGCTGAGCTTATACAGCCGTTCACGCGCCCATTCATAGCCGTCCCAGGTGTCAGGGTAAAACGGCAGGTTCCACTTGCCTTTCCATGCCAGTGCCTTGGCGTCGTCGGAGGCGTTGGGGTCTTGTGCTGGATCTGGCAGCAGACCGAGTTGCACCACGTCGGGTACCAGTGTGCGGGCAATCGGCATCGGATTGCCGATCAAGCGCCAGGGTTGTTTGCGCTCGACTGAGCTCTTGAGCGCAGCCAGCAGATCAGTTTCCAGCTCCGGCGCCAGCAGCGGGCGCTCCGCTGCGGCGATTACAGTGTCTACCAGGTTACTTGCATCGGCTGCGCTGGTGATTTTGTCGGCGTAGGCCAGATAGTCGATCTGTTCGGCGCGCGCAGTGTGGCGGGTTTCCAGCGTGAACAAAGTGGCGAGATCGCCGAAGGAGTAGCTACGCCAGAACTGCATCTGAGTGCGACCTTGCTGACTCAGCCACTCGGGTTCACGTATCGGCATCCATTCAAAATAAGCCTGCACCGAGGCAGCACGGCGGGCCTGCCAATCGCCTTCCGTTTCTTTCTGGTGATTCTGGGCGCCGCCGGTCCATGGATTGTTGGCGCTTTCATGATCGTCCCAGCAGGCCAGCAAGGGATGGGCTGCGTGCATCGCCTGCGAACCGGCATCGGTTTTGTATTGCGCATGGCGTATGCGGTAGTCGGTGAGGCTGACTATTTCGTGGGCAGGTTCGTGCCGGCGTCCCAGTGTTTGCGCCACATCGTCACCCCAGCCATCGTGACCATATTCGTAGAGGTAGTCGCCGGTGTGCAGCACGAAGTCGACATTGGCGTCGCTGGCGATGGCGTCGTAGGCATTGAAGAAACCGAAGGGGTAGTTCGAGCACGACACCAGCGCGATGCCAAGCCGATCAAGCGCGCCCTGCGGCAAGGTGCGGGTTCGCCCAACCGGGGAAACTGCAGCACCTGCAAGGAAACGGTAGTAACAAGTGACGCCGGCTTCCAGCTGGTCGACCAATACCTTTACGGTGTGATCACGACTCGCATCTGTGACGGTGCTGCCTTGTTGGATGATCTGTTCAAACGCGACATCCTGGGCAAGCTGCCATTGCAGTTGTTGTTCGCCACTGGCCGTTACTCTGGTCCAGATCACCACGCTGGCATGGTCAGGATC
>CAISOD010000042.1 GCA_903887045.1 uncultured Gammaproteobacteria bacterium | reverse complement strand
TGACTTTGACCCCTTCCTCTCGGTAGGCAAGCTCAGCAGGGGATGGCAAGAAGTCAGCCACTACTTGAGTTTTGCCAATTGGCTCATCGGTGTACTTTATTTTCGTGCTCATAGATTGCCTTGCCCTTTCGCCAATACCCGGCACCAAAGATGCGGATGGTAGAGTTTCTGTATGTGAATCTAACCGTGAGTATGCCCTCCCCGGACTTGCCAAAGCAGAAGTAACGCTCTTCTGATGAGCTGTGCTCGAGATCTTTGGCAATTACGCGATGCTTATCGGCAAAGGCGTACTGAGCGGTAAAAAATGAAACGCCATGCTTGGCGATGTTCTCCAGCTCCTTCTTGGAATCCCATTCAAACGTAGCTTCACTCATGGGCGAAGCCTATCAGACCGGCATATTTATCGCCATACGAAGATATGGCGCTCTAACATTTTGATATTGAGCATGCGCGTCAAAAAAGATCGCCATGCATGCGTGTTTTTCTATCGCCAGAGCCTACGCAACCACTCCAAACCGGGCAAGCGGAAACCAGCTGCTTGTTGCACTGAACACTCCAGCATCAATGCTGCTACATTGCCCATCATTCGAACCCAGCCAACACGCCCATGCCCGCCCCTCTCGTCATTCAATCTTGCAGCCCCCGCCAACAACAAGGCTGGATGAGCAGTTGCCTCACCAGCGTGCAGCGCTGGGCGAAATCCGAGGGGCATGAATACTGCTTTATCGGTGATGAAATCTTCGATTTGGTCCCTGAGTGGTACATGGCCAAAGTCAGCAACAAACTTCCCGTTGCCACTGACTACGCCCGCCTGATACTGGCGCGGCAGGCGTTGGCTGAAGGCTACAGCGAGGTCATCTGGTGTGACGCTGATCTTTTGGTACTCGATCCCGCCATGACCTTCGACTTCGACGGCACCTGCGCTTTTGGTCAGGAGGTGTGGGTGCAGCAGAAGGACAGCAAGTTGCAGGCGCGGCGCAATATCCACAATGCCGTGACTGTGTTCCGCCGTGGTTGTCCAGTGTTACCGTTTCTGATCCACACAGTGGAGTCCTTGATGCGGCGGGTTGATCCAGCACATGTGGCGCCGCAGATGTGCGGGCCAAAATTGCTGCAGGCCTTGCATCCCTTGTGTGACTTTGCGGTGTTGCCGGAAGTGGGGGCCTTGAGCCCGCTGGTGGTGGCGGATTTGTGCGGGCAGGGCAGCGGCGAGGCCCTGGCACTGATGCTGCGGCAGTCGGAAGTACTGCCACAGACAGTGAACCTGTGCGCCTCACTACTGGCTCCCGCCGACGCCGGCTCCCTCATCCACACCCTGCAAACCCAAGGCTTGGCTGCCCACTAACACTCCAAATACATGAGGCTGGCTCGCCCGCCATAGCCCGCAGGGCGAAGGCTGAGCCTGCCCGCCATAGCCCGCAGGGCGAAGGCTGAGCCTGCCCGCCATAGCCCGCAGGGCGAAGGCTGGGTATTATCAGTCCAGCACCACCAACAACAACTCCATCAGGGGAACGCCATGCCAGCCATCACGCTCGACAACATTACCGAAGCCGTCATCAACCACGGTGACAAGGGCAAGACCAATCCGCGCCTGCATGAAATCTACAGCAGCCTGGTCAAACATCTGCACGCCTTCCAGCGCGAAGTGAACCTGACGACTGAAGAGCTGGAGATCGGCCGTCAGTTCCTGTTCAAGCTGGCCACGCCGAACCAGGATTTCCCGATGGGCGAAATCACGCTGATGACGGACTGTCTCGGGATCTCGGAAACCTGCGTGTTGCTGGCTGACGACAAGAATCACGGCCATGGCACCACTGAAATGAACGTGGAAGGTCCGCTGTACTTCGGCGCTTTGCCGGAACGGCAGCAGGGCGATTTGATCGGTGAGATTGTTGCTGGCGAAAAGCCGCTGTTTGTCACGCATACCGTGCAGGACAAAAACGGCAAGCCGCTGGCGAATGCGATTGTTGATGTGTGGCAGCCGAATGGCGAGGGCCACTACTACGTACAGCGTGAGAATCTGCCGGAGTGGAACTTCTACGCCCGCTTCCGCACCGATGCCAACGGCAAGCTGCATTTCCGTACTGTCGTTCCTGGTGATTATCCGGTGCCGACTTCCGGCCCTACTGGTTCCATGCTGGAGCAGTTGGGTCGCCATGGTTACCGCGCCTGTCACATCCACTACATGATCCACGCTGAAGGTCATCCTGATTTCACCACCATGATGTACTTCAACCATTCGCCGTATGTGGATTCCGACACCATCTTCTCGGTGAAGGATTTCCGTGTGGATATCACCCAACATGACGACGCCGCCGAGATCGCTGCCAAAGGTCTCGACCGCGCGTTCTACACGCTGGATTACACGTTCGTAGTTCCCTAAATAGTTCCTTGAATAGTTCCTTGAGACGAGGTTGTTGATGCAGGCGCTCTACTTCAAACCCAGCTACGAGCGCCTGCGCGAGCGCATTCATGCGGCCGCGCCCGAGCTCGACGTAGTGCTGTACGACGAAGCTGGCCGCCTGTGGCACCACGGTGTGGAAGTGTTGCCGAAGGACATCAAACCCGACTGGTGCTGGATCCACACTGAACTGTTCTTCTCGCCCATGCTGCACGAGTACTTCCGCTTGATGCTGCACATGCCCTCACTCAAGTGGCTGCACACCGTAAACACCGGGCTCGACAAGCTGCCGTACCTCGAACTGGTGGAGAAGGGCGTGACCGTTACCAACAACCACGCCCAGGCAATTGCGATTGCCGAGTTCGTGTTTGGCCAGTTGCTGGCGTATTGGCAGAACGTTTACGACTACCGCGCCAAGCAGCAGCAGAAGGTCTGGAAGCACCGCGGCTTCCGCGAAGTGCACGGCACTCACTGGCTGGTGGTGGGTTTCGGTGAAATCGGCAAGGAAGTGGCACGCCGCGCCAAAGCCTTCGGTGCAACGGTAACGGCAGTGCGTCGCAAGCAGGACACCGAAGGGCTGGCGGATTTTGTGGCGCCACAAGATAGGTTGCTGGAAGAACTGCCCAGGGCCGATGTCGTCGTTATCGCTTGCGCAGCCAATGCGTCCACCCGCGATCTGGTCAACAAACACTTCCTTGATGCAATGAAAGAGAAGTCGGTACTGATCAACATCGCCCGTGGCGATCTGGTGGTGGAAGCACATCTGCATGCCGCGCTCGATCACGGCAAGCCCGACTACGCCATCCTCGATGTGTTCAACCACGAGCCGCCGGTAGCGGATTCGTGGGTGTGGGCGCACCCACGGGTTTCACTCACGCCCCATACCTCGAACGGTGGCACCGGCATGCGTGCCCGCAGCGAGGCCAACTTCCTCGATAACCTTGCCCTTATGGTGAAGGGTCAAGCGCTGCGGAACCTTGTCCGTCACAGTGACATTGTTTGACAGGCTGCGCCAAGCCGGTTTTTCCAGTGCAGAAATCATCGGGCGATCGCAGCGCTGGTTCGGTTGCGCGCGTTCGGTGGTAGTCGCGCCTGAATGAGCAGTTGGATTCCCGCTTGCGCGGGAATGACGACTTGATCAGCATTGCCTTAAACGAAAAGCAGAGGTTGAAGTTACGTGTATTCCATCAAGACAGTGAACGTGTTGGGCTCGACCATGGAAGTGTTCCTGTTCCGCCCGCAAGGCGACGGGCCACATCCGGCCATTCTGATGGCACAACATATTCCGATGGGCCACACCGGCCTCGAGAACGATGCCTTCACACTCACCACTGCCCAGCGCTTCGCCGAAAATGGCTACGTGGTGGCAGTGCCGTTCATCTTCCACTGGTGGCCAAAGAGTGATCCGCTGGAGAAGAAGCGCGAAGAAAGCCGCGATGACTGGATGGTGGCTGACATGCAGGCTGCGTTCGCATTGTTGAAGACAGAACCTGATGTGGATGCCGCCCGTATCGGTCTGGTGGGACATTGTTGGGGTGGCCGTGTGGCCTGGCTGGCGGCGTGTCACCTGCCGCAACTGGCGGCACTGGCGACTTTCTATGGTGGCAACATCAAGAAAGCGCTCGGGGCCGGCAATGTGCCGCCAATCGAACTGACGCGCTTCATCGCCTGTCCGGTGATCGGCTTTTATGGCAATAACGACACCAATCCATCGCCACAGGATGTTGCCGATTACAGCGCTGCTCTCACTACGGCCGGTATAAAGCACACATTCCATCAATACGATGGTGCCGGCCACGCTTTCCAGAATTTTCCGATGCCTGAGCGCTACCACAAGGAAGCCAGCGATGACGCGTGGACCAAGCTGCTGGATTTCCTCCAGCAAACGCTCGCCCCTGACGCTCCTGCGTCGTGAGCATTGAGAGGGCGCAACACCGGCAGCAATCGGGTTTGACTGTCTCGTTGGTCATTCTTTACGATGCAGGCATATCGCCATCAGGTTCCAAGCCATGAGTGCAACGTTCGAACTGCCAAGGACAGGGAAACGCGAATTGCAGAAGGAAGCCCGCCGCATCGCCATCATTGATGCTGCGTTTGATGCGTTCATGCAGCAGGGCTTCACTGCCACCAAGCTCGATGACGTCGCCGAGCGCGCCGGCATCGGCAAGGGCACCATCTATCTGTATTTCGACAGCAAGGAGAACCTGTTCGAGGAAATGGTGCGGCAAACCCTGTTTCCGCTGCGCGACGCTGCCGAAGCCTATGTGGCCAACTTTACCGGCAGTGCATCGGATCTGCTGGCGAGCCATTTGCGCAATTTCTATGCGTCGATGAACAATCCGCGCATACCGCCGTTGATGGCTATGATTTCCAGCGAAGCGCTGCGGTTTCCAACGATTGCTGCGTTCTTCTACCAGGAGATCATCAGCAAGTCCTACCAGGTGCTGCGGCGAATCATCGACACCGGTATCGAAACCGGTGAGTTCCGCGCCGATGCCGACAAACTCTACCTGCAGTTGGTGACAGCGCCGGTGCTAATCAGCGTAAACTGGAATCTGCAGTTCCGCGAACAGGCACCGATTGTCATTGAAGACTATTCACGCATGCACATAGAGTTTGTGTTGCGCGCGTTGCGACCGTAGTTGTGAACTTAAGTTGTGAACTTAAGTTGTGATTTCCAGTTGTGATCTTGAGTTGTGATCATGTCGTGATGAAGTTCTTGGTACGTTGCATTCCTTTCAGCTTGCTGGCTGCCGCCGGTTTTGCGCCCTTGCTTGCCGCTGAAGCGACCTTGTGGGCTCCAACGCCCAGCGCGCAGATCGCGGCAGACCCCATCAGCGAAATGAGCGGAATTGTCAAAAGCCCGGGCCGCGACAACACCTACTGGGTACACAACGACAGCGGCGACAGCGCCCGCATCTTTGCCATTACTGCCGAGGGTGTTTCCATACTGCCGACCTACTCGAAGTTCACCCATTACGGTGATGCGCCGGAAAGGGGCAAACAACAGTGGCAGGGTTTCCCGGTACTTGAAGCAGAAAACGTTGATTGGGAAGACATCGCCATCGACGACAACTACCTCTATCTCGCCGACACCGGCAACAACGCCAACGACCGCCGCGATCTCGCTATCTACCTGATCAGTGAAATCGATCCGACAGCGTCAACACGTTCGGCGGTAATCCAGCGCTTGCCTGTGGTGTATCCGGAACAAACCGAATTTCCTGCCAGCGTAAAGCACTTCGACAGCGAGAGTCTGTTTGTCTTCAACAATGCGCTGTATCTGATCACCAAGCATCGCGGCGGTGGTGTGATGGGTACTGATTTCGAGCCAGGCGCCAACCTGTACCGGCTCGAGACCCGCTTTACCGACCAGAGCAACCTGCTGAAGAAGATCGACAGCCACCCGGAGATCCTCGGTGCCACTGGTGCTGATTTGTCGCCCGACGGCAACACGCTGGCGGTCATTTCACAGGATGCACTGTGGTTGTTCTCGCGCCCGCAGGATGGCGGTGACCAATGGTTGTCGGGACTGGCAAAACACTATCCGTTCAGCCGCGGGGCGTTGCGGCAGCTGGAAGCCGTTACCTGGATCGACGACGCCACGCTGTTGCTGGGCAACGAGCAGCGCGATCTGTTCCGTATTCCCTTGTCTTCGCTGCCCTCAGTATTGCCCTTGGCATTACCTGCCCCATGAAAGCCCTGCATGACATCAGCCAGTCCTATGCCAGCTACGGCCACAGCTGGAAGCAGTATCTTGACAAGCAGCGCCAACAGATCGAAAAAACCCTTGAGCGCCAGCATTTGCGTGTCACGTTCCAATCACGCGTGAAGGCACTTGAGAGCATCAGTGAGAAGCGCAGCTTTCTCGAAACCAGCGCCGGCATCGATGATCCGGAAATCAAGGATCTGCTCGGTCTGCGCATCGTTGTACCGTTCCAGGAAGGCGTTGAGCAGGTGGTGGAGTTGTTGCGGCAATTCCACAACGGTGGTGATATCGAACGCAAATCCGAAAAGCTGTCGTTCCGCGAGTTCGCCTACGACTCGGTGCATGTCGAGTTGCCGGTGACCGAAACCTTGCAGCTGCCAGCGTGCTGCAAACCTGTGGTGGAAGTGCAGGTGCGCACGATCCTGCAGGATGCCTGGGCCGAGGTAGAGCACGAGCTCATCTACAAGAACCACTTCCGCTTTCCCAACAGTGAAGTGATCCGCAAGAAGCTGGCGGCGATCAATGCCAGCCTCAGTCTGGCCGACATGATTTTCCAGGAAATCCGCGACGCCCAGAAAGAAATGGAGCGCTGGGGCCAGCAACGATTCCAGGCCATGCTCGACCAGGCTGGCAGCCCGCTCGACGGTGATGTGCAATTGCTGCCGCAGGAACTGCCGCAGGGCACTCTGCCCGGCATCGAAACACCGGGTGCCACCAGCCGCGCCGAGCTGGAACGCTTGCTGCTGGCGGCGTTGAAGGCCCACAACGACAAGGACTATCAGGTCGCAGTGCAGCAGTACACCAAGGTGCTGGAGGGCAGTGCCGATCTGAACGTGCGTTCCATCGTATTCAATCACCGTGGCATGGCCTATTTCATGCTGCTGCAGGAAGCCCTGGCGATGAGTGATTTTGATCGCAGCTTCCAGTGCGACAACACCAATTACCGGGCCCTCAACAACCGTGCCCTGGTATTGCGCCGCATGGGCTATATCCCGCCTGCACTGGAATGCTTCGAGCTGTCACTGAAGATCGAACCGCGCCAGGCCGAGGTATATTTCCTGCGGGCACAGACCCTGGTGGAAATCGAACGCGTTGCCGATGCCAACGCCGATCTGCTGCAGGCGCTGGCACTGGACCCCAACCACCGCGAAGCCCGCCAATTGCTGGCCGAACTCGACCGCCGGTAGCCCCCTAGCGGGCCGCAGTGGTAGACTGCGCCGCTTTCCTGTCACACAGCAAACCATTCGGCAAAACAGGCATGAAAGCGTTCTATCAGGACTACAGATTAGGCATTCTCGGCGGCGGCCAACTGGGGCGCATGCTGATCCAGTCCTGCGTCAATCTTGATGTCCACACCTCGGTGCTCGACCCTTCCCCTATCGCCCCCTGTCGCGAGTTTGCCTCGCAATTCCAGCAAGGCTCGCTCACCGATTACGATACCGTATACAACTTCGGCAAGCGGGTAGACCTGCTGACGATCGAGATCGAGAACGTCAACGTGCAGGCGCTGCATCAGCTCGAGAAGGAAGGCCTGCAGGTGTATCCGCAGCCGCGCGTGATCGAGCTGATCCAGGACAAACGCAAACAAAAGCAGTTCTACCGTGAGCACAACATTCCCACTGCCGACTTCGTGTTGGTCGACAACCGCGCCGACATCGCCAACCACGCTGACTTTCTGCCGGCCTTCAACAAGCAAGGCACTGGCGGTTACGACGGCGGCGGTGTGCGGCGGCTCAATTCCCTGGCTGAGCTGGACCAGGGCTTCGACCAGCCGGGGCTGCTGGAAAAATACATCGACTTCGATCGCGAAATTTCGGTGATCGCTGCCCGCAATGCCAATGGTGAGACCGCGGTGTTCCCGCCGGTGGAGTGCGTATTCGATCCGCGCTACAACCTGGTGGACTACCTGCTATCGCCGAGCAGTGCATCAGCAGCGATTCTGCAGCGCGCGGAAGCCGTGGCCCGGCAAGTGGTGGAGGCGTTTGGCATTGTCGGCTTGCTGGCGGTGGAGATGTTCGTAACGAAGCAGGGTGAAGTGCTTGTCAACGAAGTAGCGCCACGACCACACAATTCCGGCCACCAGACCATCTGCGCCAACCATGTATCGCAATTCGAGCAGCATCTGCGCGCCATCCTCAATCAGCCGCTAGGCGATACGCGCCTGAAGTCACCTTCGGCGATGGTGAATCTGCTGGGCGCCGATGGCCACAGCGGTCCGGTGCGCTACGAAGGTCTGGCGGAAGTACTGGCGATCGCCGGCACCAACGTAGTGTTGTATGGCAAGAAGGAAACACGCCCGCATCGCAAGATGGGGCATGTGACAATTCTCGACAGTGATATCCCGCGCCTGCTGGAAAAAGTCGAGCAGGTAAAACGTATTTTGAAAGTGGTAACTTGATAGACAGGAACTTGATAAACAGAAACTTGAGCAGGTTGCCAACTGCAACCGGAGTCACAACATGAGCAAGGCAATCGTAGGCATCATCATGGGCAGCAGCAGCGATCTGGCTGTCATGCAGGAAGCGGCAGACATGCTGAAGCACTTCGGTATTCCGTATGAAGTCGCTGTGGTATCCGCCCATCGCACCCCTGAGGTGATGATGGACTACGCCAAAACAGCGCGCGAACGCGGTCTCAAAATCATCGTGGCTGGCGCCGGTGGCGCTGCCCATTTGCCGGGCATGGTAGCGTCGATCACCACGCTGCCGGTGATCGGCGTGCCGATCAAGTCGCGCAACTCGATTGACGGTTGGGATTCGATTCTGTCGATCCTGCAAATGCCGAACGGTATTCCGGTGGCTACGGTGGCACTGAATGGCGCGCGCAACGCAGGGATTCTGGCTGCCACCATTCTCGGCACCAGCAATCCGAAAATTGCCAAGAAGCTGGCGGAGCACAAGGTGGCGCTGAAGCAGAAGGTGTTGGAGATGAATAACAGTCTTGGCTGAAACGGCAGCACCACGCTTTGCGTCAGTTGTGGCGCGTGTCCGTCAGGCAGCGTAGTAGTCACAGGTAAGCTTAAAGCAACCCTGAACAAGCATTACTCGTCATCCCGGTACAAGCCTCCGTTATCCCCGCGCAAGCGTTCGTCATCCCCGCGCAAGCGTTCGTCATCCCCGCGCAAGCGTTCGTCATCCCCGCGCAAGCGTTCGTCATCCCCGCGAAAGCGGGGACCCAGCAGATCCGCTGTATAAGTTCGGCTTTGGCCTGCGTTACTGAGTCTCACTCCGCCTCGTGCGGAAACCGGAAGCCGAAGTAGCAGATATACAAGTAGCACAGGATCGGAATGATGAAGCCGGCCTGGATGCCGCTTGAATCGGCGATCACGCCCTGCAACACCGGCAGTAATGCACCACCCACTATCGCCATGCACAACAAGCCGGAACCCTGACTGGTGTGTTTGCCGAGGCCGCTGACGGCGAGGCTGAAGATGGTGGGGAACATAATGGAGTTGCAGAGACCCACTGCAAGGATGCTCCACATCGCTACGCTGCCGCTGCTGAGCATCGACAGAGTAACCAATGCCACTGCTGCCAACGCATGCAGCGCCAGCACGCGGCCTGGCGCGAACACGCGCATGATGGCAGCGCCGATGAAGCGGCCCACCATGGCGCCACCCCAGTAGTAACTGACGTAGGGTGCAGCAGCGGCTTCGGCGAGGCCGGCGATATCGGCTTCGCCGAGGTAGTTGATGAGGAAGCTGCCTATCGCTACTTCACCGCCCACATAGACGAAGATGGCGATGGTGCCGAATTTGAGTTGGGGGAAGCTCCAGGCACCTTCGCCGGAGGCTACGGCGCCCGAGGGGCTTCTCGAATCAGCTGTGTTGGTGGAGTCTGCGGGGGATTCGATGGCCGACTCTATCGAAAGTACGGGCAGTTTGATTTTGGCGAACACGACGGCGAGCACGAAGAAGAGGGCGCCGAGGAAGAGGTAGGGGCCTTGTACGCTGCGGGCTTCGCTGGTGGCATCGCTGCCGGCTGCTGCTACACCGAGAATCAGGGCGCCGCCGAGCAGGGGGCCTACGGTGGTGCCGAGTGAGTTGAAGGCCTGGGTCAGGGTCAAGCGGCTGGAGGCGGTGTGGGCGGATCCGAGTGCTGACACATAGGGATTGGCGGATACCTGCAGGATGGTGATGCCAGCGGCGAGGACGAACAAGGCGCCGAGGAACAGCGGGTAAGTGAGAGCGGCAGCGGCAGGCCAGAACAACCAGCAGCCAACGCCGGCCAGCATCAAGCCGGCAACAATGCCCTTCTGGTAACCGATACGATCAAGCAGCCGGCCGGCCGGCAGCGACACGATGGCATAGGCGCCGAAAAAGCAGAACTGGATCAGCATGCCCTGCGTGTAGCTGAGGCTGAAGGCATTGCGCAGATGCGGAATCAGGATGTCGTTGAGGCTGGTCATGAAGCCCCACATGAAGAACAGCGAAGTCAGGAAGACCAGTGGTACCTGATAGCGGCCGCTCTTGGTGTTGGTGGTCATGTGGTCCCCTCGTTGCTGTGGTTTTTGTTTTGATGATTACTGGCGCGGACTGAACTGCAGCATAGCCTTCAAGCGCAGATCGCGCGACGACGATCCGACATGAAACACTTTCGCGCCAGTCAATTGGCTCCAGGCGTGCGTTGCCGTGTTCCAGTAGTCGAAGCTGCGTGCAGGCACCGTCAGCGCAAGCCGGCGGCTTTCGCCTGGTGTCAGCGTGACTTTGCTGAAGGCCACCAGTTTGCGCACTTCGGTCGTAACGTCTTCGACGCCTTCCTGTTCGAGATACACCTGCGCGGCTTCGAGGCCGGTACGCTGACCGCTGTTGCGCAGCGTGAAACTGATGTTCACCTCATCACCAACACGCTCCAGCTCGAGGTCGCTATAGTCGAACGTGGTGTAGGACAGCCCATGTCCGAACGCAAACAGCGGTTCGATATTGCGAGCGTCGTACCAGCGGTAACCCATCAACAGGCCTTCGGAATATTCCTGCTTGTTGTCGACTCCCGGATAGCGCAGTGGCGCATTCACCGGAATATCGGCTTCGTTGCGCGGGAAGCTCACCGGCAATTTGCCGGACGGATTGGCAAGGCCCATCAGCAGTTGTGCAGTGGCCTCGCCACCGGCTTGCCCCGGATACCACAGCTGCAGCACGGCCGCGACCCCATCAATCCACGGCATCGTCACCGGTGCGCCGGTGTTGAGCACTACGACGACATTGGCATCAGTGCGTTGGGCAAGCGCGGTGATCAGCGCGTCCTGGTATCCCGGCAGTTCCAGCGTTTTGTGATCGCCGCCTTCGGTGCCTTCGACATGGGCAAACACTACGGCGGTGTTGGCTGCAGCCGCTGACTGCACGGCGGCATCAATGCTGGCCTGCCGTTGTGAAGGCGTCAGCCAGGCAAGACGCAGTTGCACCGGGCGGTCGTCGCCGGTCCAGGCTTCAACCCGCATAAAAAAATGTTCGCCGGCTTGCAGATTGACGGTGACTGCCGCGTTGCGCAGCCCATCGCGCGTAGGCACCAGCGAGGCATTGCTGAGCACGCCACTGTCGTTGAATAGGATGCGCTTGCCGTTGTGACGGATGCTGGCCACCGGGCCGTCGGTTTGCACCATCAGTTCATAACTGCCGGTTTCCGGCGCCACGATTTCACCGTCCCAATACCACATGCCGGTGCCGCGCAGCGGATTGTTGCCGGTGCGCTCAAGCGTGACCACATCTTCTATCTCGCCCTTGTAATCGATGTGGCGCAGGCCATTGCCGGCCTCATCAGGCAACGCCAGCGCAGAAGCCGGAATGGTATGGCCATCAAGATCGTAGCCAGGTTGCCACGCCGGGCTGACACCATCGTTGAGCGCCGCCAATGCAGCCAGCGTGTTGTCACGCGCTGACGGCAACACACGCGAGCTGCCGCCACCGCCGGCAAGAGTGAATGCAGCGGTGGGGCCGAAGATCACGGTATCTTTCAATTGGGCGTTGGCCAGCGGCAGCACGGCGTTGTCGTTCTTCAGCAGTACGGCGCCGGCCAGTGCGGTATCCAGCGCGACCTGATGTGCATCGATGTTATGCGCGGCTGGCGGTGCCACGCTGCCGTCGATCATGCCGAAGCGATCCATCATTACCAGCAGCGGTCGTACAGCAGCGTCTACTTGGGATTCGGCAATGCGGCCTTGTTGCACGGCTTGCCGCAGCGGTGCATCGAAGTACACATCCACCGGATATTCCGGATGCGTGTAACCCGGCATCTCCACATTGAGGCCGTTGGCGAGGGCGTCCAGCGAGTGGCGCGCCCACCAGTCTGTCATCACGAAGCCTTCAAAGCCCCAGTCGCGCCGCAGCACGTCCTGCAGCAGGTGGGTGTTCTCGCAACCGAACTGGCCGTTGATCTGGTTGTAGGCGCACATCACGCTGGCGACGCCGGCTTTGACGGCAGCTTCAAACGCCGGCAGGTAGAGTTCATGCAGGGTGCGTTCGTCGACAGTGGCGTCGATGGTGAGGCGATCCTGTTCCTGATTGTTGGCGGCGAAATGTTTGACGGTGGCCATCATGCCGTTCTGCTGGATGCCTTCAATCTCGGCGGCAACGATGGCGCCGGCCAGCAGCGGATCTTCGCCAAAGGTTTCGAAATTGCGGCCGGCGTAGGGCACGCGTACCAGATTGACCATGGGCGACAGCAGCACTTGCTGATTGCGCGCTACTCCTTCGAAGCCCAGCACTTCGCCATAGCGTTTGGCCACGGCCGGATCGAAGCTGGCAGCGAGTGCTACCGGGGCAGGCAGCGCGGTGGCGCTTTGGGTGGTGCGGATGCCGGCCGGCCCATCGGTCAGGCGCAGCGGCGGAATCCCGAGGCGCGGCACACCCGGCAGATAGCCGGCGCTGTCGAAGCCGATGGCTGGCTCCGGGTCCTTGCGGCCGTGCAGCAGCGCCAGCTTTTCATCCAGCGTCATCTGGCCCAGCAAGACATCCACATCGGCGGCACGCACGCTGGACGGCCACCACAGGCAAGCGCTGAGGGCAAAGGAGATTGAAAGGGCGGTACGCAGCAGCATGCAACACAAGGCCAGGTCAGGGGTGCGCAATGTAATGGGATTCACGGTCAGGCTCCAGACCTGCACTGAAGCTGGCAGCGCTTTACTGTGAAGGCATTGTGGAATCTACTGCCGCCACTTCAACCCCATGCAACAGGAGCTTCCGATGACCCTTGCAGTGGCTGCCCGCAATTGGCTGGCCTGTGTTTGTTTGTTACCCGCTCTGGCACTGGCGCAGCCGGCCGCTCCCGCCGCCGCCCCGCGTCCCGATCCCTGGCCCGGCCACAAGAAAGTGCTGGCGCTGGCCGACGTCTCCACCGCCTTTCAGCATGACTCGGTATCGCACGCGCTGGCCACCATTGAGCGACTTGGCCGCGAAAGCGGCGCCTACATGACCATCATCCGCACCGACACCCAGCTGGTGACCAAAGCGCCGGTGATGGCCAACGGTGCTCCGGTGCTCAATTCGAAAAACCTCGATTTCTTCGATGCCGTGTTCTTTTTCGGTGCCGGCCCTGGCTCGCTGAGCGAACAGCAGATGGCCGATCTGCTGGCCTTCGTGCGTGACGATGGCAAGGGCTTCGTCGCTGCCCACACCGGCGATAACGCCTTCCAGCAGCATCCGGGGTACCGTGACATGGTGGGTGGCTTGTGGGATCACCCGTGGACCAAGTCGGAAAAACTGGAAGTGGAACTGCCCATCATTGTCGAAGACCCGGCGTTCCCGGCGATGCAGGGCCTGCCTTCGACTTTCACCGTGTACGACGAAGCCGCCGTGCACAAAGCGCCGTATTCGCGTGAGAACGTGCGCGTGCTTGCCAGTGTCGACCTTGGCAAACTCGACCCGGCACTGGGCCGCAGCCCTGATACCGACAAGGATGTGCCGATCGCGTGGGCACGGCAGTATGGCGCCGGCCGCGTGTTCTATTCAGTGCTCGGCCACAGCGACCAGTCGTGGGACAACCCGCAGGTGCAGCAGATGTTCCTCAATGCATTGAGGTGGGCACTGGGCGACGTTGAAGGCGATGCCACCCCGCTCGGCGTGCCTTGATGCGGGGCCAATCATCCGGCGCTGCAATCCCTGCGTACCGGCTACCGCTGTTCGACGAGATGAAATGATGGCAAAGCGCAATCCGAATCCGCAGGGCAAGGGACTGGTGCCCATTCTGGCAGGCCTGCAACAGCACATGCTGCGCTTGCAGGTGCCGCCGAAACCGATCACCCAGATCGAGATGGAGCTGTTCACCTCGCTGTTTGTGTTGCAGAGCGAAATCCGCTTCAACCCCGCAGTGGGGCAGGTGTATTGGCTGTATTCGCGGCCGGAGGGTTACCGCTTGTCGTTGATCGGACCGGATGAGTGGCACAAGGAAATGCCGCATCGCTATATCGGCCGTTGTGAGTTGCTGGTGGATCGGACGTGGACGCTGGACTTGGCCGCTGAAGTAGCAGAGGACGCGGCATTCATCGCCCATATCGAACGCCAGCGCGATATTTTCCAGGCGGCGCTCGAACAGGCCGAGCATATCGAAGACATACTGCCCACCTTTGTGCCCACTCTCGGCTACCAGGGCCGGGTGTTTGCCTACATCCTCGGCCGTTCGTTGCGACACTCGATGCAACTCAGCGGCATAGCAGCCTTGCCCTATCGCGAGGCAGCCGCGCTGTTGCCGGCGCCCAAGTAACCGCAAGGCGATGGCAAGGTAGCAACCCGGCAACAACAATCCGCCGGCTTCGCTGGTCCTGCAGGTGAGGCGCCCCGTATACTGCGCCACATGTCTACTTTCAGTCTCAACGAGTTCTACAAGCGCAATCGCCGCTCTGTCATCTGGGCCATTTTCTTTGGCCTGTTGTGGGTGCTGCGCGATTTTTTCGGTCTGGTATTCCTTACCTTCGTACTGGCGTTTGCCGCCGCCCCCTTGGCGGAGTTCGCCAACCAGCGGCTGCGAATGCGTCAGGGCCTGTCCTTGAGCCTGGTCTATTTGCTGTTCCTGCTGGCCATCGGCTCCTTCGTGCGCTTCGTGGCACCCGACATTGCGTCCGAGGCAAACCGGCTGATCGGCAATCTGCCACAGATTGAACAGAGCATGGTGGATGCCAAGAATAATCTGCTCGAGCAGTACCCCTCACTGCGGCAACCGCTGAATGGTTTCCTGCGCAGTGCGCTGGAGGATGACTTCATCGTCGAACTCGATGAGGCGCTGGCAACAGAGCGCGTACGCCTCGGCCTAGATGAGACAGTGCTGCTGCAAAGCCTGGAAACCGGCGGTGAGCCTGGCTCGGCGGTGTCGCAGTACCTGCGCAAGCAGGATCAGTTGCTGGTAAGCGCACTGATGACCGAGCAGTTCCAGCACATCCGGCAACTGGCGCCGGCGGCCATCAACATGGTTTACCGCGGTGTCGCCACCACCCTGCTGGCATTGCTGTTCAGTTTCCTGCTGTTGATGGATTTGGGCCGGATCAAGCACGGTGTCGGCCGGCTGCGCAATTCGCGGGTGGGAGACTTCTATGAGGAAGCAGCGATGCCGGTGGTGCGTTTCGGCTTGCTGCTGGGCCGTTCGCTGGAAGCCCAGGCGATGATTGCCGTGATCAACACCCTGTTCACTCTTATTGGTCTGTGGATTCTGGACATCCCCTTGATGGCGATGCTGTCAGCCATTGTCTTCGTCTGCAGCTTCATCCCGGTACTGGGTGTATTCATCTCGACCACGCCTATCGTGCTGGTCGCGCTGAACGCCGGCGGCTTGAGCCTTTCCTTCGGGGTGATCGGCCTGATTGTCATCATCCATGCGGTGGAAGCCTACCTGCTGAACCCGTTCATCTACGGCCGCCATCTGAAATTGAACCCGGTTTTGACTGTCATGATCCTGTACGCCGGTTATCACGTGTTCGGTTTATGGGGCATGTTGCTGGGGGTGCCGGTCGCGCGCTACTTCCTGCACGATGTACTCGGGGTGCCATTGCGCAACCGCACCGACAAGCCCGATACCCCGTTGGTGCCGGAGCCGCCCGCAGCCTGATCAGCGTCAACGGATTGCTGTTTCCCCGCTGCTAAGGCGCCTTCTTTAGCTGCGCTTGCCTTGTGGGCGCTGCTATACTCGCGCCCCGCCCAGCAGGGCAGATTCCTTCCCTTTTCAACTCACGGATTCAGCAATGTTTCAGACGATAGAACGGCGTCCACCTGACCCCATTCTGGGGCTAAGCGCGGCCTACAAAACCGACACCAATCCCAACAAGGTCGACCTTGGTGTGGGCGTTTACAAGGACGAAGCCGGCAACTGCCCGGTGATGAAGGCTGTGAAGGCTGCCGAAAACAAGTTGTGGCAGATCGAAGACAGCAAGTCATACATCGCCCAGGCCGGCCCCGAGCTGTTCCTGAAGCATTCGGTAGACCTGTTGCTCGGTAACGACCACGTCGCCGCCAAAGAAAAACGTGTTGCCACTGTGCTGGCTCCCGGCGGTTCCGGCGCCTTGCGCGTAGCGGCTGAATTCGTCGCCAAGAGCTACCCCGGCACCCGCATATTCGTCAGCGATCCCACCTGGAACAATCACATCCCGCTGCTCGGCAGCGCCGGCCTCAGGCTGGAGCTGTACCCGTATTACGATTACGCCGCCCACAACATCAAGTTCGACCAGATGATGGACAAGCTGAAACAGGCCGGCAAAGGCGACCTGGTGCTGATCCACGGCTGCTGCCACAACCCTTGTGGCGCCGACTTGAATCACGACATGTGGAACGCCGTGGCCGACGCCGCGCTGAAGCAGGGTTTCACGCCGTTCATCGACCTGGCCTATCAGGGCCTCGGTGATGGTCTCGTTGAAGACGTCTACGGTCTGCGGCTGCTCGCCGGCAAACTGCCCGAAGTGATCGTGGCGGCATCCGCCTCCAAGAACTTCGGCCTCTACCGCGAACGGACCGGCACCGTGATGCTGATTGCCGACAGTCAGGCTGCCGCCGAAGCCTCCGGCAGCCAGGTGATTGGCACTGCGCGCGAAATGTACTCGGTACCACCGGCGCACGGCGCTGCGTTGGTGGGCATGATCCTCGACGACGCTGCACTCAAAGCCGAGTGGGATGCCGAACTGACGGAAATGCGCGACCGTATCAACGGCCTGCGTTCAAAGCTGGTCGCCAAAATGCAAGAGAAGGGCGTAAAGCGTGATTTCTCGTTCATCCAAAACGAAAAAGGCATGTTCTCGTTCCTCGGTCTGTCGCCAGAACAGGTGAAGAAACTGATCGGCGAATACAGCATCTACATGGTGGGTTCGAGCCGCATCAACGTGGCCGGCATCAACAACGCCAACCTCGACTACCTGGTGAATGCGATAGCAGCTGTTCTCTAAGCGTTCAGCAGTCCAACATGAAGGGTCGAAACCGGTGGTTTCGGCCCTTTTTTCTGCTCGGTTCACAGCCCGGTGCCGCTGCGTGCCACTGGGACACGCCGCAAGTACGTCCCTGTAGGCTCTGTCTTCGGCATCCCTGCCTCAGACAGGTCCCAGCGTCACGCAGCGGCCCCGTGCTCTCAGATGCAGTGAAATCATCCGAAGGTAGGGTTTTTGAAATCCTGCCGCCACCACTGGACTGGAGAGACCGTCGCCGCTTCATGCCGCCAAAACCCATCTGAGGCATGGGTGAGACGGCATGCATACAAAGCAACGCTTTGTGTGCCGTCGAACGCCACGGAGCCTGCGGAGTGGCTGGGGAGATGGTCGAGTTCAAGTTGCACCGGCGTGTTTTGGCGGCATGAAGCGGCGACGGGCTGTGCGCAGCGCCGATCGTTGTCGCCGAAGCAGTGTCCGTGGTTTATTCTTCGCTCATCGCATCAAGAACCGGCAATCCCAATGGAAGCACAGTCATTCTCGGTCAAACGAGCGCAGGTAGAGTTCCACAATTTCGCCTCGATGGGGCAGCCGGAACGAGTGCTGGAAAGTTACAGCGAGGAAAACAAGCGGCGCGGCGGCATTCTCCGCAAGCATGCGGGCTTCATCGGGCCGATGACCCCGTTCCTTGAAATCGGTGCCAATGCCGGCCACTCCAGCTACATGCTGGAAAACGAGTTCGGCGCCGATGGTTTTGCGCTCGATATTTCGGCGGATGCACTGCGCCATGGCCGCTTCCTGATGCAGGAATGGAACCTGCAGCGGGCACCGGTACGCATGGCCGGCGACGCGCTGAATCTGCCGTTTGCCGATGGGTCGCTGCGTTTTGTCTGTACCTATCAGACACTCAGCCAGTTCATGGATATCGAAGCGGTGTTTCGCGAAGTCCATCGGGTGTTGCAGCCGGGTGGCATCTTCCTGTTTGCCGAAGAGCCGCTGTTGCGGCAGCTGTCGTTGCGGCTTTATCGCTGCCCTTACTACGACACCATGAAGCCGTGGGAAAGAAAGCTGTATGACTGGGGCCTGCTCGGCTACGTGGTGCGCGACGTTATCGGTGCCCACCAGGAAGAGAGTTTCGGCATCCGCCAGAACCACACCATGTTCCTGCGCGACTGGGATACGTTGGTCGGCAAGTATTTCGCCAGCCGCGAGTACGACCTGTTCGTGCCGCAGCGCGGTTGGGGAGAGCGGCTGGCGATGCGGCTTGCCCGTTCCCACCAGCGCACCGCGCAGTGGCTGGGCGGCACGGTATCAGCCGTGTGCCGCAAGGCCGGCACGCCACCGCCATCGGCATGGAACAGCGATTTCGAAACCCTGCTGCGCTGTCCTGATTGCCACGGTGCGCTGGCGCGTGATGCCGAGGCTACGCTGAGCTGTCAGAGCTGCAGTTACCGGGCCGCGTTCGAGAGCGAGGTCTACAACCTGATCGGCTCGAAGGAGCGCGCTGAACTGTACCCGGGCGATCGCGAAGACATCATTGATTTCTCCATTCCCGGCCACGAGAAGAAATTGCTTGGCAACTGGTTCGATCTGGAAGGCATTCACGGCAACATGTACCGCTGGATGGGTGCGCGTGCCGACGCGGTGCTGCGGCGTGTGCGTGCCGGCCCGGCGCGTTTGCGTATACGCGGCCATGCCTCGATTGAAGCAATTCCCGGTGAGATTCGCGTGGTAGTGAACGGTGCGCCACTGCAGACGTGGAAGCTCGATCGCAACGGCGCCTTTGTGGTGGAGGCCGATCTGCCGGAGGCGGCCGAATACCAGGTGGAGATTCATGCCGCGCCGGTATGGAATCCGCCGGGTGATGGTCGCACCCTCAGCGTTAACATCGGCATGATCCGTTTGATCTAGCACTGCAGTTCCCGCAAGCCCGTTGCACAACAAATAGCAAATCAACAACAGCAGGAGACAGCCATGGCAGAGGTGGATATCAACTGGGTTGCAGTACTAGCCGCCGCGTTAGTGGGTTTGCTGGTAAGTGGTCTGTGGTACGGGCCCTTGTTCGGCGATGCTTGGATGCGCTCACTGGGGCTGGATCCGGTAGTGGTGAAAAGTCAGCCAGCCACGGGTCTGCGCCGCAGGTTCAGCATCGTGTTCATGCTGCAGTGGGTGATGGCGCTGTGTCTTGCCATGTTCATCGGTAACGCACCTGATCTGCTGATGGGTGCGTTGTATGGCTTCCTCGCGGGCTTGCCGTGGGTTGCCTTCGCGCTGGCCGTCAATGCGCTGTTCGAGCAGAAGCCGGCGTCGTACATCTTCATCAACGGTGCTTACTGGACCATCACTTTCACGCTGATGGGGCTCATTATCGTTTGGTGGATGTAGCTGAACTAGAAATCCAGATTTACCGTCATGCCATAACGCGCGGGTTCGCCGAGCTGGGTATAGCCTTTCGGCGTATAGTCAACGCGCGGGTCGTTGCCGAAGTAGAAGCCGCGCACCAGATAATCCTCATCGCCGAGATTGCGGCCCCATAGCGTCAGCTGCCACTGCGGTTGCGTCCACGTCAGGCTGGCGTTGACGAGGTCGTAGGCGTTGGAGCGCACATCGTGGCTGTCGGAGAAGAAGAAGGCGTCGCGGCCCTGCACATTCAGATCCAGTGCCAATGCCGGCAGCAGTTGCCAGCGACTGCCGACGGTGTACTGATAGCCGGGTGCCTGCGCCTGTTCGCGACCGTCGAGATCGTCGCCATTCGAGTTGATGAAGTTGGCATATTCACTGTCGAGCAGACCGAGTGTGCTGTACATCTGCGTGCTGCCGGTGAGTTGGAAATCGGTGCTGAGTTCAACACCGCGGTTGAAACCGGCGGCAGCATTGCCGGTGAATTCGATGAACTCGGTGCTGCCGTTGGCGCGCGTGCGCAGCGTCGAACTCTGGATCTGCACATCGTCACGATCCATCCAGAACAAGGCGAGGCGGGTACGCAGTCTGTCGTCAATCACAGAGCCCTTGAAGCCCACCTCGTAATTCCACAGCGATTCGCTGCCGTATTCACGCAGGTCGGCGTCGAGCGAACCGTCGGTGTTGAAGCCGCCGTTCTTGTAGCCGCGTGAAATGCTGCCGTACAGCAGGTTGCCGCTGACTGTGTGGTAATTGAGTGCCAGTTTGCCGCCGAAAAGATCGTCGTCAGGCGCGAAGCGCACTGCGTTCGAATCATCGTAGTCGGCGCTGTAACGTTCGGCGCGCACGCCCACATCAAGCGACCACTGCTCATTCAGCGTAGTAGTGGTGTCGGCATACACGGCGTTGCGCTGCATCGTGTAGGCGCTGTGGAAGTCGTTGGCAGCATAGGTGTAGATACGCGCGAGGTCGACATCCTGCTCCAGCGTGTACAGACCTGCCACCCACGAGGTGCGGCCGTCCAACAATGCACCCGCCGGCGATGACAGCAAACGCAACTCACCACTCCTGGTCGCATGCTGACGCTGGTAGACATCGGTGGAGGAGTAGCCAAACGGATGGAAGCCGGCATAGACCCAGTCTTCATCGTAGCCATAGCTCACATCGGAATCCGCCCGCGTAGCGATTGCTTCCAGCGTGAAGCCATCGAACGCGGTGCTGGTGGCTTGCATACTGCCATAACGTGAGCGCTGGTCGTCGTAGCCGGGTTCATCGCTACGGGTGTCACGCACGTTGTCGAGCGAGAACCCATCGTAGCCGTTCTGCACATCGACCAGGCCGCCGCGCAATTCCAGTTCCAGTGTTGGTGTGGCTTGCCACTGCAAGGTGCCGCGCAGGGTTTTTTCATCACGGGTGTTGGTAGGTCTTTGCAGAAAGGTATTCGTGCTGAAACCATCGCCGCGCAGGCTTTGCGCTGCCAATCTGAAGCTGGCGTTTTTGCCAAAGTTGTCACCAAGCGGGCCGGATACATGGCCGGCAAGGCCGCGGCCGTCGTAGTTTTCGCCCTGCAGTTGCAGGCCGGATTCCAGCGTTGCAGTAGGGGCCTTGCTCTGCAGGTTGATCAGGCCGGCCAAGGCGTTGGAACCGTAGCGGGTGCCTTGCGGCCCCAGCAGTATTTCCACCTGTTCGATGTCATACAGCATGGCGGCGGCGCCGATACCGGAAAAATCGACGCCGTCGATCAGCATGCCCACCGACGAATTCAGCGGCTCGGCAAACTGGCCGGTTTCGCCAATGCCGCGCAGTTGCACATAGCGTGCGCGCGAGCTGCCGCCGGCCATGTTGACGTTGGGTGCATTCAGCAGAACGTCTTCCAGATGCAGTGCATTCTTCTGCTGCATCAGTGCAGCATCGAGCACGCTGATGCTGGCGGCGATACTGTCGAGTGGATTGCGGCGGAAGTCGGCAGTGACGATGACTTCTTCGATGGGTACTAGTGGCGATTGGGCCTGCGCGGCACTTGCGGCAACGATGGCAAGCGCAAGTGCGGCATGACCTTGCAGGCAGCGGACGCTGTCTGTTGCCGGTACGCGTGTCGACAAAAAGAGTACTTTCATGACTTCTCCAGACGAACTAGCAACTGATCAGGATTGCAGGAACACAGTTGGTATAGCGGAGAAAGTGCCGGTATCCGTAGCCGTTGGCCGATCGGCGGACCGGAACACACCAGCAGGGAGCGGAGGCATTCAGGAGCACGCTGCCGCGGAGCGGCAGAACACATCGGACGGTTGGACAAGAAGACCTATTCCTACGCCAGTATTAACTGGTTCAGGTTCAAAGGGTTTGATCTCAGAACTGCGGCAATAGCCGCGGCCCACCCCTTAGGACGGCCGGCACCATAACAAAATAGCCAACGGGTGGCCACTCTTGCGGTAACAGTGGGGGGGGGGCTAGGCGAGGGTGGTACCGAACAAGGCGCCGATTCCCATGGTGGCTGCCATCGCCACTGCGCCCCACAGGGTGACGCGCAAGGTGCCTTGCCACAGTGCGGCACCGCCCGCTTTGGCAGCGAGTGCACCCAGCATGGCAAGAGTCACCAGCGAGCCGCCGGCAACCACGACATCGAACAGTGCTGGCGGTGCCAGCACTACCAGCACCAGCGGCAATGCAGCACCAATGGCAAAGGTCAACGCCGACGCCAGCGCCGCCTGCAGCGGTCGTGCGGTATGCAGTTCACTGAGGCCGAGTTCGTCGCGCGCGTGGGCGCCGAGTGCATCGTGAGCGGTCAGTTGCGTCGCCACCTGGCGGGCCAGCGGCTCATCAAGACCACGGTTGATATAGATGTGCGTCAGCTCATTCAGTTCAAACTCGTGGTTGTCGGTCAGTTCCTGCCGTTCGCGTTTGAGATCTGCCTGTTCGGTATCAGCCTGCGAACTCACCGACACATATTCACCCGCCGCCATCGACAGCGCGCCCGCCACCAATGCGGCCACGCCAGCCAGCATGATATGGCCAGGGTCTGGATCAGCCGCAGCTACTCCGAGCACCAGGCTGGCGGTGGAGACGATGCCGTCGTTGGCTCCCAGCACTGCGGCGCGCAGCCACTGGTTGCGGTGGGAGAAATGCAGTTCGTGTTTGTGGGCAGAAATCATGGCGGCTCCGGGTTTTCACTCCCATCCAGTTGGCACGTTGTAATCGGTGGTGAACCCCATCGCTTCAATTTCGTGCATGAGGCCATCAGGCCCTACTTTGAAAATGTGGGCGGCGGGCAGGTCGAACGGGGCGAAAGGAAAACTGGCGGCGGTGCGTTCGGCGGTAGTGCCGTCGGTATTGGTGACATTGTAGGGCAGGTTGTCCATCGGGTGGCGGAAGTGCGACAGGCCCATTACCAGACCGGTTACCGGATCAGCAGCGAATACGCGACGATTCTCGATGCGATCGATGTACTGGAAAGTACCGCTTTCAATCTGGCCGTAGCAGTCGCGTGCGGTGGCAGGTGTGGGCGCGGTGCCCGGAATGGCTGCCGCTGATGGTAAGGGCACCGCACTGGCGGTGATCATACCGTTCTCGTGCCGCTCACAATCGGGGGCGAAAAAGGTGAGGTCGGAGTCGTTGTCATCAAGCGCAGGGTAGTAGCTCACACCGATGTCGATCAGGCGCTCGTGCGGCAGTCGCTCGGCAGCCGGGATTTCAGCAAGAATTCCCGGGCGCAGTGTTTGCAGATTGACCAGCTGTGCTTCACGCACACTGGTCAGCAGATGTTCGACTTCAGCAATTTTTCCCTCGGCATCAAACTTCAAACGGAAAGCGACCATCACCGGTTGTTCGATCGGCGCTGCAGCGGCGGTTGCGGCAATCTGTTCCGGCGTGGCGCCTTGCGGTGCCTGCGGCGGCGCCATGCGCGTCATCATCGCCAGGTAACCGGCGCTTTGGTTGATTTCATCCGGCACATGAATGGCGAACGGAGTTGGAGCGCTGGCAGCGCTTTGCCACAGGCCTTCGCCCGGCTGTTTCTTCGTGACGTTTTCAACGAACACTGCATTGGCAGCCAGCGGCGCCTGCGAGGGGTCGTGCGCCACGATGGCGGCCACGTAGGCGTCGGTAGCAGCAATCAGGCACTGACGATCGCAGGCGACCACTGGTGCGGCAGCAGCGGGCGCAGATGCAGGTGCTGTAGCGGCAGCAGGCGCAGCGGTTTCAGTCGATTGGCCGCAGCCCGACAGCGCAAGCAGTGCGCTCGTCAGTGCCGTGGCAGTAACAAGGTTGCGATAGTTCGGCATGGACATAATGACTTCCTCGGTTGTTGTTTTTGTAGTTGTACTTGTACTTGTACTTGTAGCTGTTGCTGTGGGCTTCATCAACGCCCGGTGATTGCAACCCGGCTTGACGCTACGCCGGATTCTATCCTCTATCCCTGCATGGCAGTGTCCTGAAAACGTCAACGTCGCTGTGTTCGTGAACTTACGGACACTTTGGTTGCCAGCCCATATTGTCATTGCTCCGCAAACGCAGCGTGCTTGATCAACGCCAGCGAACCCAACGGATATCCACTTGTCACTACGAGGCACATCCATGACTACTGAAAACGCTCACACCTCTGCAATCCAATCCAAGAAAGTAATAGGCACCAAGGTCAGCGATATGGCGGGAACCAAAATCGGCGTGATCGAAGACATTGTGTTCGACAAAAAAACCGGCAGGATCATATTCGCTGTGGTTGGATTTGGCGGCGTTATGGGCATGGGTGAGAAATTCCACCCAGTGCCATGGAGCACGCTGGACTACGATGTGAAGCAACAAAGTTATATGGTGAGCCTTACCAAGGAACAGTTGAAGTCGGCCCCTGCCGATTCCATTGAGGAGCTTACCCGCAACAATGGCATGACCTACCGCGACCTTGCCCATGAGTACTACAAGGCGCCGCGTACCTGGTAACACGCCCCGTAGAACATCGCGAGGCTGTCAATGCGCCGGAGCCCTCAGCTCCTGCCCGTTGCCAGGGATGCCTCAGGCTTTTTGCAGAAGCAAGTTTTGCAAGCAAGTCTTGGAATCAAGCAGTACAAGCAAGATGTTGGAGCAGGTTGTCGCAGTAACATGCCGGTCAACTCCGCGCTCCCCGTATTGGAAGCTCCCGTGTCGATTCTGCTGCAACTGCTCACAACTCCTACCCGCTACCTGTTCTTTACCGGCAAGGGTGGTGTCGGCAAAACTTCTGTGTCCACTGCCGTAGCCCTGGCGCTGGCCGACGCCGGCAAACGCGTACTGCTGGTCAGCACCGATGCCGCCTCCAATCTCGATGAAATGCTCGGTATCACCTTTGGCGAGAAGCCGGTGGCAGTACCAGGAGCAGCCGGGCTGTCGGTGCTGAATATTGATCCCGACTCCGCCGCCGACAATTACCGCAGCCGCGTCATCGCGCAGATGGGCGCCGCTGCCGATGCGCAGGAAGTGGCCACGGTGCGTGAACAACTGGCTGGTGCCTGCACCACCGAGATCGCCACTTTCGATGAATTCGCCACACTGCTTTCAGGCAACGACTCCGTTTGGGATCACGTGGTATTCGACACCGCGCCCACCGGCCACACCTTGCGGCTGCTGGCCCTGCCCAAGGCATGGAGTGGCTTCCTGCAGGACAACGACAAAGGCGCGTCCTGCCTTGGGCCGCACTCCGGCTTGAAAATGCAGGAACAGTTGTTCAGGCAGGCGCTGGCTGCACTCAACGATGCCACGCTCACCACTGTGGTGTTGGTGGCGCGGCCAGAGCGCAGTGCCTTGACCGAAGCAGCCCGTACCGCCGTAGAGTTGCAGAACCTCGGCCTGGTCAATCAGCGGCTGGTGATCAATGCGGTGTTCAAAGCCAGCAAGGCCGATGATCGCGTTGCCGCAGCACTTGAAGCGCAGGAACAGCACACACTGGCTGCCATGCCCATTGAGCTGCAGACACTGCCTACTGACCAGATACCGCTGCGACCGGTGGATTCAGTGGGTTTGCCGGCGTTGCGGGCCTTGCTGTCACCGCTGGCGACACCGTTTGCGGCTGCAGCACTGCCGACTGTTGAGTCCGATTGTGAGTCCTTGGCAGCCCTGGTAGCCGAACTCGCCAAGGCCGATCACGGTTTGATCATGGTAATGGGCAAGGGCGGTGTCGGCAAAACTACCATCGCTGCCGCCCTCGCATTGGGCTTGGTGGGCAAGGGTAAAAGTGTTCATCTCAGCACCACCGATCCGGCCGCCCATCTGGCGATGACACTGGAAGCGGAGGTGGCCGGGCTCAGCGTAGGCCGTATCGACCCGAAAGTCGAAACGGAGCACTACATAGCCAAGATCATGGCGGCACGCTCACCTGGTATGTGTGAAGACGAAAAGGCGCTGCTGCTGGAAGACCTGCGCTCGCCGTGTACGGAAGAAGTAGCGGTATTCCATGCCTTCTCACGGGTGGTATCGCAGGCACGCAGTGCATTTGTTGTACTCGATACCGCACCCACCGGCCACTCGCTGCTGTTGATGGATGCCACCGGCGCCTATCACCGGCAGTCATTGCAACAGTGGCAGCACAAGTCGGCCACTCACATCATCACTCCGCTGATGCGGCTGCAGGATGCCGACTACACCCGCATCATTCTTGTTACGCTGCCCGAAGCCACTCCGGTGCTGCAGGCCACTGCATTGCAGGAAGGTCTGCGTCGGGCCGACATCGAGCCCTATGCCTGGGTAATCAACAAATCGTTGCTGGCTTCCGGTACCCAGGACCCGCTGCTGCGTGCCCGGTTGGCGGGCGAGATGCAGCAGTTGCAAAAGGTAAAAGCCGCCAGTGCGCATGCTGTGTTTCTGGTGCCATGGACAGCGGCAGCACCGGTTGGCATTGCTGCGCTCACAGCGCTGGTGGAGTAAACCCCAGTCCGGCAAAGATCCACTTTTCTGCCGTGCTGCGTACTACAGTTTCCATCTGAGTCGGTGAACTGGTTGCAGTTGCCGGCATATCCCACCACCACAACGAAATCCATGCATCCCGACAAGCCTGCCAGTACAAGCACTGCACCAGCGACGACGCCACTGCCACGCATTGCCTGGCTGCTGGGTATTGCGGGGTTGTGGCCGCAGTTGGCCTGCGTTGTTCTGGTGTTCGACCAGAAGACGCGATTCATGGCGTTGAGTGCCGGCTATTTCTATGCGGCGCTGATTTTCAGTTTTCTGGGTGGCTTGTGGTGGGGCCTGGCGGTTGCGAATCCGCGGGCACCGAAATGGCTTTACGCAGCAGCGGTTGTACCCAGTCTGCTTGCTTTTTCCAGTGGGATACCGTGGATGATTGGTGCCCGCTGGCCGGCTCCCTCACTGGTCGTGCTTGCCATTGGCCTTGTTGCCGCCTTGCTGGTGGACCTGCGTCTCAACAAGCTCGGCATCATGCCTGTCGCCATGTTGCGCTTGCGGCTGTTACTGTCGGCGGGTCTTGGTGTCATGACATTGATGCTCGCCGTGCTTTGACCGGCGCTGGCAGACAAACAACCGCTGCTGCGCCCGGCAGCGCAGCGCCGGCGACAGTGACGGCAGAGAGGGAAATATGAAGCCTTCGGTCAATGCGCCACCCACTTACAGCGTGGGAGAAGAGCGGGCCAATGTGTTGACGCATGGCGTTGGTCTGGCGCTGAGCACAGCTGGATCAGTGGTGCTGTTGTTGCAGGCAGCTGGACACGGTGATGTCTGGAGCCTTGCGGCAACGGCAATTTTTGCGCTGACTCTGGTGCTGCTCTACACCTCGTCGGTGTTCTATCACAGCGCTCGCGCACAGGAGACGAAAAGGCTGCTGCGCAAGTTCGATCATGCGGCGATCTTCCTGCTGATCGCCGGCACCTATACCCCGTTTCTGCTGGTCAATCTGCGCGGTCCCTGGGGCTGGAGTTTGTTCACAGTCATCTGGGCACTGGCGCTGGCCGGTATTACGCTGAAGTTCTGGTTTACCGGTCGTTTCCGGCTGGCGTCGACCTTGCTCTACATCGGCATGGGCTGGCTGGTGCTGATTGCGCTACGGCCGATGCTGCAGGCGGTGCCGGCTGCCGCCCTCTGGTGGCTGTTGGCGGGCGGACTTTCCTACACGCTGGGGACAGTCTTCTACCTCTGGAAAAGCCTGCCGTATCACCATGCGGTCTGGCACCTGTTTGTGCTTGGCGGCAGTGTCTGCCACTTCTGGGCAGTGCTGGTGGGCGTGCTCAGGCTTTCTTGACGAACTCTGATTTCAGCTTCATCGCACCAATGCCGTCGATCTTGCAATCAATGTCGTGATCACCGTCCACCAGCTTGATGTTCTTGACGCGGGTGCCGACCTTCACCACCAGCGATGAGCCTTTCACCTTCAGATCCTTGATGACGGTGACGTTGTCGCCGTCCTGCAGGATGTTGCCAACGCCGTCGCGGATGACTTTGGTGGCTTCAGCATAGGCAGCGGTGGCAGTGGCCGACCATTCATGGCTGCATTCGGGGCAGATCAGCATTGAGCCGTCTTCGTAAGTGAAAGCGGACTTGCAGAGGGGACAGGCGGGCAGCGCACTCATGCCAGGTAAGAGCAGCAGTAGTCGGTCAGCGTGGCTACTTTCAGTTTGAAGCTGGCGTTGGCCGGCACATGGAAACTGGTGCCACCGCTGAAGTGTTGCCATTCGGTCTTGCCCGGCAGCAACACATCAAGCTCACCTGCCAGGATTTCCATGTCTTCTGCCACAGCAGTGCCGAATTCGTAATCGCCCGGCTGCATCAGGCCGAGGGTTTTCTTGCTGCCGTCGGCAAACAGCACGGTGCGGCTGGCGACCTTGCCATCGAAATAGACATTGGCGGCTTTGACGATGGTAACGTTGGTGAATTGGGTCATGAACATTCCTTCTTGTAGGCAATACCGGGAGGCGCGCAAGATACTGACTGGCAGCCTGCGGGGTCAACATCGAAGGCGTCGTATCCGGTTTCCGACAAAAGGGGCATCAGTATGAAGCGCATCAACCGTTTGGCCACAGTGCTGTCGTCAGTTTGTCTGGCTGCCGCTGCGCAGGCCCATCATTCAGTCACCACCCACTTCGACATGACGCGCAGCATCGAGATTCGCGGAGTGGTGGTCGACTTCAAATTGCGCAGCCCGCACGCCTCCATGGTGGTGGACGGACAGAGTTATATCGATGGGGTGCTGCAGGATGCAACGGTACAACGCTGGGAGGTGGAATCGTCAGCCGCGCCCGGTTTGCGGGCGATGGGTATTGCAGCAGATACCTTCAAGCCCGGAGACAGGATTACCGTGGTCGCCGCTCCCAACCGCCAGGCGGGCTTCCGCTTCGTCAATTCTTCCAACTTCACGGATGCCAGCGGCAAACGCTATAGCCGCGCCTCGGCAGAGCAAGTGCAGACTGCCACTGCCGACAGTGTTGCCAATGGTGAAGGCATTGCCCGCATGGCAGGACGCTGGAGCGCGCCGGGTGCATTTGCCCGCCGTGAAGGGTCGCCATTGCCATTGAACGCAGCGGGTATTGCCGCACGCGACAGCTATGATCCGAAGCAGTCGCCTGCCAACACCTGCGAAGCGATGAATATCCCGGACATTTTCAACTCGCCGTATTTGTTCGATGTGATGGTGGACGGCAACGAGATCACCATCCACAACCAGCCCTGGAAAGTGGAGCGGCGGATAGTGTTGGACGGAAGTGCAATTGTCACTGAACCCCAGGGCGCGTTCGGCGTGGTGAGAGGTCGACTCGAAGGTTCCACCGTAATTCTGGCGAGCGAGCGGTTCCCGCCTTCCGGTTGGGGACTGGGCGGTGCAACCCAGTTTCTCGGCAGTGGGGTGGACTTGCCATCCAGTGCTCAGAAGAAAGTCACCGAGCGGTTTTCACTCAGCGAAGACGGACTGACCCTCAACTACGACTACACGCTGGAAGATCCGGCTTACCTGACGCAACCTTTCAACGGCCACCTGCAATTCATCCGCGTGGCCGCCGATACACCGATGTATCCCTATGAATGTGACGCGGAGAGCGCGTCAATGTTCTCGCGGCGGCCGGGTGATGACGCCTTGCAGACAGGCAATTCCCCGTAGCCGCTGTCTGCCGGAAAATTGTCATGGCGCTTCCGATCAGCTTGCCCGCCGCGGCCCTGCAATGGCAGTCAATTGATGACTCCGTGATGGGTGGCGTGTCCGCCAGCAGGGTATCGCGGTCAGCTGCGGGCACGCTGGTGTTCAGCGGCAATGTCTCTCTCGAGAACAACGGAGGCTTTGCCTCAATCCGTTCAATGCCAGCGGTTGTCGACTTTTCCGCCCATGATGGAATCGTTTTGCGCGTGCGGGGTGACGGCAAACGCTACCTGCTCAATCTCAGGGCCGGCAACAGCCCCGAGGGCGTGCAGTATCGCGCTCCCTTTGCCACCAGCGCAGGACAATGGATTGAGATTGTGTTGCCGTTTGCCGGCTTTGAGCCGCGCTGGCGTGGCCGGCTCGTCGCTGATGCGCCAGCGCTTGATAGGGGACTCATTCTTACCTTTGGCCTGATGGTGTCCGATCGGCAGTCCGGTGACTTCATGCTCGAGATCGATACCATCGCTGGTTTCAGTGGCGCGGCGTCCTGACGCTGCGCCATTGCGTGCCCACCGCCGGCTCAGAAACTTTCGAGTACTTTGGCCAGCATGCTGCGCGCCACTTCCTGCTCACCAAGGAAGACGGTGCCGGCGTTTTCGTTGGTCAGCAGCAGTGCCTCTTCGTCGGTTGGCACGCGGATCAGGATCACTACCTGCGGATTCAACATGCGGGCAACTTCCACCATGCGGCGCACCTGCAGTGTGTCTGGCAGTGTGATCAGCATCGCCCGCGCGCGTGCCACGTGGCCCTGGATCAATACGCCAGGCTCGGCGGCATCGCCGGCCACCGCCTTGATCCCCTTTGCGCGCAGGCCTTCAACAATTTCGCGGTTCTGCTCGGCCACCACGAAAGGAATGTTCCTTTGCAGCAGTCCTCTGCCGATGCGGCCTCCGACACGGCCATAGCCGACCAGCAGTACATGGTCAGTCACTTCGTCGGACCGGATTGACATCGGCAGTTCAGCCAGTGGATCGCCCGGTTTTTCCAGCAGACGCACAAGTGGTCGCTGCGTGCGCAGCCAGCGCTGTGCCGGTTCGATTGCACGGAACACGAAGGTATTGAGCGACACCGTAATGAACGCACCAGCGAGAATCAGATTCATGGCTTCCGGTGGCAGCAGACCAAGGTCTTCGCCAAGCGCGGCGACAATGAACGAAAACTCGCCGATCTGGCTGAGGCCGGCGGCCACTGTCAGTGCAGTGTTGAGAGGGTAACGGAACATAACCACCATCAGTGCAGCCACCACCGGCTTGCCCAGCACAATGATGGCGACCACCGTCAGCACCTGCAGCGGTTGTTCCACCAGAATGACGGGATCGAACAACATGCCAACAGAAACGAAGAACAATACCGAGAAGGCATCCCGCAGCGGCAGAGTCTCGTTGGCGGCACGGTGACTGAGCGGTGATTCCCGCATCACCATGCCGGCAAAGAATGCCCCCAGCGCCACTGACACGCCGAACATCTGATAGGCAGAGAAGGCAATGCCGACTGCCACTGCCACTACGCTGAGCGTGAACAGTTCACGCGAACCGGTGTTGGCAACGAAGGCCAGCAGCCAGGGGAACACACGGCGGCCGACAACATGCATCAATGCCATGAAGGCAGCGACCTTGAGCAGGGTGAACAGCAGGACTTTCCACAGTGATTCTGCACCGGCGCCATCGGCAACCGGACCGCCGAGCCAGCCACTGAGGGGTGGCAGCAACACCAATACCAGCACCATGGCGAGGTCTTCGACGATCAGCCAGCCGATACCGATGTAGCCATTAAGTGATTTCAATAAATTCCGCTGCTCAAAAGCGCGCATCAACACAACAGTACTGGCGACTGAAATGCAGAGTCCGAACACCACTGCCGAACCGGTACTC
>CAISOD010000041.1 GCA_903887045.1 uncultured Gammaproteobacteria bacterium | reverse complement strand
GCCTGCGGTGGTGTAACGGCCGCGGTTACCACTGCGCGCCAGGCGAGCCCGGGCGTGCAGGTAGAGGTGGAAGTACAAACGCTGGCCGAGCTCGAAGAAGCATTGGCAGCGGCAGCCGACATCGTGATGCTCGACAACTTCAGCCTCGACCAGATCCGGGTGGCCGTGGAGCAAACGCGTGGACGTGCACGCCTGGAGGCCTCTGGCGGCCTTGATGACCATAGTCTGGTAGCAGTGGCAGAAACCGGAGTTGACTACATTTCGATCGGCGCCCTCACCAAACATGTGCGGGCAATCGACTTTTCGATGTTGTTTGCCTGACATGCAGCTTAACGGATCGCTATTGCCCACGACCTCAGTACGCCCGCCCGTCACTGCGGTGGTGGTATTCGCCATGCTGTGGCTGGCGGCAGCATTGCCAGCCGCGCCTCCGAGGCACTGGAGCCGGTGGTGTTGCAGTTGAAATGGCGTCATGCCTTCCAGTTCGCCGGCTATTACGCCGCGCTGGAATGCTGTTACTACCGAGAGGCAGGCCTCGATGTCAGCCTGCAAGAGCTAACCAACAACCAATCGCCCACCGACCTCCTGCTGGCAGGTAGTGCGCAGTCCGCCGATCTGCAAGTCGCCATACGCCGTGCCGGCCTCGACATCCTCCATGCCCGCGCTTTTGCCGGCTAAAACTGCACTCTGCAATTCAGCGGCAAAAGTCTGGATGGCAGACATATCTGGCTGGAAACATTTGCATTGCCGTTCCGCAATGATGCCGGCACCGTCACCAGTGTACTGGCGGTAACCATCGACATTACGCGCCGCAAGCAGATGGAAATCACCCTGCAGGAACAACATGACCAGCTGCAGAACCTGCTCAACAGCATAAACGGCATCAGCTGGGAATTCGATCTCACCACCAACCGTTTCACCTATGTGTCACCCAACTCGCCGCGCATCCTTGGCTACAGCATCCATGAATGGACTGATATGGATTCATGGCTCGACAAGATAATCCCGGAAGACCGCGAGGACTCCTGCGATTGCTGCGTATCGCAGGATTCATTCTCGACCAGACCCAGAAGAAGCAGTCAGAAAAAGCGCTGCATCGCGGGCAGAAAATGGAAGCCGTCGGCCAACTCACCGGCGGCATTGCCCACGATTTCAACAATATCCTCGGCATCATCCTGGGCAACCTTGAACTGCTGGAAGCACAGCTGCGCAACAAGAACGCGGCAAAGGAACGGATCGACAGCCTGCTTGCCGTTACCAACCGCGCTGTCAATCTCACTCAACAGCTGCTTGGCTTTGCGCGCACACAGCCAGGGCTCAGCGTCGTCAGCAATCTTGATCACTTGATCGATTCGATGCGCGCCTTGATCGAACGCTCCATCACGCTGCCACGTGCGCGCCCCCAATCGGTCACCGACTCGATTGCAGCAGCAACGAACCATGCTGCAAATACCGGCACGGAAACAATTCTGGTGGTTGACGATGAGTCAGGCCTGCTGGAGCTGGCGCAGCAGCGCCTGAGCCGCCTCGGCTATCGGGTGCTGACAGCCAGTGACAGCGAACAAGGGCTGCAAGTGCTGGAACAGAATCCGGATGTAGCACTGCTGTTCACCGATGTTGTGATGCCCGGCGCGCTAATGGTTATGCAATGGCAGCGAACGCTCTGACACAACGGCTACACCTGAAAGTGCTGCACACATCGGGCTATGCCGACGAAACACTGGCCCGCACCTATGCCGGGCGCTTCACGAATCCTCTGCTGAAGAAGCCCTACAGCATGCAGCAACTGGCTTAGCGGGGTACGCAGTACGCTCGATGGCTGAGAGCACCCGCAGGAGTGCTGCCTACAACTTCATCAACTGCACGTTGCGGAACTTGATGGTGCCTGCCGCATACTGCAGCGCCAGCGGGCCACTCTTGTGGGTGGAATCGTGGATGTCTACCGTCTTGATGTCGTTGATCACCACCACGATGTGATCGCCCTGCACTGTGATGTCATAGGTATTCCATTTGCCGCCGGCATTGACTATCTCGCCTGGAGGGCCGTAATGCGGAATACCGCCGGTACGGCCGCTCTGGTCAGGACGCTCGTCGATGATGTTGGCTTCGTACGCAGTGGAATCAGTGATGCTGTCGGGATTGTTGATGCGGAAATACACACCGCTGTTGGCCTTGCCGTCGTTGGCATAGAACTCCAGCTTGATGTGCATGTCGGTGAACGACTCCTGTGTCACCAGAAAGCCGCGACCGCCGTCGGCTACAAACTCGCCATTCTCAATACGCCAGTTGGCATCACCGAGCTGACGCCAGCCATCGAAACTGCCTGACATGTTGATCCAGCTTTCGTCGGCAGCACTGGTCTGCAGCGCTGGGACCAGCAGCAGCGTTGCTGCCAGTGCAAGTATTGCTGTCTTGATACGCATGGGTCTCTCCTCTTTGGTAGTGATGCAGCAGTGCTGCAATGGTGTTGTTGGTTGGTAGCTGTTACTGCAAGCCGGCTTCACTCGGAATCCTTGTAGATCAGTGTTGTCACCTGCTCCGACACCAAACCGATCAGAAACACGATGACAGCCGTGATGAACAGCACAGCGCTCATGTTGGTGAAGGTGTGGAAATTGAAGAACGTGTACAGATAGTAGGCCACTCCGAGGCCGAAGAAGCCGGCCGCAATCGGCACAAAGATTTTCAATGGAGAGTAGAGCGTGCCGATCTTGAAGATGATCAGGAAGAAGCGCATGCCATCCTTCAGCAGGTTGATGTGACTCTTGCCCTCGCGTTTGCCCGCTTCAATGTCGACATAGGCCACTGAATAGCCTGCGCGGAAAAACGACATCGTAATCGTGGTCGGATACGAGAAGCCGTTGGGCAACAGGTAAAGGAACTTGAGGAATTTCCGGCGGTTGACGATACGGAAGCCGGAGGTGAGATCGCGGATCGTCTGGTTCGCCATCCAGCTCGACAGCCTGTTGTACAGCGTATTGGCCACGAGCCTGCCCACACTGGCCTGGGTGGCGGCGCTGCGGGCACCGATCACCATGTCATGGCCCTGACAAAAGACCGCGTACAGCCGCAGGATGTCTGCCGGCTTGTGTTGGCCGTCACCGTCCATGAACACCACGGTGTCGCGGCTGGCGTGACGGGCGCCGCTCTTGATGCTGGCGCCATTGCCCTTGCTGTACTGATGGCTTACCACTCTGACGCCAAGCGCTTCACACAGTGCCACGGTATTGTCGGTAGAGCCGTCGTTGACCACGATGAGTTCGGCGCCTGGCAACGTGGCCTGCAACAATGGCAGCAGTTTCTGCAGATTGACGGCCTCGTTCTTGGCCGGCATCACGATGGATAGTGCATCGCATGGCGTCACATTTGGCTCCTGTCTTCTTCGCGTCTTCTTTCCAGACAATCTTTTCCGCGAGTGGAAAACCGGGCCCGCGATGGTTTGAGACTATGCCCATAGTCTGGAGCCTCCATCAAGGGATTTCCTAGAAAACTCACAAAGTTCTATTACACTACTCGAAAGCTCGGCAAGTCTTCGAAAGCAGCCTTTCCGGGTGCCACGGCAAATCGGCACGGCCCCGCTCAAGCATGCAACAGTTCACCCATCAAAGTAGACCGGAAGCGACCATCACTGGCCTGGCCAGGCTATTGGTTTCGGAGAACCTGCTCGAACGCGAAGTGGCCCTCGCTGCCTTCAGTGCTGCCGACAAGAACGGCACCCCGCTGCTGCGGCACCTCGTCAAAAACCGCCTGATCGACAGCAAGCTGGTGGCCCGCACCGCCAGCCAGGAATTCGGCCTGCCCTTGCTTGATCTGGCCGCGATGGACACGATGCAGTTCCCGCTGGCACTGGTCGACGGCAAGCTGCTGCTCAAACACAACATGCTGCCGGTCCTGAAAAAGGGCCACAAGATGTTCCTTGCGGTGTCGGATCCATCCAACCAGACCGGCATCGACGAGATCAAGTTCAATGCCGGTTGTTCTGTCGATCTCGTGGTCGTTGAAGACGACAAGCTGAACCTGCTGATCGAATCACTGGTGAACAGCGCACAGGAAGAAGCCGGCAAATTCGACTATCTGCAGCAAATGGAGCTGGATGATTTCGACATCGAATTGGTCGACGAAACCGCCACCCTTGCTGCTGACGACGACGGCAAGAATGAAGGCGAAACGCCGATCGTGCGCTTCGTCAACAAGATCCTGGTTGACCTCATGAAATCAGGCGGCTCCGACGTCCACATCGAACCCTATGAAAAAATCTACCGCGTACGTTTTCGCATCGACGGCATCCTGAAGGAGGTCACCCGGCCGCCACTCAACATTGCGAACCGCATCTGTTCGCGCATCAAGATCATGTCGAGCATGGATATTGCCGAGAAGCGCGTGCCGCAGGACGGCCGTATCAAGCTGAAACTGTCGCGCACCAAGTCGATCGATTTCCGCGTCAACACACTGCCTACCTTGTGGGGCGAAAAGATCGTGATGCGCATACTCGACGCCAGCAGTGCGCAGCTGGGTATCGACATGCTGGGCTATGAGCCATCGCAGAAGCAGCTGTATCTCAATGCGTTGCATCAGCAGCAGGGACTGATTCTCGTCACCGGGCCTACCGGCTCCGGCAAGACGGTATCACTCTATACCGGCCTCAATATCCTCAACACGCACGAGCGCAATATCTCGACCGCTGAGGACCCGGTTGAAATCAACCTTGAAGGCGTCAACCAGGTGGCCGTGAACGTGAAAGTGGGGCTGACCTTTGCCACTGCGTTGCGCTCTTTCCTGCGGCAGGACCCTGACGTGGTGATGGTGGGCGAGATACGCGACCTGGAAACCGCCGAAATCGCCATCAAGGCCTCGCAGACAGGCCACCTGGTGTTGTCGACGCTGCACACCAACAGCGCACCGGAAACACTGACACGTCTGCGCAACATGGGAATTCCATCCTACAACCTTGCCACTTCGATCTCGCTGATCATCGCGCAACGGCTCGCCCGTCGGCTCTGCAGCCATTGCAAGAAGCCACTGCGACTGCCGCCCCGCATCCTGTTGAAGGAAGGTTTCACTGAAGAACAACTGCAGCACATGCAGTTGTTCGGCGCGGTAGGCTGTGATCGCTGCAATGATGGCTACAAAGGGCGGGTTGGCGTGTACGAAGTTGTGCCCATAACCGAAAAGATCGCTCGCATAATCATGGACGACGGCAGTTCGCTCCAAATTGCCGACATGGCCCGTGCAGAGGGTTACAACAACCTGCGCACCTCGGCACTGATGAAGGTGGCACAGGGACATACCAGCCTCGCCGAGGCCAACCGCATCACGTCATGACCACTACGATTCACCGGAACTGACACTATGGCAGCCATAGCAGCAAAAAAGAAAATGGACGTGTTCAAATGGTCCGGCAAGGACACCCGCGGCAACGTGATGAAGGGTGAGGTCGCCGGCCCCAACATTGCTGCTGTCAAAGCACAATTACGCAAGCAGGGAATCCGTACCGACAAGATCAGCAAGAAATCGGGCGACATGTTTGGCAGCAAGAAGCCGATCAAGCCGATGGACATTGCGGTGTTCACTCGGCAATTGGCAACCATGATGAAGGCCGGCATTCCGTTGGTGCAGTCGTTCGAAATTGTCGGCGAGGGCCTGGAAAACCCCAGCATGCGTGAAATTGTCATGCAGATCCGTGATGACGTATCGGCAGGCACCAACTTCGCTGAATCGATCCGCAAACATCCACGCCAGTTCGACGAACTGTTCTGCAACCTGGTGGATGCCGGCGAACAATCAGGCGCGCTGGAAACCATGCTCGACCGCCTTGCCACCTACAAGGAAAAATCGGAAGCGCTGAAATCCAAGATCAAGAAAGCGATGAACTATCCGATCACCGTTCTGAGTATTGCTCTGATTGTTACCGGCATTCTGTTGGTGAAAGTCGTCCCGCAGTTCGCTGAAACCTTTTCGAGCTTTGGCGCCGAACTGCCGGTGTTCACCCAGTTCGTCATGAAGATTTCCGACTTCGCCATTGCGTATTGGTACTACGCCGTCGGCGTTATCGTGGCAGGCAGCTGGGCATTCAAGGAAGCCGGTCACCGCTCCAGGCAGTTCCGCGAGGGGGTTGAAAGGTTCTCACTCAAGCTGCCTGTCATCGGCAAGATCCTGGAGAAATCATCATTGGCCCGCTTTACCCGTACGCTGGCCACCACCTTCGCAGCAGGTGTGCCGCTGCCGGATGCACTGGCGTCGTGCGCAGGCGCCACTGGCAACGTTGTGTACCGCAATGCCTTGATGAAAGTCCGTGACGACGTCACCACAGGCCAACAGCTGACCTATTCGCTGCGTGCCGCCCAATTGTTTCCGATCATGATTCTGCAGATGGTATCGATCGGGGAGGAGTCCGGCGCGCTGGATGCAATGCTCGATAAGTGTGCCACCTTCTACGAGGCTGAAGTCGACAACGCGGTTGATGGTCTGACTGCGATGATGGAACCACTGATCATGGCCGTCCTCGGCGTGCTTGTAGGCGGGCTCATGATTGCCATGTATATGCCCATTTTCCAGATCGGCGCTGTGGTGTAAGCAGGACAACCTCGCTATGACCTTTGCCGAATTTTTTGCCAGCCATGTCGTGTTGTTGCTCGTCTATGCCGGACTCATCGGGTTGGTGGTCGGCAGTTTCCTCAATGTGGTTATTTACCGCCTGCCACTGATGATGGAGCGCGACTGGCGCGCCCAGTGCCATGAATTTCTCGAACTGCCGGCGCCGGAGCAACAGCCGGCAAGCCCTGCTGTTTTCAATCTGGCCACTCCCCCCTCGCATTGTCCGCACTGCAAGCATCGCATCGGCGCCACTGAGAACATCCCGCTACTCAGCTATTTGTGGCAGCGCGGCAAATGCAGGCACTGTAAAGCGCCGATTTCGTGGAGGTATCCGGGTGTTGAAGCCATAACAGGCGTGCTCAGCGTTGTGGTGGTCTCCCACTACGGCTATTCGTGGCTGACTCTCGCCCTGCTGGTGTTCACCTGGACCCTGATTGCATTGACGATGATTGATGTTGATCACCAGTTACTGCCGGATGATCTGACAATACCGCTGTTGTGGCTTGGCCTGCTCGTCAATGCAGCAGGCGGTCTGGCACCATTGCGCGATGCCGTACTCGGTGCCGCTGGCGGCTATCTGGTGTTATGGAGCGTGTACTGGTCTTTCAAATTGCTGACCGGCAAGGAGGGCATGGGTTACGGCGATTTCAAACTGCTAGGCGCACTCGGCGCCTGGCTGGGCTGGCAGGCAATTCCGGAAATCCTTCTGTTGTCGTCGATAGTGGGCTCTATAGTCGGTCTGTCGTTGATTGTGCTGAAAGGTCGCGACAAGGAATTGCCGATGCCCTTCGGCCCTTATCTGGCCAGCGCGGGTTTTATCGTTCTGTTGTGGGGCGATGCGCTGTCGGGCCAACTGTTCGCCCTGTGGCAATAGCCGGTGTCACTGCTGCGGCCCTACATCGTCGGACTGACAGGCGGCATCGGCAGCGGCAAGAGCACCGCTTGTGCGCTGTTTGCCGAACTCGGTGTCGAGATTGTGGATGCCGATCACGTCAGTCGTCTGGTGGTGGCGCCAGGTTCACCTGCACTACAGCAATTACGCGAACAGTTCGGGGATGCTGTAGTTACCCCTGATGGCAGTCTCGATCGCGCCTGGTTGCGCAGCCGGATTTTCAGCGATGCCGCCGTGCGCCAGCAGGTTGAAGCCCTGCTGCATCCGTTGATTCGCAGTGCCATGCTTGAACAGATCCAGCGTTCGCGCAGTGCATGGCTGATACTCGCTGCACCGCTGTTGCTGGAAAACCGTGCCTACGATTTTGTCGATCGCGTGCTGGTGATTGATGCCGATGAAGCGATACAAGTAGCGCGCACAAGCAAGCGCGATCATGCCAGCGAAGACGAGGTGCGCCGCATCATGCAGGTCCAGTTGCCGCGCAGTGAGCGACTCGCTCGCGCTGATGACGTCATCAGCAATAATGGCGATACCGCCAGCCTGCGCCGGCAGGTGCAGGAATATTCCACCCTTTACCAGAAGCTTGCCGATGAAAGACAACACGCCATCACCGCTCTCTGACAACAGTCAGCTGCGCCACGTCAATTGCCCCACCTGTCGCAAGCGCGTGGCATGGACAGAGAGCGAACAATTTCGCCCTTTCTGCAGCCGCAAGTGCCAGTTGATCGATTTTGGTGAATGGGCAGCTGAGCGCCACGCTATTGCGGCAGATACGCCGCCGGATGTGAGTGAAGGGTCAGAAGACTAGTGCTCGAGCGTAGCCGCAAGATGAATGCGGTATTCAGTGCCCCCACTTGTCGAGCATGTTCTGCAGTGAACGCAGCGTGACCGGCTTCGTCAAGTGGTCATTCATGCCTGCATCGAAGCATTGTTGGCTGAACTGGTTGGCGCCATATGCCGTCACCGCCACGATAACGGTGTTGGGCCAGTTGCGCTCCTGCTCGTATTGGCGGATACGCTGCGACACCTCAATCCCGCTGAAATCCGGCAGGCCGACATCAAGCAGGATGTGGGTTGGGCGGCATTTCTCTTACTGGTCAAGCGCCTGCTGGCCCGTCTCTGCCACCACGTAATCAATTTGCAGTTTATTGAGAAAAGCGGTGATGACCTTCTGGTTCATCGGGTTGTCTTCGACCACCAGTATTGAAAACGGCCGCGTCTCGCTGATCTGGTCATGCACGAACGCCGGCGCTTCCACGCCCTTGCCCCGTACGAACGGAATCTCCAGCCAGAAGCAGGAGCCATGTGATTTGTCGCTCTTTACCCCGAATCTGCCGCCCAGCAGCTTGATCGAGCGACTGCAAATCGCCAGGCCCAACCCGGCTCCGCGCGAATTGGGGTCGCGCTTGCTGACCTGGTAGTACTCATCGAACAATTGTTTCTGCTGCATGGGTGACATCGCCACACCGTCGTCATGCACTTCACAGCGCAGCAGATCCTGCTCAGCCCGTGCTCCCGGCAGATACAACATGCGCACTTCAATGCGGCCTTTCTCGGTGAATTTGTTGGCGTTCGACAACAGGTTCGTGGGCAACTACTGCAAACGCAGGCGATCAACCTTTACCCAATTATTGCCGTCGAGACCATCAACGAAATCAATGCGGTTGCCGCTGGGTCGCAGCAGCGGCTCCAGTACGTTCACTGTCGAATGCGCCAGTCGCGCGCATTGTTGGCCTTGACGGCTTCATTGCGGGCTTCGACCAGCTCCTGCGTCTGTTTGCGCAGCTTCTCGGTGCTGCCGATCATCTTCCAGTACGACTGGTTCTGCTTGTTCGACAGCGAATAGAGATAGACCAGCAAGATGATCATCAGGAAGCCGAGGGTAAACAACTGCGGCTCGTGCGGATGCAACAGCAGATAGAGGGCAAGCGGCGCCAGCTGACAGCGTGATCGTGATCGCGCTGTCAGCTGGCATTGGGTTCCATTGGCAGGCTGACGGTCCAGGTAGCGTACACACCCCATACCGCCGCGTTGCCAAGCAGGCAGAGGTAGTAGATCTTCGGCAGCACGAAGCCGATCAGTGCCGACAGCGTAAAGTAGATGTACAGCCGTATTCCCATCATCAGGGCGAGCAGCGACAGGAACATCGCTGCCACCCACGGGCTTTGCCAGATCAGTGGCTCGACTGCGCTCAACGCTACCGCGCCTATCGTGAAGAACAGCCCAGCCATGCCAGACTGGCTCAGCAGATCGACATCAGCCTGCTGCTTGGGCGTCAACTCCAAACTGGTCATTCAGGGCAAACGGTCAAAGGGGCGTCGATGACAACTACTGCGCAAATTCGTAGACAGTGAACAAGGTTCCGTTGCTGCCCTGGAAGTCGAGTTTGCAGTCTCCGAAGGTCGGTGGCAGCGTCCAGTCGACACCTTCCTGATATTCCAGTTCCAGCGTGCGACGTGCGCAGTGGGCAACAACCTTGTTGAGCGAACCCTCGCGCACATCCGCTACCGTAAAGATGCGACGCGACGGCACGTGCTCCCAATGCCCATTGGCTACGATCTTGCCGAGCTGCAGCAGCGGATCGGGTGACTCCAGCTGCTGGCGCGCGGTGGCTATCCATTCATCCAGTTTGGCATCGGCAGGGGCATCCGAGATGGCATCGAGCTGCTGCCATGCGCTCAATACTTCCCCTTGCTGACGTACAGTGGCGGCCAGCGCTACCTGCTGCTTCAACGCGCCATCAAGCAGCTCAGGAGTGAGATTGTACTCAGTACCGCCAGCCAGACCGGGAGAGCTGAGGGTGGCAAGTTTGCTGGCTTCCAGCGCCGCGAAAGGATCACCCAAGCCCATTTGCGCCGTCACCATCATCTCGTTCATCAGTGCAAAATCGAGCACGCTGTGCACTTCCTTCGCGAGCATGTCGTTGATGGTGTCACGCGCCGCAGCGAAATCCTTGTCCGCGATGCTTTGGCGGATTGGTTCGAGAGCGGCCTGTACCGCCGGCGAGATTGCCAGCGTGTCCGATACCTTTACTTTGAAGGTGTATTCCTGGTTGAAGAAGTCGCGTGCCTCACCGTTGACAGTACCGGGAGTAAACGTCCAGGCGGCGATGTTCTTGCGGATAATGTCTTCATAAAACGGATTGGTGAAGCCGCCGAGGATCTCGACATCGGCAGTAGTGCCATCGGCCTTGACGGTATAACGCGCCGTAATCACGCCTTCATTGCCGGTGCCGGGAAATGCCCGGCCTTCCTGCATCAGCGGTACCGGCTTGACGAATACCGGCGCCGGCGCTGCTTCCTGCGCAGCAACAATCGTGCTGAGCGATGTCAGCGTTAATGCAACCACAACGGAAATTATTGTTTTTTTGACGAACATGGTGACCCCCCTTCCTGGTTTTGCCTGTTACAAAAATGGACCGCACCCAATACTAGAACCAAAGCGGGAAAGTGGTCCATCAACATACAAGGCATGTGCGCTATCGGGCGTGTAAAAAAAAACGGCGAACCCAAGGGTCCGCCGTTTCTTGTATTGCTTTGCCGTCCCTTGTGGGGACGTTATTGCGGCTTAGAACGAGGCTTTCAAGCCGATGAACATGCGACGGCCCAAGGTGTCATAGTAACCACCGTTGAAGCCACCAACGCTCGGCAGCGCGAAGCTGAATGGCGTCAGACAACCAGTCGGCATGCCTTGACAGTACGAGTTGAGCGGTTTGTCGAGCGGACGACCCGGGTTATAGGAAGTCTCCGGTGCAACGTCCAGCAGGTTGGTGACACCGGCACGCAAGCTGAGCTTGTCGTTGATGGTCCAGTTGGCCGCCAAGTCGAAGATGTCGTACGCCTCGATTCCCGTTTCAGTGATCGGGCTATAGTTCAGGATAATCCCGGGAGCACCGGCTGCTACTGCAACGTTGTTCCTCATGCTTGCCCTGGTAGTAGCCATACCGGCCGAGTCAACCTGCGGCAGATGACGCCACCGCAGAGTCACGCTCCAGTTGTCGCGGATGTAGCTGATGTTACCGAACAGACGGAAGTCATAGGCACCCGCATTGAGTGACGTCAGTTGCGGACCAAGCGAACCGGCCCATTCAATTTCCGGATCGAATACACCGGGGGACTGTTTGGTACGGAAGTAATCCAACACTGTCGCATTCACGCTCAAGCCCAGGCCACCGGGAATATCAAGCCCGAGTTCGGCAAAGTTGCCAAACCAGTTGGCGCCAATATCAAAGCCGGAAGTCGCAACGGTGGCCTGGTTGTCATAGGACACCTTGGTGCTGAGGGCGGCGCCATTGTTGCGGTCACGCGGCATCAGCTGGCAACCGGGGGTAGCCGCCTGTGCTGCAGCCTCTGTCGCATTGGTGACGACTGTCTGACCAAAACAACGGAACTGGGCGAAATCCAGCGAGTACTGCAGGATGGCGTCTTCGATCTCTACCTTGTACCAGTCCATGGTGAGGCTGAGACCGGACAACCAGGCATTATCGATAGGTGAACGCAACACACCACCGAAAGTCCAGCTGTCTGCTGTTTCCGACTGCAGATTACGGTTGCCTTCCTGCAGCACCCACGCAAATCCACCACCACCGCCAGGCTGTACCACGTCATTGCCGGCGTTGTAGAAGTTCTGGGTTGCACCTGGACCCATCAGGGCCTGGCAGATCAGAATCGCGCTGTTGGCTCCAGCCTGGGTTTGGCCAGCGGCTATAAACGGAGCCACCTCGGTTGGTGTGGTTTTGATCGGGTCAGTAGCAAGTGTCGTACCGCCACCACCGTAGGGCGAATTGGAACGAATGCCACACGGATCGCTGAACACACCACCACCGGTGAAGATTTCCTGTTGATTCAGGAACAGTTCACCCAGATTGGGAGCACGGGTGGCGCGGTTGAAACCACCACGCAGACGCGCCCAGTCGTTGATTTCCCAGTTAACCAGGGCCTTCCAGGTGGTCTGTGCTTCGGTCTCGCGGTAATCGGAGTAACGGGCACCCAGCTCAAGCTCCAGCATTTTGATGCCTGGCAGATCATTGATTACCGGAACCAGGGCTTCAACATAATAGTCGTCGACCTTGGTGCTGGCATCGAGATAACCGGTGGGGTAAACGCCGATCACCTGATCCGTGAAGGAATCCTGCGATTGCAGGATGTCGGGCACGAACTGGGCAGCGTTGTCGCGCATCTGGTAACCACCAGCCACGCGCAGTTCACCGGCCGGCAGTTCCATCACCGAACCCTGCAGGTTGATCTCGATGATGTCCTGCTGGTTCGACGCCCGCGTCTGCAGCGTGGCGTTGATCGCCTTGAAGCAGTCAGCGGACATTGGCTGGTCGCCCTTGAACAAGGTGTCATAGAAGCCGGAAGTACACTTGAAGTCACCCACGCCGAATTGCGGACGGACCGCTGGTACGATCTGCGCATTGCCGATGTTGGTGCCAACCGTATAGAACTCGTTACCGGTGCCGGCAGCGTTGCGGCCGTAGTCGGGGTAGTTCAGCAGGGTGCGGACGCGGGTCAGCGACAGGTTGCCGTCGGCGTTGTTGTACGTGCTCGATTCACCATGCGAGTAGTACAGCTCGGCAGTCCAGTCACGGAACGGCAGCTCAATATTCAAGCCGGTTTCGATCTGCCAGTTGTTGTTGATGTTGGTGGTCTGGCGCGCCGGCAGACTGCCCTCGGGGTTCCACGATGGCTGCCAGCGTGCATTTTGCGTTGCCCTTGAGTTCAGCAGCACGGCCAATTCAAGCGGCACCGGGAAGTTGGCACCCCTGGCGCCGGTTGGGATGTAACCGGGGTTACTGAAGGCAGAGGGGTTGGCCAGAATGGAGCGAACCGTAGCCTCATTCTTGTAGTCCAAGGCCGGATTGACCGGGCTGTCGGTGGTTGGATTGTAAGGAACGTTGAATTCCCAGCCACTGACAACGCTGGTACCGAACAGCAGGGTATTGGTCTTGCTCTCGGCATAAGTGGCACGGGCGAAGGCCTCCACTGTGTCCGAGATTTCAAAGGTGCCGCTAGTGAAGAACGAATAACGTTCCTGCGGCGCACTGGCAAAGGCTTCCTGGTTGTTCCACTTCACGCCTTCCGAGATGGTACGACCATTGATGTCCTGCGGGCTGAGAGTCAGGGTTTTTGCCCACTCCGCGCCGTCGAGGGGAGTGCGGAACCTGGTCAGACCACCGGGCGAAACGTTGGTGAAAACAGTGCCATCGGGGTTGAAGTTCAAACCAACGTTGGTTGAACCGTTGGGACGAATGTTCTGGGTAGCGGAGAACGGGCTGGTACCAACGGGGTACAGTGCCCTGACAGCGGCAGCCGCGGGACAGGTCTGGTCGTTCTGTGCCGTGGTGCCGGAAGCGCAGGAATAACCGTTGATACCTTGCAGGCCAAAGGTGCCCCCGGTATAGGGATTAGCCCAGAAGTCCTTGTAGATATCGCGAGTGCGCTGCAGCCCGGCTTCACGATTGTAGTGTTCCATGCCCAAGACGACGTTGCCTTTGCCATCGGCGAGGTTGGCACCCATCACCATGGAAACGCGGTACTCATCACCGTCGCCGGCTTCAGTGGAACCGTATTGGCCATCCACCTCAAAACCTTCGAAGTTGTTGCGCAGGATGAAGTTGGTGACACCGCCAATAGCATCGGCACCGTATACGGCCGAGGCGCCACCGGTAATGGTTTCCACACGTTGTACCAACGCCGACGGCACGCCGTTGACGTCAGTTACCATCAGTGCATTGATCGGGGTGGGGCGTTTGCCGTTGACCAGTACCAGGCTGCGGTTGGGGCCGAAGCCGCGCAACGAGATGGAGGCAATACCAACGGAGTTTACAGGCGTGATCTGTACGTCACCTTGGGTGGTTACCGGTGAGGCAGCCGGGTTGTAAGTCGGCAATTGGTTGAGGAACGATTCAACGTTCATGCCCGCCTGCTGTTCGAAATCAGCGGCATCAACCGTGATGATCGGGCTGTTGGATTCAAAGTCGCGGCGAACAATACGCGAACCGGTTACGACTACTTCTTCAAGTGCTTCGGCCTCTGCTGCCATGGCTGCAGGTGCCATGGCACCCATAACCATCGAACTCAGCGCTGTCGCTACGGACAGCGACAGCAAAGTACGCCTAATCAAAAACGGGTTTGTGGACATTAGAGCCCCCTTGTTTTTTGTGTGTGAGATTGACTTTCTTGTTTGAGTGAACTGACCAGACTCCGACAAATCGTCACAGCCCGGCAGTTGAAACAGCCTAGCTACTATATGACATCATCGTCAACCCGTAATTTATGCACAATGTTGACGAACTGACCTGCATCAATGGCTGCCCTGCAATCCCTACCAGCTCACTAGGACATTCCTGCTCGTAGTCAACGCAGTGACAGCAGGCGAGCTCGAATTTGATGCGGATGGAGCGCATGCGTTACTTGATGCGTTCGACCTGTATAAAGCCGTTGATTCCATCGGCGGACATACGCCAAGAGCCGCTGAACAATCCAGGGTATATACGAACATCCTGGCCAGTGCGCATCCGGTAGCGCTTGCTCTCTACCTGCAGCCACTGTTGACCGCTGGCCAGGGTTATCAAATATCGGTTTGGCTCGCGTTCCTTCAGTTCGGTGATCTTGTCCCGATAGTTGTTCGCTGTGGCATCGGCTCTCTCCTGTTTGCTGGCAGCGACAGCCGGAGGATCGAAAGGCGCACCCTGTGGCGAAGGTTGTACCGCGGTAGCTGTCTCCGGGGCAGGGGCGGGCGGAGGGGCAGGCCTGGTGGCGGGAATGCGAGACTGGGTTACGTTGCCTCCCGGGCTGGTGCTTTGGGTTGCATTGCTGCCTGGGCGCATACCGGCAGCAGAGGTTGCGCGGTCGTAGCAGGTATAGCGCGCGGCAGAATCCGCTATCTGGGCGCACTGCCTGACCTGGTCCAGCACGGCCGCATCCTGTTGCGCGTTCAAAGCGGGCGACAACAGAGCTGTGGCGAACATGGAGAGGGAAATCACTCTTATCTGCTTGATCATACGATTGGGTTCTCACTTCAGGGCTTGCCGGAAGCATAAACCAAGCGAGCTGCATCGCACATCACGGCCCATGGATATTTGACTTCTCTTCTTGAGGATTTGTGCAGAAAAATCAACAAACCGATAGCGCAACCATACTTGCAAAAGCCGACGCCATGCGCACAATCACTGCGCCCATGCCAAGCCATTGGCGGCTATACCACTTTATAACCGGAGGTTCTCCCCATGTTCACGCGCACAAGGTCCGTGCTTGCGCTTGGCGTTCTGCTCGCCAGTGCCCTGCCCTGTTTTCCACTCTACGCCCAGGACAGCGCCGCGCTCGCAAATGCCGCGCAAAATTCCGATTGGCTCACCTATGGCCATGATTACGCCGAAACCCGTTTCAGCACGCTGGACCAGGTCAACGACAGCAACGTAGCCGAGCTTGGGGTGGCGTGGACCTTCGACACCGACTCCTTCCGCGGACTTGAAGCCACCCCACTGGTGCATGATGGAGTCATCTATGCCTCCCGGCCGTGGAGCAGCGTGTTCGCACTGGATGCCCGCACCGGTGAAAAGCTGTGGGACTACGATCCTCAGGTCGACAAGAGCATTGGCTGGAAAGCCTGCTGCGATGTGGTCAACCGTGGTGTGGCAATCTACGAAGGCAAGATTTATGTCGGTGCCATCGATGGTCGATTGATCGCGCTGGATGCAAAGACCGGCAAAGAGCTGTGGAGTGTGGTGACAGTAGACCAGAGTCGCCCCTATACCATCACTGGTGCACCGCGCATTGCCGATGGCAAGGTGCTGATCGGCAACGGCGGTTCCGAGCTGGGCGCACGCGGTTATGTGACAGCCTATGACGCCGAAACCGGCGCCGAAGCCTGGCGCTTCTGGGTGGTCCCCGGTAACCCGGCTGACGGCTTCGAGAACCCGGACATGGAGTTCGCCGCCACCACCTGGTTCGGCAAGTGGTGGGAGGTTGGCGGAGGCGGCACCTCGTGGGATTCCATCATCTACGACCCGGAAGCGAAACTCGTCTACGTGGGAACCGGCAACGGTTCGCCGTGGAGCCGCGAGCTGCGCAGCGCGGGCAAGGGCGACAACCTGTTCTTGTCGTCGATAGTTGCATTGCACGTCGATACCGGCCGCGTAGCCTGGTATTACCAGACTACCCCGGGCGACGACTGGGACTTCACAGCCGTGCAAGGTTTGATGCAGGCCGAGCTGGTGATCGACGGCAAGGAGCGCAAGGTCATCATGCAGGCGCCGAAGAACGGCTTCTTCTACGTGCTTGATCGTATTACCGGCGAACTGTTGTCGGCCGAGCCTTACGCCAACGTGACCTGGGCCACCGGCATCAGCAAGGAAACCGGCCGGCCGATCGAGACGGTGCATGCCCGCTACAAGGATTTCGTATCAACCGTGATGCCCGGCCCGGGTGGCGCCCACAATTGGCACCCGATGTCATACAGCCCGTTGACCGGGCTGGTCTACTTGCCGACCCAACAGGGCAGCCGCTTCAACTACGTGAAAGAGCCGGAGTTTGAATACCAGCCCGGCAAATGGAATACCGGCGTTGTACTCGGCAACAGCGCAGCGCTGCCACAGCGCCCGCAGGAAGAATATGTGGAAGGAGTCGGCCCGGTGAATCCGACGCCGGGTGCACTGCTGGCCTGGGATCCACTCGAAATGAAGCCGCGCTGGCAGATCGACTATCCGAACTCGGTCAATGGCGGCACGCTGGCTACTGCCGGCAACCTGGTCTTCCAGGGCACTTCAGATGGTCATCTGCTGGCCTATGCTGCCGACGACGGCCAAAAGTTGTGGGATGTCGATCTTGGCGTCGCCGTGATGGCGCCGCCGATCACCTACGCACTCGATGGCAAACAATATGTGTCAGTACTCGCCGGCTGGGGTGGGGCTACTGCGCTGTTCGGGGTCAACCCTGCCGGGGAATACAAACCGGAAGGCCGGCTGTGGACCTTCGTGATTGGTGGCGACAAGAACATCGTGCCGGTCAAAGGCCAACCTTATCCTGAGCTCACTAAAGTGGAATTCAACGACGACCCTGCCGTGCTGCAGCAGGGCAGCGACATTTTCGCGGAGCGCTGCGCTATGTGCCATGGCCGCAATGCAGCGAGCGGTGGTTCGTTGGCAGACCTGCGCTACGCGGCGCCTGCTACCTACAACATCTTCCAGAACATCGTACGTGAGGGCGCCTATAGCGGCCTTGGCATGCCGAATCTGGGAGAGTATCTCAGCGAGCAGGAAGCCGACTCGATCAAGCAATACATCCTGTCGCGCCGCGCGGCGCTGATGGCGCAATAAGTACTGCCGATACTGTAAACGTTATGCCGGCCGTCTGACACAGGCGGCCGGTGTCAGTCGGGGATCCAGCAATTGGGTCTCGACCGGTACCGTGCGCAGCACCGCCATCATCTGGGTGGGGCTCAACTCACCACTCAGGATTCCTGCTTCATCCCTCGCCTCAACACGATCAATGAAGTCGCGGTCCCACGCAGCTTCTGCGTTGAAGTTGTGGCCGAACGGTCTGTCGATGAACACCATCACGATGTTGGAAAACGGCACGAACAATTCGAAATGAAAGTGTTCGATCAACAGCGGAAGAATGTCTTGCGCGCGGATGCCTTCAAAGCTGTGCGTAGAGCAATCGTGGTTGATGTACTTCTTTTCCTTGCGTCTGAGCATCCGGTTATAACGATAACTGTCGGGTAGTTCCTGCCAGAATTCCTGCACCAGCTTCAGCGCCTCGGGCCAGCGCAGATGGCCGTTGCGGCCAATCATGTCTGAGGTAAGGAAATAGCCGGCCGGATTCAGACAGCCCTTGATCAAGGCAAACAGCTGTTCAAGGTCCTGCACGTGGTGCAGGCACTGGTTGGCGATGATGACGTCATACGTCACCGTCGGCTGCCAGTGATTGAAGTCGGCGCTGGTGCTAAGGATGTGGTCGGCCACGCCGAGGCTCTGCGCATGTTCACGTCCGCGCGCCAGCATGGTGTCGTTGAGATCGAGACATTCAAGCGTGAATGCCGTAATGCCGTTATCAACCAGTTTGCGTGCGAGTCGCGCTTCCAGATCGCAATTGCCACTGCCGATGCTGAGTAGCTGCATCGTTGCCTGCGGATGTTGCTGATGGAATTTTTCGATATAGAGCTGATAGAACTGTTCGGGATCAGTAATGCCGAAACGGTGGAACTTCTTCGGTGCCAGATGCGTGTTGGACCAATAGTGGAAGATGGCTGGCAGTTCGTGCACGTTCATGCAGCCATCATAGATACGTTTTTCACGCTCGAGCCGGCGCTTGTAACTCCAGGCGCCGTAGAGGGGCTTGATGCCAGGCAGCGGCAATATCCAGCGTCGCAGCAGATCCTTGATGAGTGGCCACATACAACAACTCCTTTGCTGATTATTGTTGTTTCGGCTTCAGCAGGGTTTCCACGATGATGACATTGGCTCGCGGGAATTGGTAATCCGACAGGTCGGTGAGTTTCACCCAGCGCAACTGCTGGCCTTCGCGGCCTTCCGGGATGCCGCTGAAATGCCGTACTGTCCACACATCAAGCATTACCTGCTTGTCGCCGTAGTCGTGTTCAGTGACCAGCAAAGGTTCAGCGTGCTCGACTACAAGATTGAGCTCTTCGAGCAGTTCACGCGCCAGCGCTGTTTGCACTGGTTCACCCGGCTCCACCTTGCCGCCCGGGAATTCCCACAAGCCGCCCTGGTGTTTATGCTGCGGACGCAGTGCCAGCAACACTTCATTGCTGTTGTTTAGAATGACACCAGCGGCAACGTGGACCTTTCGGCTCAAGTGCGGTACTCGGCATTGATGGTGACGTAGTCATGCGAGAAGTCGCAGGTCCACAGCGTTTCGTTGCAGTTGCCGCGACCAAGACTGACGTTGATCGAGAACTCTGCTTTGGATAACACCGCCTGACCTGCAGCTTCGGTGTAACCCGGCGCCCTCGCACCGTTGCTGACGATGCAAACGTCGTCAAGACGGATTTCGATGTTGTCGAGTTGCAGGTTCTGCAGACCTGCCCGCCCGACGGCCGCCAGTATGCGGCCCCAGTTCGGATCCGATGCAAAAAGTGCGGTCTTTACCAGCGGCGATTCACCGATGGCATAACCCACCTGCAAACACTCCTGAGTGGATGCACCGCCTTGGACATTTATTGTGACGAACTTGGTCGCGCCTTCGCCATCGCGGATGATCGCAGTGGCGAGATCAATGAACACAGCCTGCAGCGCAGCGATGAATTGTTGTTGTTCGGCTGCAGCAAGTGCAGCGAACTGCACGCCGCTGTGGCCAGTGGCCACCAGCATGCAGCAATCATTGGTCGAGGTATCTCCATCGACAGTGATACGGTTGAACGACTTGTCGGCTGACTGCTTCGCCAGCGCTTGTACTGTTGCAGCATCCATCGCGAGATCGGTGAAGACATAGCCGAGCATCGTCGCCATGTTCGGCTTGATCATGCCGGCTCCCTTGGCGATGCCGGTGATGGTGATGGTACTGCCGCCGAGTTGCAGTTGTGTCGATGCTGCCTTGGGGCGCGTGTCAGTAGTCATGATGCCGCGCGCTACCTTGTGCCATTCGTTGCCGGTGAGTTCTGCCAAGGCAGCTCCTACTACCGCATTGATCTTGGCAGCAGGCAGCAACTCACCGATAACTCCAGTGGAAAACGGCAATACCGACTCACTGCTGACACCGGCGGCTTGCGCCAATGCTTCACAGCAGCTCTGTGCTGCCTGCATGCCTGGCATGCCGGTGCCGGCATTGGCATTGCCGGTATTGATCAGGAAATAGCGCGGTGGGGTTTGCGCCAGATGTTGCTTGCACAACACCACGGGAGCTGCGCAGAACGCATTAGTGGTGAAGACACCACCTGTTACGCTGCCGCTGGCGAGTTCGAACAAGACAACGTCAAGCCGGCCAGGTTTCTTGATTCCCGCCGACACCGCCGCCATCCGCACGCCACCAACCGGATGCAACACCTCCAACTCACCACCACCTACCGCCATTATCGTTTTCCCGTCTGCTGTGCCTTAGTCCATCCACCCCGGGCTTGCCCGCCATAGCCCACAGAGGGCGAAGGCGGGTTATACCTCCAACTTGCCGTGGCAGGCCTTGTACTTCTGGCCCGAGCCGCACGGACACGGATCGTTGCGCCCTACTTTTGGCGTGCTGCGCATTACCGGGGCTTTTTGTGCTGCCGGCGGAGGCGGCGCTGCCTGCTCCGGATCGGCAGCGAGTGCCGCTGCTTCCGGATTCTGGTGGATCGACTGGCTGACCACTTTGGCCGCCTCTGCCTGCCGTTGCTTCTCGATCGAATCGACCTCTTCCTCTTTTTTGATCCGCACGAGGCTGAGGAACTTGATGACTTCGACCTGGATGTCTTTCAGGAAACTCTCGAACAGGTTGAACGACTCGCGCTTGTACTCCTGTTTCGGGTTCTTGCCACCGTAACCGCGCAGACCAATGCCCTGGCGCAGGCTGTCCATCTGACCGAGATGCTCTTTCCACAGCGTATCGAGAATCTGCAGCGTGATCTGCTTCTCGAACACCCGCATGTTGGGGCCGATGTCGGCGCACTTGGCGTCGTAGTCCACTTCAACTGCGCCAAGAATGCGTTTGCGCAACACTTCTTCCGACAATTGCTTGTCGTCGGCAAGCCACTGGTGCACCGGCAGTTTGACGCCAAAATCAGCATGCAGCGCCAGTTCAAGACCGGGCACGTCCCACTGGTCGTCGAGCGATCCCGGCGGCAGGAAAGTGTCAATGCAATTGAGCACGACAGTTTCGCGCATCGACTTCACCACGTCGGAGATGTCGTCGATTTCCATCAGTTCGTTGCGACGCTGGTACACGATCTTGCGTTGTTCGTTGGAAACGTCGTCGTATTCGAGCAACTGCTTGCGAATGTCGAAGTTACGATTCTCAACCTTGCGCTGCGCCTTCTCGATCGAGTTGGTGACAATGCGATGCTCGATTGCTTCACCCTTCTCCATGCCGAGACTGCGCATCATGTTGGCCACTTTCTCAGAGGCAAACAGGCGCATCAGGTTGTCGTCGAGCGAAAGATAGAAGCGTGAATAGCCCGGATCGCCCTGGCGACCGGCACGGCCGCGTAGCTGGTTGTCGATGCGGCGGGATTCATGGCGCTCGGTACCGATGATGTGCAGACCGCCGGAGGCCAGCACCTGCTCCTGCCGCTGCTTCCACGCTTCCTTGATCGCAGCCACATTCTGTTCAGTGCGCTGCGCTTCCGGCAAGGCAGCTACTTCGGCCTGCCAGCGACCGCCAAGCACGATGTCGGTACCGCGACCTGCCATGTTGGTGGCGATCGTCACGATGCCTGGACGGCCGGCTTCCGCGATGATTTCGGCTTCCTGCGCGTGGAACTTGGCGTTCAGTACATTGTGTTTGATCTTTTCCTTGTTGAGGAATTTCGACAGGATTTCCGAGGTTTCCACACTGGCCGTACCCACCAGCACCGGTGCGCCCTTGTCGCGGAACTGGATGATGTCGCGCACGATCGCTTCGAATTTTTCCTGTGTGCTGAGGAATACCAGATCGTTGTCGTCGATGCGTACCATCGGCCGGTTGGTCGGTATCACCACCACGTCGAGACCGTAGATCTGGTGGAACTCATAGGCTTCGGTGTCGGCGGTACCGGTCATGCCGGCCAGCTTGTTGTAGAGCCTGAAATAGTTCTGGAAGGTGGTGGACGCCAGCGTCTGGCTCTCGTTCTGGATTGGCACGGCTTCTTTGGCTTCGATCGCCTGGTGCAGCCCTTCCGACAAGCGGCGCCCCGGCATCGTGCGCCCGGTATGCTCGTCGATCAGTACTATCTGGTTTTCCTGCACGATGTATTCCACGTCACGGTGGAACAGGTAATGCGCCCGCAGCGCTGAATTCAATTGATGCAGCAGTGTCAGGTTGGTAGCGGCATACAGCGATTCGTTCGGCCGCAACAGGCCGCGGCTGACCATCAGTTGTTCGACTTTCTCGTGCCCCGGATCAGTCAGTTCTACCTGACGCTGCTTTTCATCCACATAAAAGTCACAGTCCGGCGCTTGGTACACCTCCACCTGGCGCTCGATCTGCGATTTCTCCGGCAGTTTGTCGCCTTTCTTCAACAACGGTACCAAAGCGTTGATCTCGATATAACGCTTGGAGGCATTTTGCACGGCACCGGAAATGATCAACGGTGTCCGCGCTTCGTCGATGAGGATGGAGTCCACTTCGTCCACCACGGCAAAGTTGAGCCCGCGCTGGAAACGATCCTGCAAGCGGAACGCCATGTTGTCGCGCAGGTAATCGAAACCGAATTCGTTGTTGGTGCCGTAGGTGATGTCAGCCAAATAGGCCGCACGTTTCTCATTGGGGTCCTGGCCCGGCACGACAACGCCGACCGACAGGCCGAGGAATTCGTACAAGGGCCGCATCCAGTTGGCATCGCGGCGTGCAAGGTAATCGTTCACCGTCACCAGGTGCACGCCCTTGCCGCTCAATGCGTTCAAGTAAGCCGGCAATGTCGCTACCAGCGTCTTGCCTTCACCGGTACGCATCTCGGCGATCTTGCCCGAGTGCAGCACAGAGCCACCGATCATCTGCACATCGAAGTGGCGCATCTGCATGGTGCGGACGCCAGCTTCACGGACGACCGCGAAGGCTTCGGTCAGCAGGTTGTCGAGCGTTTCGCCCTTCGCCAACCGCTCCCTGAATTCGGTGGTTTTGCCGCGCAGCTGGTCGTCGGTCAGTTGCTGCAGCGCAGGCTCAAAGGCAGCTATTTGCTCAACTGTCTTGCTGATTTTCTTGAGCTCACGATCGTTTTTGCTGCCAAACAGCCATTTGAGAATGGACATAGAAATTACCGCAATGGAAACAGGGTATTGAACAGGAGTCGGTACTGCCAGCGGGAATAGCCAACGCTGAGGGGCTATTTGCGCAACTCATTACGCAAAAAAAAGGCAGCCCGCTGCAGGAGGGCCCGCTATGGGGAAGAGAAGCTCAGCGGATCGTGCTTTGGATGTACGAGGCCGGATCGACTACACGACCATTTTTGTGCACTTCGAAGTGCACATGCGGGCCGGTTGAACGGCCAGAAGTGCCGGAGAGGGCAATGACCTGGCCTTTCTTGACAACATCACCTTCTTTCACCAGCAGTTTCTGGTCATGGGCGTAGAGTGTTTCGAAACCATTGCCGTGATCGATCTGCACCATGCGACCGTAGCCGTCTTTCCAGCCCGAGTAGTTCACGACGCCTGCCGCTACCGCGAACACGTCTTCGCCCACACGGCCGGTATTGAAGTCCACACCCTCGTGGAACGCACGGTTACCTGTAAACGGATCCAGCCGAAGCCCGTAAGTGGAGCTGATATAGCCACCAATGACCGGGCGACCGGAGACGTCGAACTCGGCCATACTTTGGCGTTCGGTCATCATCGAATTGAGCATTTCCAGCTGCTGCTGACGTTCACCGATACGCTTTTCGAGCGCTTCAAGTTCGCCGATGAAGTCAGGTGCGGCAGGCTGGCCGTCGAGAACTTCAATACCCCCCACTGCGGGCTCCTGGCTGAAATCAAAGTCAGTATCAGCAAGTCCGGCAACAGCGGAGAGTTTTTCGCCGAGCGCATCGAGGCGTACGAGACGGGCTTGCAGGTTGGCTAGCCGGACAGTGAGGGCTTCGAGACGACTGACGGTATCTTCTTTGACCTTGGTGAGATCAGCTTCCTGCTCACGCATCGATTCAGTCCAGGCTTCAGTAGCAGCATCCCGCGCTACTTTTACACCCCGGGCTTCGGCCATCAGATAGGCGCTGTAACCGATCAGCATTGGCAGGCCCAGCAGACACAGGCCCAGGCCAAGCCGCAGCCAGCCTTTGACGGTAATCGACCTGGATGCTCCATGACGGGCATCGACAATAATTATTTTCATCGTTCTGCTTTTCGGAAAATTTTCGGAAAACCAACACACCAGAAAACGGACCCTGCTGCATTGCCGACCAATGGGCCGGCACTGGCAATGGACCGAAGATAGCAGAAAAACTCTTTAGCCTGCAAAGACCGGGCGCAGGTAAGAAATGGGGGCGTCGTTTTCTTCTTCGAAGGTAACGATTTCCCAGCAGTCCTTGCTGGAAATAAGCTTGCGTAACAACAGGTTATTGAGCGCATGACCGGATTTGTAGCCGCTGAATTCACCAATCAGGGTCTTGCCCAACAGGTACAGGTCGCCGATGGAATCGAGAATCTTGTGCTTGACGAACTCGTCCTCGTAGCGCAGACCGTCTTCGTTCAACACCCGGTAATCACCGATGGCCACGGCGTTGTCCATGCTTGCACCCAATGCCAGATTGCGGTTCCGCAGCTCTTCGAATTCGTGCATGAAACCGAAGGTACGCGCGCGACTGACTTCCTTGACGAACGAGGTGCTGGAGAAGTCGATGCAGGCCTGTTTGGTGTATTTGCGATGAACCGGGTGATCATAAAGCAGCGTGTAGCCCACTTTGAAACCGTTGAACGGCTTCAACTTGACCACCTTGTCACCCTGGGAAACGCTGATTTCCTTGGTAATGCGCATGTATTTCTTGGGAGCGTTCTGCTCTTCGATACCAGCCGACTGGATCAGGAACACGAAAGGGCCGGCACTGCCGTCCATGATCGGTACTTCGGGGGCACTGACATCGACATAGGCGTTGTCGATGCCAAGACCGGACATGGCCGACATCAGATGTTCGACAGTCGAAATACGCACATCACCTTTGACCAGCGTCGAAGACAGCGTGGTCTCACCAACGTTCTCGGCCAGAGCAGGAATGCTGACAGCAGGGTTGAGATCGGTACGACTGAAGACTATGCCAGTATCCACAGGAGCCGGGCGCAGCGTCAGGTACACCTTTTCACCGGTGTGCAAACCGATGCCGGTGGCCTTGATGCTGTTTTTGAGGGTACGTTGACGGATCATGATTTTCATCTTACCTCTGCCCAATCTCGGAATCTTAGCAAACCCTTAACTGCCCCCCATAGCGAAAAATTCTGTCCACCACAGGGGGCCGGTCGGGGGCTTTGACCGGTTCCCTGCAGTGGCGGCCTTGCATTTCTAGTCAGCCTGTTTGCGGATAAAGGCCGGAATGTCGAGGAAGTCCATATCAGCTTCAGCACCAACTGCCTTGGCGTAGGCTTGGGCCTGCGGCATTTCCGGGCGGGTGGCCGACTGCCGACGCAGCGCAGTCGGACGATCCAAGCCCGAGAAATCCCGGCGAGGCGCCTGGCGCGACGGATTGTCGATAACAACACGGGCCGGAACCGGCTGCGCCTGCTCTACAGCGCTGCCAAGGCCGGTTGCTACCACGGTGACACTGATCTCTTCACCCATCGACGAATCAATCACGGTACCCACGATCACTGTGGCCAGTTCAGAGGCGAACTCGGAAATAATGTCACCCACCTGCGAGTACTCACCCAGTGTCAGGCTTTCGTTGGCGGTGATGTTGACGAGAATGCCGCGAGCGCCCTGCAAGTTGACGTCTTCCAGCAGCGGACTCTTGATGGCGGCTTCGGCGGCTTCCTGCGCGCGGGTCTCCCCGCTGGCACGGCCGGTACCCATCATCGCCATGCCCATTTCCGACATCACAGTACGCACGTCGGCAAAGTCGACGTTGATCAGACCTTCACGCGTGATCAGGTCGGAGATGCCTTTGACGGCGCCGAGCAGCACATCATTGGCCTTGCTGAAGGCATCCAGCAACGACGAACCACTGCCGAGTACGCTCATCAGCTTTTCGTTCGGGATGGTGATCAACGAATCGACATGCTCCGACAGTTCACGGATACCCTGCTCGGCTTGGGCAGCACGCTTGCGGCCTTCGAAACCGAAAGGTTTGGTAACCACAGCCACACAAAGGATGCCCATCTCGCGGGCGATCTCGGCAAACACCGGTGCTGCACCGGTCCCGGTACCACCGCCCATGCCGGCGGTAACGAACACCATGTCGGCGCCGTCGATCGCTTCACGGATACGCTCGCGGTCTTCCATCGCGGCCTGACGACCGACTTCTGGACGACCACCGGCACCGAGACCTCGGATGACATGTGGCCCCAGTTTCAGGATCGTGCGGCAAGCCAGCTTGTCCAACGCCTGCGCATCAGTGTTGGCACAGATGAAATCCACGCCCTCGATTGACCTCGAGATCATGTGTTTGACGGCATTACAGCCGCCGCCGCCAACACCGATCACCTTGATCACAGCGTGTTGTGGTACGTCATCGACAATATCAAAAATACTCATGGTTCATGCCCCCGCATGGTTAGGAAAAACACAACTTTTGTTGCATAACTTTGTTGCACTGCTTCTTTGTTACGTCGCATTCCCTGCCTGCACATCCCTTACTTTCTTTACTGCCTGAACTGCTGTTGGAAACTTGGTGCTGAAAGCTCAGTCTTCCCGGATGAAGAACTTCCTCACTTTCTCGAAAATGCGCAGCGCTGGTTCACGCTCGGGCTGACGGTTCTGCTGTTGTTGCAAGTGCTTCATGCCGTACATCAGCAGACCAACGCCGGTTGAGTATGTCGGGTTGCGCACGATGTCGGTGAGCCCCTGCACTTCGGTCGGCATGCCTATGCGTACCGGCAAGTGGAAAATCTCTTCGGCCAACTCAACCACACCTTCCATCTTGCTGGTGCCGCCGGTGAACACGAGGCCTGCAGCCAGTACGTCGGCGTAACCGCTATGACGGATTTCGGCCTGGATCAAATGAAAGAGTTCGTCGTAGCGCGGTTCGACCACATCGGCCAGCGCCTGGCGCGACAATTCGCGTGACGGACGGTCGCCGACACCAGGAACATTGATCATGTCGTCGGGGCTTGCCAGCTGCGCCAGTGCGCAGGCGTATTTGATTTTGAGGTCTTCGGCGTATTCGGTGGGCGTGCGCAGCGCCATTGCGATGTCGTTGGTCACCTGGTCGCCGGCAATCGGGATCACACCGGTATGGCGTATGGCGCCTTCGGTGAAGATGGCGATGTCGGTGGTGCCGCCGCCAATGTCGATCAGGCAAACACCCAGTTCTTTTTCGTCCTCGGTCAGCACTGAATAGCTCGACGCCAGTTGTTCGAGAATGATCTCGTCGACTTCAAGCCCGCAGCGGCGGATGCACTTCTCGATGTTCTGGTAGGCATTGTTGGCGCAGGTGACCAGATGCACCTTGGCTTCGAGCCGCACACCCGACATACCAAGCGGTTCCTTCACCCCTTCTTGCGAATCAATGATGAATTCCTGCGGCAGGATGTGGAGGATTTTCTGGTCAGCCGGAATCGCTACGGCCTGAGCTGCGTCTATCACCCGCTCTATATCGGCCGGATAGACCTCGCGATCGCGGATGGCAACAATGCCATGGGAGTTCATGCTGCGTATGTGACTACCGGCAATGCCTGCATAGACCGAGTGAATACGGCAGCCGGCCATCAGTTCGGCTTCTTCAATAGCGCGCTGGATCGATTGCACAGTCGATTCGATGTTGACGACCGTACCCTTCTTCAAACCGCGCGAGCGATGACGACCGATACCGATGATACTGAGGCTGCCATCAGCATTCACTTCGCCGACGATGGCCACCACTTTCGATGTGCCGATGTCGAGTCCAACGATCATGTTGTTGCCACTTTGGTTAGCCATGCTCTTGTACCTGCACTGTCTTCATCGTTGGTTGCTTCAGCGGGCCACAAGGGCAGCCGCTTTCGTGCCGGGGTTATCGCCGGTGATATTGGGGCGCCGTTGTACTGCGAGTCCGTTGCGGTAACGCAGATCGATTGATTCCACATCCTGCAGATTGCTGCCGTGTTCCGACTCCAGAAACACCACCAGCCGCCGTAGCCGCTCCAGTACATCTTCACGCCCCAGTTTCACCAGCACTCCATTGATGAGCGTCAATTCGTAGGAACCGTTGTCGTTCAACGTCAGATCGCGGATACGCACTCCGAGTGGGTAAAGCAACTGGTTGAATTCCTGATATTGCCTCATCACTTTGGCTTCGCTGTGCTCGGGGCCGGCCAGCAGCGGCAACTGCAGCTGGTCGTCGATGCTATCGGGGCGGAACACCTGGCCCGGCTGATTCAACAACTGGTCCTGACCCCAGCGGGCGATGGCAATTTCTTCTTCCACGAAGATACTGATCGCATTCGGCCACTCACGGTGTATCTCGGCTTCGCGAATCCACGGCAAGGCCTCAAGTTTTTGCTTGACCAGCCCGAGATCGACGGCGATCAGACTGGTACTGACTTCCGCTCCCACGGTCTGCTTGATCTGTTCTTCGCTGACGAAGGTAAGGTTGCCTTCAATATGAACCAGCTCGACTTGCTGCGAATTGATCTTGTCGACTGCCAGCTGGACGCCATAACCGGCAGCGCCAATGACGGCAACACTGAACAGCAACACCAGCACACGACCGGCGCTGGCCGACGGACGCTCTGCGGGCGCCAGCCGTTCGATGGCGCGCGGTGCCTGTGGCCGCAGCGTTACCGGACGAGTCAGCAGGGGTGGCACCTTATCCATGCGAGATGCCTCCAGGTCCAACTGCCGCACCGCAGCTGGTGTGCAGGATGCGCAGTACCAGGGCATCAAAATCGTAACCGACGGCTTTCGCTGCCATCGGCACCAACGAATGACTGGTCATGCCGGGCACGGTATTCACTTCAAGCAGCCAGAAGCGGCCGTCGCCATCGCGCATCACATCGACGCGGCCCCAGCCGCTGCAGCCGAGGGCATGGTAGGCATTGAGCGACAACTGCTGGATTTCACGGGTTTCGGCCATTGCGAGTGGCGCCGGGCACAGATAACGGGTTTCGTTGGACACGTATTTTGCTTCGAAGTCGTAAAAAGCGTTGCTGCTTTGCAGTTCGATCACCGGCAATACTTCGCCATCAAGTATCGCCACCGTGAACTCGCGGCCGCGGATCCAGCTCTCTGCCATCACGTGGGCGTCGCATTCGCTGGCGCGTTTCCAGGCAGCACGCAGCTGCTCGGCGGTTTCAGCACTGCCGATGCCAATGCTGGAACCTTCGCATACCGGCTTCACAAAGCAGGCGCCGAGTTGTTGGAGCGCGGCAGCGAAATCGGTGTCCACTTTCAATTCGGTGAATTCTGCCGTGCTGAGACCGAGCTGCAGCCAAACGCGTTTGCTGAGAATCTTGTCCATCGCCAGTGCAGAGGCAAGTACCCCACTACCGGTGTACGGAATGCCAAGCCATTCAAGCGCACCCTGCAACTTGCCGTCTTCGCCGTCACGCCCATGCAGCATGATGAACACCCGCGTCGGCTTGTCCGTCATCAACTGCTGCAGCAGGGTGTCATCAGCATTGATACCGTACGCATCGACGCCGCTGCGCAGCAGCGATTCGAGCACTGCGCGACCACTGATCAGCGAAATTTCACGCTCAGCCGACTTGCCGCCCATTACCACGGCAACGCGTCCATAGCGGTTGACCGGCCACAGATCAGTCATTGCCAAGACCCTCCGCCGCCAATTGCTTGCACAGGTTGCCGACACTGCCAGCGCCCTGCGTCACCAGAATGTCGCCATCCTGCAGCAGTTCGTTGAGCATATGTTTGAGTTCTTCCGGCTTTTTCACCAGCAGCGGATCAATCTTGCCGCGCTGGCGGATGCTGCGGCACAGGCTCTTGCTGTCGGCGCCGGGAATGGGCTTTTCACCGGCGGCATAAACTTCCAGCATCAGCAGCAGGTCGACTTCACTCAGTACGTCGACGAAGTCGTCATACAGATCATGTGTACGGGTGTACCGATGGGGCTGGTAGATCATCACCAGCCTTTTGGTCGGCCAACCGTCGCGGATTGCCTTGATGTTGGCGGCGACTTCGGTCGGATGATGGCCGTAGTCGTCTACCAGCATCACACTGCCACGCTTGCAGCGCAGAGGCGGCTGCACATCGAAGCGACGCCCGACACCCTGGAAACCGGTGATGGCTGCCTGGATATCCTGGTCGGCAATGCCTTCGTCAGTGGCAACCGCAATGGCAGCGGTGGCGTTCAATACGTTGTGCAGCCCCGGCATGTTGATCGTGATAGGCAGTTTTTCCTTGTGGCCTGGACGCTGCACCGCAAAACGGGTGACGCGCTCCTTTTGCACCACATCGCTGATGCGGAAATCAGCTTGTTCGGAGAAGCCATAGGTCAGCACCGGCCGCGACACCTGCGGCAGGATCTGGCGGATCACCGGATCGTCGATGCACAGTACGGCCAGACCGTAGAACGGCAGATTGTGCAGGAAGCTGATAAATGCCTGCTTCAGCTTTTCGAAGTCGCCGTCGTAGGTCTGCATGTGGTCGTCGTCGATGTTGGTGACGATCGCCACCATCGGTGGCAAGTGCAGGAACGAGGCATCGCTTTCATCGGCTTCTGCCACCAGGTAGCGGCTGGCGCCGAGCTTGGCGTTGGTGCCGGCGCTGGTCAGCAATCCGCCAATCACGTAAGTCGGATCAAGTCCGCCCTGCGCCAGTATCGAAGCGGTGAGACTGGTGGTAGTGGTCTTGCCGTGGGTGCCGGCCACGCAGATCGCGTGACGATAGCGCATCAACTCAGCCAGCATCTCGGCACGGCGGATGATCGGAATGCGGCGTTCGATCGCGGACAGGATCTCCGGGTTGCTGCGATCGATTGCAGTCGATACGACAACGACGTCGGCCGAGCCGAGATTGTCGTCGCGATGACCGATGTGCACGGTAGCGCCAAGCCCGCGTAGACGGCGGGTGGTAGCGGATTCACTGAGATCAGAACCGAAGATGGCGTAACCCTGGTTCAACAACACTTCTGCAATGCCGCACATGCCGGCGCCGCCGATACCGATGAAGTGGATATTGCGTATACGGCGCATCTCGGGAATGTTGCCGGTGCGCGAGAGATTGAGGGCAGTCTCAGCCATTGCAGGCCTCCAGGCAGAGGCTTGCCGCTCGGCTGCCGGCATCACGGATACCGGCGCTGCGGGCCGCAAGAGCATGTTGTTGCAACAGTTGGCGATCAGCACCCAGTTGCGCCAGCACACTGCGCAGCGTGTCGGCGCTCAAGGCGGGCTGCAGCAATACCGTTGCAGCGCCGGCACGGGCGAGTTGTTCGGCATTGACAACCTGATGATCGTCGGCTGCATGTGGATACGGCACCAGAATGGCCGGTAGGCCAATCGCCGTGATCTCTGCCAGCGTACTGGCGCCAGCACGGCACAGTACGATATCGGCCCATGCATAGGCAGCGGCCATGTTGTCGATGAATTCGCTGACCTGCAGTGCGTCGTTTACCTGCAGACCGGCAGTATCGTAGGCAGCCAGGGTATCCACCAATTTATTGCGACCACACTGATGTCGCACCAGCGGACGCTGCGCTGCGTCGATGCCCGCCAGCACAGCAGGCAACAAACCGTTGAACACGGCGGCGCCGAGGCTGCCGCCGACCACCAGCAAGCGCAGCTTGCCATCGCGCCCGGCCAGTCTCTCGATCGGCGCAGGAACTGCGAGAATATCGGCCCGGACCGGGTTGCCAACCACAACAGTCTTGCGATCTGCATGCGCACCGAGCTTGCGGGCAAAAGCGCCGGCAAATCCTTCCATCGCCACTTTGGCAAGCGGGAACAGCCAGGCGTTCGCCATGCCTGCCACGGCGTTCTGCTCATGAATCAACAGTGTTTTTCCCAGCAAGCGGGCAGCCACACCACCGGGACCGGTGACATAACCGCCCATCCCCAGTACACAGGCCGGATTGAAGCGACGGATCAGCACCATTGCCTGGATCACCGCCAATACCAGCGTGAACGGCGCCAGCAGTTTGCGCAGCAGACTCTTGCCGCGCAGCCCGGCCACGCTGATGAAATGCAATGGAATCGCTGCATTGGCCACTACGCGCGCTTCAATGCCGGCGCGTGTACCCAGCCATTCCACTTGCGAACCGCGCGCCAGCAATTCCTGCGCGATTGTCAGCGCCGGGAACACGTGGCCGCCGGTACCGCCCGCCATGATCAGCACTCGCGGCGAAAGCGTGCTCATCTCGACACCTCCCGCGAATTCGGCTGCACGGTGCGCGGCTGGGTTGTATACAGATGATGTTCGATGTCGATTCTCAGCAGCACCGCTACCATCGCTATGCTCATGATCAGACTGGAACCACCGTAGCTGAGGAATGGCAGCGTAAGGCCCTTGGTCGGCAACAGACCAACATTCACCGCAGCGTTGATGACGAGCTGACCCAGGAACAACAGGCTGATGCCATAACCGAGATAAGCGGCAAACAAGCGGCCGCTTTCCTCGTTGCGGCGTGCCAGCATCAATGCGCGTGCGATGAACCCGAAGAACAACAGCAACAGCAACACCACACTGACAAGTCCCAACTCTTCAGCAACGATTGCCAGCACAAAGTCGGTATGCGCTTCCGGCAGGAAGTACATTTTCTGGATGCTGTTGCCGAGACCAACACCACCCCATTCGCCACGACCAAAGCCGATCAATGCCTGCGCCAGCTGGTAGCCAGAGCCAAACACCACGTCTTCGCTGAACGGATTCTGCAGCGTTTGCATGAAAGTAGTCAGACGCATCTGGCGGTATTCGGACGTCACGATGGCCAACCAGCCACCCCCACCCAGAATGCAACCGGCAAGAACCATGTAGAACAGGTTGATGCCGCCGAGAAACAACATGCCCATCACGGCAAGACACAGCACGACGGTGGCACCGAAGTCCGGCTCCAGCAGCAACAGTCCGACAACAGGGGCCAGCAGCAATGCCGGGTAGACCAGACCACGCAACGTGCCGCGCACCAGTTCGCGATGACGGCTGAGGAACCATGCGGTGAAGGTAATGACGAGCAGTTTGGCAATTTCAGACGCTTGCAAGCCGAACCCGGGCAGCTGGATCCATCGCCTGGAACCATTGACTTCACGGCCAATACCCGGAATCAGCACCAAGACCAGTGTCAGGTACGCGATGAACAACAGCAGCACGCTGCTGCGATACCAGAGCCGCATGGGATTCATGATGATGCAAGCGCCAAGCGCGAGCCCCATCAACATGAATACCAGTTGCCGTTTGAAGAAGTATAAAGGATCGCCATAGGAGCGACTGGCGATCTCAATCGATGCCGAGGTCATCATCACCAGGCCGAACGTCACCAGCAGCGCAGTCATGATTATCAGTACCGGATCGCCATAGTACTGACGCGTACTGAGAGTGTGCGGCATCGTCAACGTTGTCATGCCAGCGCCTCCACCAGTTGGGTGAAAACGCGGCCGCGATGTTCATAGTTGTCAAACATGTCGAAACTTGCACAGGCCGGTGACAACAACACCAGTTCACCTTCGACTGATTTGACATAGGCAGTCTGTACTGCCGCTTCGAACGAATCGACGCGATCAATCGACACTGCACCATCGAGCGCTGCTTCAATCCTGCCGGCATCTGCGCCAAACAAAATAGCGCGACTGCCATGCTTGCGCATCACCGGTGCCAGCGCGCTGAACTCAGCGCCCTTGCCAACACCGCCGGCCAGCAGAACTATCTTGCCGATACTGCCAAGACCAAGAATCGCGGCCACACTGGCGCCGACATTGGTGCCCTTCGAATCGTTGTACCAGGACACACCATTAAGGGTGGCAACCCACTGACAGCGATGCGGCAAGCCGGCAAAACGGCGCAGCGTGGCCACCATCGGAGCAAAATCAAGACCGGCAGCGCGACCGAGTGCCAGCGATGCCAGAGCATTCGCCACGTTGTGGGCGCCGGCAATCTTCATCTCTTTCACCGGCAGCAGTGGTTCACGGTTGAAGCCGAGCCAGCTTTCGCCATTGCGTTGCAATACGGCGTATTCGTTGCTGTCGTCGCTGCCTAGGCCGAAGCTCGCCACCTTGACACTGGCCGGCAGCAGCGGCCGGCTCAATGGATCATCGCGATTGATTACGATTTGTTCGCAGCCCTGGAAGATGCGGTGCTTGGCTGCGTGATACGCCTGCATCGAATCGTAGCGGTCAAGGTGGTCAGGGCTGATGTTCAGCACCGTCGCTACTTTCGCCTTGAGGTTGTGGGTGGTTTCCAACTGGAAGCTCGACAGTTCGAGCACATAGAGATCGTGTTCTTCGCCATTGAGCATGTCGAGCACCGGCGTACCGATGTTGCCACAGACGGCAGTTTTCACACCGGCCGCTTTTGCCATTTCGCCAACCAGTGTGGTAACCGTGCTCTTGGCGTTGGAACCAGTGATGGCGACCACTGGCGATTTCACCGACCGTGCGAACAGATCGACATCGCCGGTCAGCCTGGTGCCGTGGGCAACTGCACGACGCACCGATGGCACGCGCGGATCCACGCCGGGACTCATCACCAGCGCTTCGGCCTGCATCAGTGTGTCTTGCTGTAAGGCACCACATTCCACCTGGACACCGGGAAATTCAACAAGGAATTCGTTGAGGCCGGGCGGCTTTTCACGCGTATCAACCGCAGCAAAGCGCACGCCTTGCCTGTGCAACCAGCGCGCGCACGACACACCGGTCTTTCCAAGACCGACGACGATATGCGTTGTGCCTGTTGCCAGTTGCATCGTTGTCCGTTACCTGAATTTCAATGTAGCGAGACCGATCAGCACGAGGATGATCGTGATGATCCAGAAGCGCACGATGACGCGTGGCTCCGGCCAGCCCTTCAATTCGAAATGGTGATGGATCGGGGCCATCCGAAAGATGCGCTTGCCAGTGAGCTTGAAGGAGGCGACCTGCAACATCACCGACACCGTCTCCATCACGAACACACCGCCCATGATCACGAGCACGATTTCGTGGCGGATCATTACGGCCACTACGCCCAATGCTGCACCCAGTGAGAGCGCGCCAACGTCGCCCATGAATATCTGCGCTGGATAGGTGTTGAACCACAAGAAGCCAAGACCGGCTCCTGCCAGCGCACTGCAGTACACGACCAGCTCGCCAGTCCCGGGCAGATAGGGAATATTCAGATAGGCCGAGAATTCGCTGTTGCCGGTCAGATAGGCGATTACACCGAGCGCTGCCGCCACCATCACACTCGGCAGGATCGCCAGACCGTCAAGACCATCGGTCAGGTTCACTGCATTGCTGAAACCCACAACGATGAAATAGGAGAAGAACACGTAGAACACACCCATATTCCACGCAACGTTCTTGAAAAACGGCACGAACAATTGGGTTTCCGCCGGAGATACCGACTTGCTATAGAGATAAATGACAGCAATGGCACCGAATACGCTCTGCCAGAAGTACTTCCACTTGCCCGGCAGGCCTTTCGGGTTGCGCTCAAACACCTTGCGGTAGTCATCAACCCAGCCGATGGCGCCAAAACTGGCAGTGACCAGCATCACCACCCACACATAGTGGTTGTTGAGATCGGACCACAGCAGGCAGCTGAACAGGATGCTGACGAGGATCAGTGCGCCCCCCATCGTAGGTGTGCCAGCCTTGCTGAGATGCGATTGCGGTCCATCCTGACGCACCACCTGACCGATCTTCTGGTTGGTGAGCCGACGGATCACTGTCGGCCCGATCAAGAGCGACAGCGTCAACGCCGTCAATACCCCGAGAATCGCGCGCACACTGAGGTACTGGAATACCGAAAAGTCCGGATTGAACTGAGCAAGATGGTTGGCAAGCCACAGCAACATGCGTTCAGTCCCCGATATCCATCAACAGTTGCGCCACGCGTTCCATGCCCGCACTGCGCGATCCTTTCACCAATACACTGACGTTGTTGGCAAGCAGTGGCTGCAACAGCGCCGCCAGTGCCGCACAGTCAGCAGCGTGCACAGCACCAGCGCCGAATGCAGCCAACGCTTCCTTCATCAATGTGCCGGTAGCATAGAAGTGTTCGATGCCCTTCGCCTTGGCATAGGCGCCGACTTCGCGATGCCCCGCCGTTTCCAGCGAGCCGAGCTCGCCCATGTCGCCGCCAACCACAATGCGCAAACCTTTCTGCGTTGCCAGTACGTCAATGGCCGCCTTGAACGATGCCGGACTGGCGTTGTAGGTGTCATCGAGAATCACGGAGCCATTTCTGCCAGCCTTCACTACAAGCCGGCCTTTTACGCTGTGCATCTGCTCCAGGCCGCTACGCACCTGTGCGAGGCTTGCGCCGGCTTCAAGCGCCAACGCAGCGGCAGCCAAAGCATTGGCCGCGTTGTGCAACCCGGGCAAGTCCAGCATCAACCTGAGTGCGCCGCACGGTGCCTGCAGTTCAAAGTCACTCCCTGCAAGACCAAGATCCCTTATGGAAGCCAGACGATAATCAGCAGAAGTTTTTCCGGCCGCACTTATTGTCACAGCACTCACGCCTGCGCGCGGACTGTAGTGGTCCATCACATTGGCATCATCAAGATTCAATACTGCGACACCGCCTGCTTTCAGCCCCTGCCATATCTCTGATTTGCCTCGCGCAACGCCCTGCAGCGAACCAAAGCCCTCGACATGGGTGGGAGCTACACAGGTGATATGGGCGATATCAGGTTCGGTCAGTGCCGTGGTGTAGGCAATTTCGCCGCCTGCATTGGCACCCATCTCGATGACGGCAAAATCGTGTGAGGCTTCGAGCCGCAACAAGGTCAGCGGTACGCCATAGTCGTTGTTGAGATTGCCCTGCGTGTTGAGCACAGCGCCGGCTTCACGCAGGATCGCCGCAGTCATCTCTTTCACTGTAGTCTTGCCCTGGCTGCCGGTGAGCCCAATCACGCGGGCGGCAGACAGCCGGCGGTTGTGTCGACCGAGCTGACCCAGCGCAATACGGGTGTCCGCCACCTGCAAGGTTGGCAGCGGTGCCTGCATTTGTTCACTCACCAGGGCGGCGGCGGCTTTCTTCTCGGCTGCAACTGCAACATAAGCATTGCCATTGAAGTTGGGGCCCTTCAATGCCACGAACAGATCGCCTGGCTGCACTGTGCGGGTGTCGGTGCTGACGGTCGTGAATCCGATATCAGCACCAGTCAATACGCCGCCGGTAATGCTTTGAATATGCGAGAGGTGCAGCGGCTTTATCATGGCCGCACCCCGCTGTTGCCAAAGCGCGCACTCAAGACCTTCTGTGCACAATCAACATCACTGAACGGCAGTTTCTGGCCTTCGATTTCCTGGTAAGACTCATGGCCCTTGCCGGCAATCAGGACCACATCGCCAGCTGCTGCCTGAGTCAGCGCGGCTGCAATCGCTTCAGCGCGGCCAGCCTGCACCAACGCGGCGGCCGGATTAAGCAGGCCTGCCTGCATCTCGGCCAGTATCTGAAGCGGGTCTTCATTGCGGGGATTGTCGCTGGTGAGCACTAACGAATCGGCCCCCTGTTCAGCGATCGCCGCCATTCGTGGACGCTTGCCACGATCGCGGTTACCGCCGCAGCCAAACACACACCAGAGCTTGCCACTGCAATGTTCACGCACGGCGAGCAGCGCTTTTTCAAGCGCATCCGGCGTGTGGGCGTAGTCGATTACTGCGATAACGTCATGGCCTGCCACCAGTTGCATGCGTCCAACCACCGGTGGCAGCTGAGCCACCACCCTGACGATGGCGGCTGCATCAAAATGTTCATCCAGCGATTGCGCTGCCAGCAGTGTAGTCAATACGGCCAGCAGGTTGCTGGCATTGAATGACCCGAGCAGCGCACTGGTGAATTCGAACTCACCCCAGGGTGTACGTACCTTCATCTCTACGCCGGCGGCAGCAAAGCGCACGCGCTCGGCAAAGATGTCGGCACCGGCGTTGCGCATTCCGAACGTGAAGCAGCGGACGTGGCCTTGCAGAACGCCTGCAGTGGCGGCCGCGTAATCATCATCGGCATTCAGCACCGCCAGTTGCAGACCCTGGCCGCGGAACAAAAGGCGTTTGGCGTCGCCATAGGCTTCGATCGTATGGTGGTAGTCGAGATGATCGCGAGTGAGGTTGGTGAACACGGCTATCGCAAAATCATCAACCAGTACGCGACTCTGGTCGAGCGCATGGGATGTCACTTCCATCACCAGCGTATCCGCCTGCTGTGCACGCAAGCCGGTAAATATCTGTTGTAAAACCACCGCGTCCGGCGTCGTGCCGGGGCCGCTGTCCTCTTGCTGTAATTCGTCGCCGGCCATGCCATGGCCCAGCGTGCCGATAACGCCGCAGCGGTAGCCCAAAGCGCTGAAACCTTGCGCCAGCAACTGGCTGGTACTGGTCTTTCCGTTGGTGCCGGTAACGCCAACCATCCGCATTTGCTTGCCGGGCTTGCCATAGAAACGCGCGGCCAGTTCAGCCATTTGTTCATGCAGGTTCAAGAGCGGTAATACCGGCACGCCATTGCGCTCATGTTCGCAGCACCAGTCGACTTCATCGGCTTCCACCAGTACCGCTGCGGCACCAGCGGCAATGGCTGCGTCTATATAGTTGCGGCCGTCGTGGCTCTGGCCTTTGCAGGCCATGAACAGAGTGCCGCGCTTTACTCGGCGGGAATCCAGCGCTATGCCATTCAACTCGCGGTCGCAACGTGACTGCAGTGGGTAAAGCCCATGCAGAACCTCAGAAAGCCTCATGGTGCCCTTGGCGGCAGTCGCGATCACAGCGCACCTCCGCTGCCAATATCGGCCGGCAGTTCCTCGGCAGGCATTGTTTCCGGCAGATCCAGCTCATCGTCGACCACCAGTGCCCCAGCAACTGCAGCTGCTTCCGGCAACTCTGGTGGCACATCAAGTATTCGCATTGCACCGGCTGCTATCTGCGCAAACACCGGTGCCGACACCTTGCCACCGCCAACATCCTTGCCTTGCGGCTCCTGTATCGACACGACGATGACAACCCGCGGATCATCCACCGGCGCAAAACCGGCAAAGTGCGAAATATAGTTGCGGTTGTCATAACCGCGGCCGGGCACATACAACCAGGTGGTGCCGCTCTTGCCGGCCACGTGATAGGACGGAATATTGGCTGCGACTCCGGTGCCACCGAGCTCCTTGCTGACAACACCGGTGAGCATGCTGACCACCAACTGCGCGATGCTGGCATCAACTACGCGATAGCCGTCCACCGGCGCATCTACCCGCAACAGCGACACTGGCTTGCGCAGACCACGGTTGGCGTACACGAGGTAGGCTTGCGCCAGTTGCAATGGCGTTACCTGAAAGCCGTAACCATAGGCCAGCGAAGCAGTTTCGCCGCGGCTCCAGCGTTCATGGTTCGGCAGTACACCCGAGGTTTCGCCCGGGAAGCCGGTACCGATGTTTTCGCCGAAGCCGACACGCCTGAGCACATCCAGCATTGGTTCGTGTCCGAGCTCCAATCCGACCTTGATTGCACCCACCTGGCTCGACTTGGCAATGATGCGCGACAGCGTGGACGGCCCGTAATTCACTGGATCCTTCAGCACACGGCGGTCTACGACAACGCGGCCAGGGCTGGTATCAATGATCGTATTCATGTCGAACTTGCCGCTTTCGAGCGCGGCGGTCATCGTGAACGTCTTGATGGTGGAACCAGGTTCCAGCAGATTGACCATTGCACGGTTGACCAGGCCATTCTCATTGCGGCTCTGACGGTTGTTCGGGTTCCACGAGGGCTGACTCACCATCGCCAGCACTTCGCCGGTGCGGGCATCGAGTACAGTAGCGGTGCCGGCCTTGGCGTGACGCAGCGCGACGTTCTCCTTCAGCGCCTTGTAGGCCAGGTATTGCAGGCGCGAATCAATGCTCAGCACCAGATCATTACCGCGTACTGCAGTGGCGGTGACGCCCATGTCCCGCACGAGACGACCTATCCTGTCCTTGATGACCTGACGATTGCCCGGCGAGCCCTTGAGCCAGTCTTCGTAGGCGAGCTCGAGCCCTTCCTGACCGATCTCGTCGTTGTTGGTGAGGCCGATCAAATGCACGGCCGCCTCGCCCATCGGGTAGAAGCGCTTGTATTCTTCCTGTGCGTAAACACCTTTCAGCTTGCGATCGAGTACTGCCTGCGCCTCGGGCGGCGGGATGCGACGCTTCACGTACATGAATTCACGAGCGGAGTTTTCGAGGATACGCTGACGCATCTGCGCCGGATCGAGCTCGAGACTGGCAAAGGCTTCGTCGAGCTGCTCGCCCTGTTCGGGACTCTGCAGGATTTCTTTTGGGTTCAGCCACAAGGTGAGCACTGGTGTGCTGAGCGCCAGCGGCTCACCGTTGCGGTCGACGATATTGCCACGAGTAGCGATTATTTCTTCGTTGCGCAGCGTGCGGGCGTCGCCTTGCTGCTGCAGCACATCGTTGTGGAGCACCTGCAGGTCAGCGACTTTCCAACCGATCACAATCAACAGTGCGACAATTACCACGAAGACGAACATCAGTCTCCACATGGGCTGCTGATTGCCTCTGACAGTTCTAGTCACCCGTAAACACCACGACCTTGTCCATTGACGGCACCGCCATGCCCAACTGACTTATTGCTATCTCCTCCACCTGCCCTTGTGCCACCAGGCTGCTCTGCTCCAGCAGCAGCTGGCCCCACTCCACCTGCAAGTGGTTCTGCTCCTGTACCAGTTGCTGCAGGCTGTTCAACAACAACCGCGTGTTGTAAGTAGTTATCACGACTCCGATCGACGTCGCGGTAATGGCCAGCAAGAGCGTGAAGAACAGCACCCAATGGCGCTGACGGGCCTGGGCCTGTTGACTCTCCAACCACTGACTCGCCTTCTCCAACACCTTGCGCACCCTATGCCGTTTTTTCTGCTATCCGCATCACGGCGCTACGCGCCCTGATGTTGTCTTCCAGCTCTGTTTCACCGCTCATCACCGGCTTGCCGATGCTGCGCAACCGCGGCCTCATCATGTCTACCGTCACCGGCAGCCCGGGCGGATAGTCATCGCCTTTTTCCAGCTTGCGGATAAAGCGCTTCACCTGACGGTCTTCCAGCGAATGGAAGCTGATCACCACCATCCGCCCCCCCTTCACCAGTACGTCCATCATGGCCGGCAATACGGCGTCGAGATCCTGCAATTCGTTGTTGATGAAAATACGAATAGCCTGGAATGCACGCGTCGCCGGATGCTTGTGCCGTTCCCAGGCCGGATTCGCCGCTTTCACTATCTCTGCCAGTTGCAGCGTGCTGGTCAAAGCACTACTGCCTCTGGCGGCAACGATGGCCTTGGCCATGCGCCGCGAAAATTTCTCTTCACCGTACTCCCACAGCACCCGCGCTATTTCCTGCTCGGGCGCCTGCTGCAACCACTCGGCTGCAGTCAGGCCGCTACTGGTGTCCATTCGCATATCGAGCGGACCGTCCTTGCCAAAGCTGAAACCGCGTACCGGATCGTCGATCTGGGGCGACGACACACCAAGGTCCAGCAACACCCCTTGCACATCGAACCAACCCTGCGCAGCCACCGCCTCACGCAATCCAGCAAAGCTGCCGTGCCACACCAGCACGCGCGCATCCGCTGCCTGCAACTCCATTGCCACCGCAATCGCTTGCGGGTCCTTGTCCAACACCAGCAAACGCCCTTCAGGCGCCAGTTGCTGCAGGATCAACCTGCTGTGCCCACCACGCCCGAAGGTGCCATCGACATAGCGCCCGACAGGATCGACTACCAATGCATTCACCGCTTCTTGCAGCAGTACGCTCTGGTGCTGGTACAGCTGCGTCATCAGCTGCGCCTACAGCGCCAGGTTCTTCAATTTCTCGGACATACCCACCTCGGATCCGATGGTGAACAACGAATCCAGCTTGCGTGTCCACGCCGCTTCATCCCACAGCTCCAGTTTGTGATGCTGGCCTACCAGCACAACATCGCGGGTGATTCCGACAATTTCTCGCAAGCGCGGTGGCACCAGCACACGGGCGTTGTTGTCCAGTTCAAGATCGAAGGCATGGCCGATGAAAAGCAGCTTCAGGCGCCGCTCAAGCGGGTCGAAATCGCTGAGCTTGTTGATGATCTGCGCGCGCTGTTCGTATTCGTGGCGGGGGTACAGCAGAAGGGACTCGCGGTCGTGGTTGACGGTAACCACCAATTGACCCTGGCAGCTCTCATCCAGCACAGCACGGAACCGCGCCGGAATCGTCAAGCGACCCTTCGCATCCAACGCTGTTGTCTGCTGCCCAGTCAGCAACACTGCACCACCCTCGTCTCAAGACCCGGCACTAATGGAACCGGGAGATCTGGCAAAAACCCGGCAGGAGCCTGATTTCACCGTGAAGCTTTATGGCGTTTTTGAAATTTTTTGTTGCAATAAATGATTGGGGCACCACTTTTGGTACTACCAACCACTAATTACCCACATCACGCCACTTAGGAACACTATAGACGAGCATACTCCGCTATCGCAAGTTGTATTTCATTGTTTTTATTAAGAAATTTCCGTGTCCACTGCTCTGGCGGCTTCACAAAAATCGACCAAAAACAAACCCGGGCAATTACAAAAAGGTATGAAACAAACTTAAAGTAATACTTTAAGTGTGGGGATCAAAAGGAGGTGGATTATGACCCTGCACAAGGACAGAAAAATCCGTTAGACACAAACGCATGCCGCGCATGCGGCGTTCGAAGCTACTTCACCTGAATGGCGCAGTACCCATTCAGGTGAAGCAACTGACAGTACACAAAAAGAATGAGTCAGCCGATAAGCCGGGTTCTGTCGTGGACAATCATTCATCTGGGAGATGCGTCACCGCATTCCTCAAGCAGCCTACCCGAACCCAGTGCGAGCAGCACCTAATGGGTTCCTATTTGGCCTTGCTCCAAGTGGGGTTTGCCTTGCCATGGAATGTTGCCACCCATGCGGTGCGCTCTTACCGCACCATTTCACCCTTACCACGCCTATACATCGCAAGCGACGAAGGACGGGCGGTATCTTTCTGTTGCACTTTCCGTAGGCTCGCGCCTCCCAGGTGTTACCTGGCACCCTGCTCTATGGAGCCCGGACTTTCCTCCATGGGGCGCAACTGGTGCACTACCCACAGCGATTGTCTGGCCGACTCGATGGGCATGCTAACAGAGCAGCATTGAAAACCGATCAGTCTTTAATTTCCTGCCACGACAGCGCGGTGTCATACAGCAGGTTCTTTTTGAGGCCGGTAATTTTCGCTGCGAGTGATGCCGCCTGACGCAGTGGCAGTTCTTCCAGCAGGATTTTCAGGGTTTTTTCTGCGTCAGCGTCGAGTGCACCTTCGCTGGCTACACACCCGCCCACCACCAGCACAATTTCGCCCTTCTGCTGATTCTCATCGCTACGCACACGCTCGATAAGCTTGCCAAGCGTTGCAGGAATGATCGTTTCATAAGTCTTGGTCAATTCACGCGCCAGAGTGGCAGCACGCTCGCTGCCGAAGCACGCTTCCATGTCAGCGAGACATTCGACTATCCGGTGCGGCGCTTCGTAGAACACCAATGTGCGTCTTTCTTTCGCAAGCTCCTGCAAGCGTGCCTGCCGCGCGCCCGCTTTTGCCGGCAAGAAACCTTCAAACACGAAACGGTCTGTCGGCAGACCTGCACTGCAGAGAGCAGCGATTACTGCTGAGGGACCTGGCACCGGCACCACAGTGATTCCACGCGCATGTGCCTGCCGTACCAACTGGAAACCGGGATCGGATACCAGCGGCGTACCAGCGTCGGACACCAGCGCGATATCGTCACCGGCTGCCACCTTGCCAAGCAACAGTTCAATACGTTCGGTTTCGTTGTAATCGTGGCACGACAGCATCGGCGTATTGATGCTGCATGCATTGAAGAGCCTGCCACTGTGGCGCGTGTCTTCCACGGCCACCAGCTTCACCTCACGCAGAACAGTCAACGCGCGTTCGCTGAAATCCGCAGGATTGCCAATTGGGGTAGCGACTATGTAGAGCTTGCCCGTCACAGGATACTCACGTCGGCCCGTTGCCGGCTTTCCATTTGATATTACAGCCCACGCTTGGTGTTTGCTGCGCAACCTGCGGACGGTCAGCAAGTGCTGCTTGCAAGGCGCTGCGTAGATCGGCGCCAGTCACGGCAATACCGTTATTGGGGCGGCTGGCGTCAAGTTGGCCACGGTAGATCAGTTTGCGTGCGCCATCGAAAAGGAAGAAATCCGGTGTGCAGGCAGCATCGTAGGCTTTTGCCACCTGCTGGCTTTCATCAAGCAAGTAGGGGAATGGATAGCCGGCTGATGCGACTTCCAGCCTCATACAGTCCATGTTGTCGGCCGGGTAGGCCACGATGTCATTGCTGTTGATGGCGACAACAGCCACGCCCTGGGGCTGGAAGTCCTGTGCCAGTTTCACCAACTCCTGTCTGACATGTTTGACGAACGGACAATGATTGCAGATGAACATCACCAGCAGCAGCTTGCAGTTGGCAAAACTCTGCAGGCTCCATCTATCGCCATCAGTGCCAGGCAACGAGAATGCTGGCGCCGATATGCCTAGCGGCAGCATGTTGGAGAGTGTCAGTGTCATTGGGACTCCTGAATAATTTGCTGCGCGCATCTTAGCAGACGGCCGTGCCAAACCCGCCCCGGTCGGGCGGGTCCGTCCCGCTTCCGCTATACTGCCAGCGCTCTGCCAATTCCAGAAACCGTTATGAAACCAACCAATCTCCATTTGCTGCGCCTTTTGTTGTC
>CAISOD010000040.1 GCA_903887045.1 uncultured Gammaproteobacteria bacterium | reverse complement strand
CCATCGCGGGCCTTGCTGTACCAGCTGTTTCAAGCCGAAGTGCACCAGCTCGCCGAAGGTGCGGGCCTGCAGGTTGTCCGGGTCGTCGATGTCAGTTGCTGCTTCAAGCGGCAACGTGGCCAGCAGGGGTTCAGCCAGTGGAAAGGTCCAGTTGGCCGGCAGCCGCAGCAGGGTTTGTGGCGGCAACGCACCCGATTGCATGGGTGCTGCTGTAAGCGGCGGGATGTCTGGCCGCTGCGGATTCAGCGGTTGCGGTTTGCGCTGTAGTACCGGCAGCACAGTGCCGAGCAGGGTATTGGCAGGAATGACCAGTTCCCCTTTTTTGTCGGTCTTGACGACGCCATACAGCCAGGCAGTTTTGATGGCGCGGGTAACGCCGATGTATAGCAGTCGCGTCAGTTCGTAGCCGGCACGCACCTTGTCCTGCTCGCCGAGAAAGTCATGCAGCGCATCGATCTCGCCGCCTTTCTGCTGTTTGACGCCGATCAGCAGGCGCGGGTGACCATGCGCATCAGGGAAGTTCTGCCAGCGCAGCAAGGGGGCAGTATCGAGGCGTGATTTCAGGTCCAGCCCGCACAGCAGTACGTGATCGAACTGCAGGCCCTTGGCTTTGTGGATAGTCATGATTTCCAGCTTCACACCCGCATCCGCTGCACTGCCGTGGCTGCTGTTGAGGCGGAGAGCAAAAGCATGGATGTCGGCGATGTCGTTGTGTTCGGTGTGTTGTTCGACGAGGTCGAAGAACTTGACGATATTGGGCAGCAGTGCGTTATCGCTGACGGTGCCGGCGCCGCCGAGTTCGAGCCAGGCCAGCTCGAGCAAAGTGCGAAGCGGCAGCAGCAGCCGCTGGTCGCGGGCACGCTGCAGGGTAGGCAGCACGCGTTGCAAACGCTGGTGGGCATCGGTGCTGATGGACAACGCACTGCCTTGCTGCAATGCGGTCCACAGGCTTTGCTGCTGCGCTTTGGCGGCCAGCGCCAGCGCTTCGAGATCAGCCAGGCTGAATCCCACCAGTGGCGAGCGCAGCAGTGCAAGCCAGGCGGTGGCATCGGCTGGATTCAGCAATGCGCGCAGCAGCGAAAACAGGTCCATGATTTCCTGATACGACAGCAGTCGATCGATCTCGCTGGCATTCCACCGCAGGTTGCGCGCGCGCAGCGCCTGCACCACCTGGCTGAGGTGCGAGCGGTTGCGTACGAGGATGGCAACAGTGTCGGCCGGGTATTGCTGCCGCAGTTGTCCGCAACGCTCGGCTACTGCAGTGGCTTCCAGCTGGCGCAGCTGGTGTTTGCCGGCAGCGGTGACAGTCAATTCATCGCTGTCACTCTCGTCGTCATCACTGTCGTCCTGCTGGTTGGCAGCAGCCACGAACAGCTGGCAGCTGACGCCGGCGGCCGGCTCGGTTGCCTTGCTGGCTTCGCTGGCGCTATAGCAAACCCCGCCGCGCAGCACATCGTCATGCAGCGGAAAGGCCTCGGCAAACACTTCATTGACCCAGTCGACCACGGCGGCATCACTGCGGAAGTTCACCGACAGTTGCAGCGGTTGCAGGGTGACCGGGCCGATGCCGCTGTCACGCGCGCGCAGGAACAGGCTGACATCGGCATTGCGGAAGCCATAGCACGATTGCATGCCGTCACCGACGATAAACAGCGTGCGGCCATCGCCCGCTTGCCAGCCGGCAGTGAGTTTTTCCAGCAAGTTGAATTGGGTCCACGAGGTGTCCTGGAATTCGTCGACAAGTATGTGATGCAGCTGATAGTCGAGCCGCAGCGCCAGATCGGTTGGCTCATCGTCGTCGCCCAGCGCCCGCAAAGCTGCCAGGCTGGTTTCCACATGATCAATCCTGCCGGCGCTGCGCATTGCCACCTGCAGTTGTGCGGCCAGCGCCGGCAATATCGTCAACAGTGCTGTCAGCACCGGCCAGCTGCCGGTGTTGTAGTGGGCGGGCGGCAGCAAGGTCAGCAACTGCCATGCAGGCAGTATGCCGGCCAGTGTCATCTCATCAACAAGTTGCTTGAAGTTGTCCTTGTTGGATTGCGCGCGTGCGATCTCATCCTTGTCCTTGCAGGCATCCTTGGCCGGGAAACCCTGGCGTTTGTCGACACGCTTGCGGAAGTCGCCGTCGCCGGTGAGGAACAGTTTTGCCAGTGCCTGCCAGGCAGGCACACTCTCGGCGTTGACTGCAGGCAACACAGAACCTGCAGCCAGCTCATCGAGCGAAGTGTCGCCTTGCGCCGCCAGATAGGGCGCCACGAACTGCACCAGTTCGAGCAGCGAGGCCTGGAACGGCAACAGCTCGCTGCGCACGCTGGTGAGTTGTTCGCACAGCAGCGAGAGCATGTTGGCTTCCAGCTTCTGCCGCGACTGTGCCGGATCGAGCGTTATCGGCGTCAGCACGGGCAGCCAGTCGGCACGCTTTTTCAGCAGATCAAGCAGCAGGCTCTCCGCCACGGTGTGGCTGTTGTGCAGATGTGGCAGCAGTACAGCGAGTGCGTTGCCGACAGCTGAATCCTTGTCGAGCTCGGCCAGCGTCGCATGCACCGCTTGCTGAAACAGTTCGGCGGTGTCGGTAGTCAATTCAGGACGCGCGCCGAAATTGGTGGCGAAGGGCAAGCGTGCCGTGAGGTAGCTGGTGAAGCTGTCTATGGTGGTCAGGCGCAGCCGTTCCGGGTTCTGCAACAGGTTCCAGCCCTGGCGGTTGTCCTGTGCCAGCGCCGCATGGGCCAGCTGGCGTGTGGTGCGTTGATGCGGTGACAGCAATGCATCTTCACTGATGCTGCTGGCTTGCGCTGCCCGCAAACCGGCCAGCAGGCGATGCTGCATTTCACCGGCGGCTTTGCGGGTAAAGGTGATGGCAAGAATGTGCTCTGGCTGCTCGCACACCGACAGCAGTTTGAGCAGACGTTGCGTCAACAGCTCGGTCTTGCCGGAGCCTGCCGGTGCCAGCACGCAGAATGAGCGATCCGGTGCCAGCGCTTGCTGGCGTGCCAGTTGGTCAGCCGACAACCGGGATGAGGTGTGGGTCATGGCCCGGTCTCCGGTGGCCCACCAGGTGCTGCGATCAACTGTTTGCGCAATTCGTCTATGCGGCACAGTGCGGGCAGGTGGCAATAGCGGCAGCTCTGTACTGATTGTGGTGACACCACCACCAGGCCATCGAGATATTCCTGCGCCAGCGACTGCAGCACCTGCTGCCAGTGTTGCTGCAGCTGCTGCCAGTCGGCGACCCTGCCATCAACGCCGGTGAATACCAGCTTGTCGTAGCCTTCATCGGCTGCAGTAATGCCGGCGTAGTCGAGCTTATCCAGATTCAGTTTGGCGTAAAGCAGGCCCGCTATCGGTGCCTGTTCTTGTTGTGCCGACTTCTGCCCCGGTTGTTGCAGCGCCTGTTGTTGCAGCGCATGTTGTTGCAGCGCCTGCTGGTACAACAGCAGTTGCGGTTGCGGCGGGCGCTCGTCGAGCCAATCGGTCGTTGCCACCTTGCCGGATTTGTAGTCGATGACAATCGCACCATTGGCTGTGTGGTCAACGCGATCAAGCCGGAGATTGAGCTGCAGCGACTGCCACGACCACTGCAACACCTGCTCGGTCATCGTCACGGTGAATGGTCGCCGCTGTTTTTCCAGTTCGAGCCAGCGCGTCAGTAACTCCAGCAGCCGTTGTTGTTCCAGTGACTGGAATCGCGGAGTCACGGTATCGGGATAGTGGCGCGCCAGTTTGCGCAGCGCGTTGGTGACGGCAGTGTCGAGGCGGATCAGCACGGTAGCTTCGTTGCTGGCGAGTACCGAAGAATCTCTCACCGCCAACCAGAATTCCTGCAGGGCTCCGTGCAATAGTTCGCCAACAGCGCTGGCTGGCAAACCGTAGCTGAACGCTTTGAGTTCCGTTGCGAACAAGCGGTGTTTGGCAAAAGCCTGGAACGGACACGCTGACTGCGCTGTGAGCAGGGAGCCTGGGCCTTTCGTACTGGCCTGCGCCGGCAATGGCAGCTGCTGTGGCTCGGCAGTGAGCACGAGTTGCTTGCGAGTGAACAGCGAAAACGCGTTATGCAAAGCGGCGGGTGGCGTGAATTCTGCTGCGCTGCTTGTTGCCAAAGCGCTTGCCAGTGACGCAGCGGGCGCCAACACAGACAAAAGCGGCGACGGTTCAGCCGGCAGCTCATCCACTTGAGCTGCATGGCTGAACACGACTTCGTCCCGTGTGTGTGTCAGCCATTGTTGCAGTTGGTGCCGGGCGTGTTGCAGCTCCAGTGCCGCATCCACCGACGGCATCAGCAGTTCACGTTGCAGTTTCAGTGGCAAACACGGATTGGGTCGCAGTTCGCCAGGCCAACTGTGTACCTGCAGTTGCATTACCCACAGATGGGTGAAATCAAGGCCGGCGGTTTCGACCGGAGTCAGCAAGCGCACCGCAGCATTGCTGCGGCCATTGCCAAGCCGGCAACTCTGCGCCATGGATGACATGATGCGAAGCGCATGTTCGCGGCTGATGGCACCGAACAACGAGGCAGAGCCGTTCAACTGGTCGAGCCACTGTTGCCAGGCGGCGCGCAGCAGCCGGAGTTGGGGCAGTGCCAGCTGCTTGCTGTCGAGCAATTGGTCCCATTGGCGTTGGAACACGGCGAGCCATTCGCGCAGGCCTTGTGGCTTGCGCTGTTGGCGCTGGATTTCCTGCATGGCGCGCAGTGCCTGCGCCAACAGTGGACACTGCCAGGGTTTGCCGGAGTCGGCACACAGTTCCCGCACAGTCACCATCTGCGTGTGCAGTTCGCCTTGCCAGCGTAGTTTCAATTCGAGTGCCGTGCGCGCGTCTGCTTCAGCAGCAGCACCCAGAAGATGCGGCGAGCGCAGCAATTGGCACAGTGTGGTGCTGACATACTTGATATCGGCAAGCGCCAACAACTGCAAGGCTGTGTTGAAAAACGGCTGCTCAGCCAGCGTGGCGGTGACCGAGCAATACAGTTCGGGAACGGGCACATGCTGCTGGATGATGCGCAGCAGCTGCGGACGCAAGCTCATCAACTGTGGGCAAATGATGCCAATGCGTGCTGTCGGCGAATGTTGCAGTATCGTTGCTGCCCACGTGGCGGCAGCGCGACATTCGGCAGCTGTATCGGCCAGTGCCTGCACACTTACAGAGGGTTGATGGGTGTCAAGGCTTGCATGCTGCAGCACGCAACCGAATTGTTGCAGCGTAGTTTGCAATGCCACGTACAACGGCGGCGGGTCATCGAATCCCAGCCACAGCAGTTGCGGTGGCAGCAGTTGTCTGGCGCGAGCCGGATTGGCCTGCAACACACCCAGCAACGCAGCCAGCTGGCCACCGGCACTCAGATAATGTTGCTGGTGGCAGCGCTGCTGGAATTGTTGCAGCCATTGCCAGGCGAGGATGCGGTCATCGACGATATCGGCCACGGCATCGGCCAGTTGCAGGTAGCGGCGCACATCAACCGGTGACAGCTGCCATAGTTGCAGCAGCCGCAGAGCTTCACGCAACTGGCGCGCAGTGCCACTGGTATTGAGCAAGTCGGCACCGGCCGGGCTTTCGTTCAACAGTTGTTGCCATAGTAGTTCTTCTTCGCCGCCACTGAGCACGCGCCAACCCAATACGGCATCCGTGCACTGCGCTGCCAGCGTTTGCCACAGCTGGTTCAGCCACAAATCAATTGCGTGGATAGCGGGAGCAGCAACGACTGTTGAGTTGCGCTGCACACAGCGCCAGCGGCCGTGGCTGTCCTGCCACTGCTGCGCACCGTGATGGTTGGGCAGCAACACCACGCCACCTTGCTGCAGGAATAGATCCAGGTCGTGGTGGCTCAGCATCGGCTACATGTTCGGATAGTTGGGCCCGCCACCGCCTTCCGGTGGCACCCAGCGTATGTTCTGGGTCGGGTCCTTGATGTCACAGGTTTTGCAGTGAACGCAGTTTTGCGCATTGATCTGCAGCCGTGGCGGCACGCCGTCTTCGCGTACGATTTCATAAACAGCGGCGGGGCAGTAGCGTTGGGCCGGTTCATCGTATTGCGCCAGGTTGAACTCGATGGGCGTGGCGGCATCCAGCAGTTGCAGATGACACGGCTGGTCTTCTGCATGGAAGGTGCCGGACAGATAGACGGAACTGAGGCGATCAAAGCTCAGCACGTTGTCGGGTTTCGGATAGGTGATGCGCTTGCTGTGCTCGGCGGCTTTCAGGGTTTGATGATCAGGTGTGCGGTCCTGCAAGGTAAACGGCAGCTTGCCGCCGCACACACTTTGGTCGAACCAGGTGAAGGCAGCGCCGGGCAGCGTGCCGAACCTGTGCAGTGCCGGTGCGGCGTTGCGGGCCTTGTGCAACTCCTGCTGTAACGCAGATTTCGCGAAACGCTCCATGTAGCCCTTGAGAACAGCAGGCGGCACTGCCTGCGCAAGAGCCTCAGCCAACGCTTCGGCAGCCAAAATGCCCGACTTCATCGCTGTGTGTGTGCCCTTGATCTTGAGGAAGTTTAGGAAGCCGGCATCGTCGCCCACCAGCACGCCGCCGGGGAAGGCGAGCTCCGGCAGCGACTGTATTCCGCCTTTCGTCAATGCGCGGGCGCCATAGCTCAAGCGCTTGCCGCCGGTGAGCGTGCCTGCAAACGCGGTATGCAGCTTCATGCGCTGGAATTCTTCGAACGGGTTCAGCCACGGGTTGTCGTAGTTGAGATCCGTGATGAGGCCCACGACAACCTGGTTGTCACCCAGGTGGTACAGAAAGCCGCCGCCGGTGGAGCCACTTTCGCTGAGTGGCCAGCCGAGCGTGTGCAGCACGTGGCCGCTTTTGAACTTCGCGGGTTCAACCTGCCAAATTTCCTTGATGCCGAGGCCGTAGTGCTGCGGATTACTGTTCTTGTCGAGCGCAAAGCGACGAATTGCTTCTTTGCCCAGGTGCCCGCGGCAGCCTTCAGCCAGCACGGTGTAGCGCGCACGCAGGTCGTAGCCGGGCGTGTAGTTGGGGCCGGGTTCGCCGCTTTTCAACACGCCTTGATCGCCGGTTTGCACACCGCACACGCTGCCCTTGTCATCAAACAGCAACTCCGCCGCGCTGAAGCCGGCGAGAATTTCGACGCCAAGAGCTTCCGCCTGCTGTGCCATCCAGCGACAGAGGTCGGCCAGGCTGATCACGTAGTTGCCTTTGTTGTGGGTGTCGGCCGGTACCAGGAAATCCGGTACCCGGACGCTGCCGGTGGCTGAGGTGAGATACACCACATCTTCACTGCTCACTGCAGTGCTGACCGGCGCACCTTGCGCTTGCCAATCCGGGAATAATTCGTTGAGTGAAGTGGGATCCAGCAAGGCTCCAGAGACAATGTGTGAGCCTACGGCGGCGCCTTTCTCCAACAAACAGATCGTGGGTGGCGATGGCAAGGCAGCAGCCAGTTGTGCCAAACGGCACGCGGTGGCGAGACCGGCGGGGCCTGCGCCCACGATGACAACGTCGAATTCCATGCTTTCGCGGGCGGGATTGGGGTTGGAGACTGACAAAATGCGGGTCCGGACTGTCTGGAAGGGATGGCGGCCATTATAATTGCCCGCCTTCGCCAGCGGGCAATTTGTTGAGAATCGCAGGCGCGCTTTCCTTTACTTCCTTCCCTATCCAGGCACCCGTCCCTATGAAAATTCTGGTGGCAGTCAAACGAACCCTTGACGCCTACGTCAAGGTGCGCATCCGGCAGGATCACAGTGGCGTCGATCTCACTTCGGCCAAGATGGCAATGAACCCCTTTTGCGAGATTGCGGTAGAAGAAGCCGTACGTCTGAAAGAGAAGGGCATCGCGACCGAAATTGTTGTGGTCTCGGTGGGCAGTGACAAGGTGCAGGAGCAACTGCGAGGTGCGATGGCGCTCGGCGCTGATCGCGGCATTCACGTGCAGGCCGGCGATGATCTCGAATCACTCAATGTCGCCAAACTGCTTAAGGCCGTAGTCGACAAGGAACAACCGGGCCTCATCTTGCTCGGAAAGCAGGCGATTGATTCCGACAACAACCAGGTTGGCCAGATGCTGGCGGCGCTGGCGCAACTGCCGCAGGCCACCTTCGCATCGAAGCTCGAAATCGCCGAAGGTCGCGCCACTGTAAGCCGTGAAGTGGATGGAGGTGAACAGGTACTGAGCATCAGTCTGCCGGCAATTGTCACCACGGATTTGCGCTTGAACGAACCGCGCTACGCCAAGTTGCCCGACATCATGAAGGCGAAGAAAAAGCCGGTCGACATATTCACGCCAGAGCAACTTGGCGTCACCGTCAAACAACATCTGAAACTGGTCGAAGTCAACGATCCGCCGGCACGCAAGGCGGGCGTCAAAGTCGCCTCCGTTGCAGAACTGGTCGACAAACTGCGTAATGAAGCCAAGGTGATCGCATGAGCCCCATGAAGGTCCTGATCCTAGCCGAACACGACAACGCCACGCTGAAACCGGCGACGCTGCACCTTGTCAGCGCCGCACTGCAGTTGGGTAGTGACATCAGCATCCTGGTGGCAGGGCAGGGCTGTGCTGCCGTTGCCGACAACGCCAGCCGCATTGCCGGTGTCAGCCGCGTGTTGCTGGCCGACAACGCTGTCTATCAATATCAGCTGGCGGAAGCGTTGGCCCCGCTGGTGGTGCAGCTGGCGAGTGATGCCGGCGCCGTGCTGGCCGCCGCATCGACCACTGGCAAGAATGTGCTGCCACGGGTGGCTGCCGCACTGGACGTGGCACAGCTGTCGGAAATATTGGCGATCAAGGATGCGTCCACTTTCGTGCGCCCGATCTATGCCGGCAACGTGCTGGCTACTGTGCAGTCACTGGATGCAATCAAGGTGGCGACTGTGCGTACCTCGGCATTTCTGCCGGCGCCACTGGCTACGTCGGGACAAGCGCCTATCGAGAGTGTTGCCATCGCGACAGCGCAGGACCAGAGCCGTTTCGTCAGTGCATCGCACAACGTCAGCGCACGGCCTGAACTGGGTGCTGCGCGTGTCGTAGTGTCTGGTGGTCGCGGTCTCGGCAGTGCCGAAAACTTCAAACTGCTGGATCCTCTAGCTGACAAACTCGGTGCTGCCATTGGCGCCTCGCGCGCAGCAGTCGATGCCGGTTATGTCAGCAATGACTTGCAGGTGGGACAGACTGGTAAGATTGTCGCACCCGAGTTGTACATCGCCGTTGGTATTTCCGGCGCGATCCAGCATCTGGCTGGCATGAAGGACAGCAAAGTCATTGTGGCGATCAACAAGGATCCGGAAGCGGCGATCTTCCAGGTGGCCGACTATGGACTGGTTGCCGATTTGTTCCAGGCAGTGCCGGAACTCGCAAAGTCGTTGTAGGGTGTGTTGGCGGCAGTGTCCGCCAAGGTTGCGAGTCGGGCGTTATGACTCAGGTGTTGTATCCATCAATCCAAAGAGGCAAGACCATGGTTTTCCGTAAAGCACTATCGCGTAAAGTTCTGCCGCCGATCGCTGCGGTATTCGCCGTTGCCGGTAACGCCGCCCAGGCCGATTGGCAGCTCGATGGCAGCGCGTCGTCGTTCTTCTATGTAACCAACAAGGCAGCAGCCGTCAGCGAAGTAAACAGCTTCAGCGGTCTCAGCGGCAGCATCAGCGATGCCGGTGCGGCGACGCTCAGCATTGATCTCGCCACGGTTGATACAGCGATCGACATCCGCAACCAGCGCATGCGCGACATCGTGTTCCAGGTAGCGCAGTTTCCCAAGGCGGAAGTCAGCGTGACCGTGGATGTCGAGGCCATGAAGGCAATGAAGGCAGGAATCGGCAGTACCGGTTCGTACCCGGTAAGCGTTTCATTGCATGGGGTGAAGGCAGAAATGACTGCAGATCTGCAGGTCATAAAACTTGATGCCACCACGCTGCAGGTGCAATTGGCACGTCCGCTGATTGTCGCGGCCGACAAGTTCGGCCTTGCCGCCGGAGTCGAGGAATTGCGTACTGTTGCCAACCTGCCATCGATTACGCCGAACGTGGTAGTCGATTTCACGCTGGTGTATCGCGAGTAATTACACCAGGCCAGCACCAATCCTGGCTGATTACGCTGTAGTCAGTTCATGAAAAAGCCGGTGAGGGCAAAACCCTCACCGGCTTTTTTGTTTCCGTCTGGCTGTTACTGCGGCGGCAAGCGGTTGCGCGGATCGTTGGGTGCACGACGGCGTTCAGTTGCTGCCGGTACAACAGGGGCGGCAGCGGCTGTTTCAGTGACGGCTGCAGTTACAACAGCCGGCTGGCTGGGCGCTGCTGCCGATTCCAACGCAGATTCGAGCGCAGCCGCATGTACAGCCTCTGCCACCGAAGCGGCCAGCGACGATGGACGCGCTGGCGCAATGAAACTGTCATCCATACCGACCAGCACCGACGCCGGGATCACGAACTCGGCTGGCTGTGCTGTTGCTTGGTTGTCGACGGTCTCGCTGGTTGCCACTGATGCAGTTCCAGTTTCAACTTCAATAGTCTCCGCAGCGCTTGCCACAGGAACTGCGACAACGGCAGCAGCAGGGGCTTCAGCCTGGTCTGCAACTGCCGTGGTTTCGATACCAACGGTTTCAGGTACTGCATTACCGGCGGCTTCCACCACTGGCTGGAATACCGGTTCGCTGACCGGCAGATCGAGCGGAGGTGCAATGTCCGCCGCTTGTGTACTTGCACCGGTCTCTGCAGAAGCTGCTTGACTGGACGCTACAGGGTCGACCGCGTCGGCTATTGCCACGGTTACCGGCAGATCGTCACGCGGGCCACGCTGACGTGTCCGCGGTTGGCGGCCACGTTTGTCGTGCGGACGACGGCCTTGGCGGGGCTCGTTACCTTCCTGGGCGAGCACTGGCTGTTCACCATCCAATGCGGCCAGCGGTTCCTGGTCGCGGTCGCTGGTGTCCTGCGGGCGGTCGTCGCGTTCGCCGCGTTCATTGCGCGACTCGTCGTTGGCACCTGCTTCGTCCGGGCGGCCCGGACGTTCACGGTTGCGGTTGCGGCCACCACGACGACGACGACCAGCCTCGCGACGGGTAGCGTTGCTGCTGTCTTCATCATTACCTTCGGCTGGCGCGCTGTCGGCAACCACGGCGGCAGCCGGCGGCTTGTGGCGTTGTTCCTGGCGTGGTTCGTTGCGTTCACCACCGCGCTCACTACGTTCAGCATTACGCTCACCTCCACGCTCGCTGCGATCACCGCGGTCGTTGCGGGTTTTGTTACGCCCGTGACGATCATTGCGGCGGCCACGGTCCAGTTTGGCGGGAACGGCTTCTGCTGGTTTCGGTGCTTGTTCTTCGTTGGCAGGGCTCGCGCCGAACAGGCTCGAAATGGCTGAGCCGATCTGGGCGAACAGCCCGGCTTTGCGAGCCGGAGCAGCTTGAGTGGCTGGAGCAGCAGCCGATACAGGCGGCGGTGGTGCCACCAGTCGGGCAGTCTGCACGGCCGGGATATCGGCCACTACCGGGGTGCGCGGCAGTACGTCTTCCGATACTTCGTCGTGATCGGTATCCAGTTCATAGCTACGCTCACCTGATTCGCTGGTGATGTTCTGGATTTCGTAATGCGGCGTTTCCAGGTGCGAGCTCGGGACAATCACCAGCCGTTTGCGGGTCTGGGTCTCGATCTGCATGACTTCGACGCGCTTCTCGTTCAACAGGTACGACGCCACGCTGATCGGCACGATGGCGCGGATTTCACGCGCGCTGTTCTTGGTGGCTTCTTCCAGCATCTGGCGCATGATGGCCAGCGACAGGCTTTCGATATCGCGTACCCGGCCTTGGCCGTTGCAGCGCGGGCACACGGTGGCGCTGGTTTCGCCCAGTGATGGACGCAGGCGCTGACGCGACATTTCGAGCAAACCGAAGCGCGAGATCTTGCCGACCTGCACGCGGGCACGGTCCATTTCGAGCGCATCTTTCACGCGGTCTTCAACCGCACGCTGGTTTTTCTGCGACATCATGTCGATGAAGTCGATGACGATCAGGCCGCCCATGTCACGCAGGCGCAACTGGCGGGCGATTTCGTCGGCGGCTTCGAGGTTGGTCTGCAGTGCGGTTTCCTCGATGTCTGAACCTTTGGTGGCACGCGACGAGTTGATGTCGATCGACACCAGTGCTTCAGTCGGGTCGATCACGATGGAGCCACCGGATGGCAGTTTTACTTCGCGCTGAAAGGCGCTTTCGATCTGGTTTTCGACCTGGAAGTTGGTGAAGAGCGGCACCGAGCCGCTATACAGGCGCAGGCGGCTTTCGAACTGCGGCATTACCTGGCGCACAAAGTTGAGGGCTTCGTCGTAGGCGCTCTGGGTATCGAGCACTACTTCGCCGATGTCCTGGCGCAGGTAGTCGCGCACGGCCCGGAGAACCACGTTGCTTTCCTGGAACAGCAGGCAGGGAGATTCAAGCTCCTTCGAGGCGGCAGTGATCGCGGTCCATGCCGTCATCAGGTAGTTAAGATCCCACTGCAGCTCTTCGGAAGAGCGGCCGATGCCCGCTGTGCGGATGATGATGCCCATGCCATCGGGGATGGTGAGCGAGTCCATGGCTTCGCGCAGTTCGGAGCGGTCATCGCCTTCGATACGGCGAGAGATGCCACCGCGTGGGTTGTTGGGCATCAGTACGAGATAACGGCCGGCGAGGCTGATCATGGTAGTGAGGGCAGCGCCCTTGTTGCCGCGTTCTTCCTTTTCGACCTGCACGATGACTTCTGTGCCTTCGGCGATCAGTTCGCGGATGTTGCCGCGACCGTTCTCGGGAGCGTTCTTGCGGAAGTATTCGCGGGCGATTTCTTTCAGCGGCAGGAAGCCGTGACGGTCGGCGCCATAGTTGACGAAGGCGGCTTCAAGGCTGGGTTCGACACGGGTGATGCGGCCCTTGTAGATGTTGGCCTTTTTCTGGACGCGGTTGCGGTTTTCGATGTCGAGGTCGTAAAGACGCTGGCCATCGACCAGAGCTACCCGCAGTTCTTCTTTCTGCGTGGCATTGACGAGAATGCGTTTCATGTTGTGTTTTCCGTTTTATGAACAGGAAACACGCGGCCTACCAAAAGCAGTAATGCAGAAGTAAAAATGTATGTCAGGATTCGATCCCAATCTATTGGTTTTGATGTACTTTTTGTTTGGCGGCCGGCATGCACTCATAGAGCATATGGATGACACTCATGGCGATCATGGTGACCATGAATGGTTACCAGGAAGAGTGCCGGCAGCTAAAAGTATCAAAAGTCCTGCAGAGGGCGTCGCCACTTTCTGGTCGCCGCATTCTGCCTGTTCAATCTCAATAGTTCGTGGTCTTTCTTCGACCTGTTCGGGTCCGGTCAGACCCTGCCCGCACAAACGTCTGGTCGCGGGACAGCGTCATCATCAGGGGTTCAACCGAACCTGCACCTGTAAAGCCTGTACTTTTTCACCTGCGTTCAACATCCGTTTTCGCAATCGATGCGGCATGGATGGCTTGCTGGTTGCCGGGTGTCGCCCGGGTTTAACTCAATAATGTTGTTTACAAAAGTGTGACCTGCAGCCCGGCGGCGGGGCCGTAGTAACTTGGACCGGCTCCCTGGCGTAACTTGTTCCGGCTTCTGGTGCGCTGCTGTTACTGACTTGATTGGCGTACCAGTCCGTCGCAATGCGACGGTGCGGGCGACAAGCGCGGCTTATGCGGGGGGAAAGGTCAACACTATTGCCAAGCCAATATAGCAGCTAACCCAAGGCCCTTCAAACCGTTATCCCGCTTTCTTTAAGGAAACTCCAGCATTCGTCGAGCCCTGCTGCTCGCCTATACTGGCGGCTTCAGTTGGTTATACGGATCTGCAGTAATGGCCGCCACGCCCCCCTCGTCAGGCAAACCAGAAAGGACAGACAGCCCGGATAAACCCGCCGTGGTTATGCTCGAAGTGGCCGAACACCAACACGACCAGCGGCTCGACAACTTCCTGCTCGGTCGGCTCAAGGGCGTCCCCAAGACCTTGATCTACCGGATAATTCGCAAGGGCGAAGTGCGGATCAATGGCAAACGCGCCAAACCCGATTCGCGGGTGGAAACCGGCGACAAGGTGCGGGTTCCCCCGGTCAGAACTGCAGAACGCGGTGAGGCGCCCAAACCGGGTAGCCAATTGGCTGAGAGGCTGCGTGCCGCCATCCTGCTGGATGATCCTGCGTTCATGGTGCTCAACAAACCCGCCGGCCTTGCCGTGCATGCCGGCACCGGTGCCAATCTCGGGGTGATTGAAGCGATGCGTCAGCTCTATCCCGAATGGCCTGGGCTGGAACTGGTGCACCGGCTCGACAAGGGCACCTCGGGCTGCCTGTTGCTGGCCAAGACAGGCAAGGCGCGCAAACACCTGATGGACGCCTTCCGTGAACACGAAGTACGCAAAACCTATCACGCGATCGTCACCGGCAGCTGGCCTGCCCGGCTCAAGCGGGTAGATGCAGCACTGCTGCGCCAGCCGGAGCGCGGTGGCCAGCGGCGGGTGGAGCTGGACGAGGACGGCAAGGACGCGTCAACCGAGTTCGGCATCCTGCGCCAGCTGCAGCAGGCCACGCTGGTGGAGGCGCGCCCGCTGACCGGCCGTACCCACCAGATCCGGGTGCATGCTGCGTCAGCTGGTTGCCCCTTGCTCGGCGACGACAAGTACGCCGAACAGCCGCAAGGCAGGTTGCAACAGTTGGCGGGCAGCAAGCGCTTGTTCCTGCATGCTGCGGCGTTGAACTTTCCGCATCCGGATCAAACTGGCATGGTGAGCATCAGCGCTCCGTACGATGCGGTATTTGAACAGGCGCTTAAGTTGCTCGCCCTGAAATAGAGAGTCAGACGGCACGATTGACGGTTGAGGGGGCCAGCGGGTCCAGTCCAGCCACTCGCAGCAAGTCACACAGGCTGATCAGCGGCAAGCCGATCAGGCTGTGGAAGTCCTTGCCATGCATTGCGCTGAATAAAGTGATGCCCAGCCCCTCGGCCTTGAAGCTGCCAGCGCAGTCGAATGGTTGCTCAAGTTCGAGATAGCGGCGGATCTCGGCGTCTCCCAGGTCGCGGAATTGCACACTGTAGATATCGTGAGCGGTGTGATGTTCGCCGGTGCGGGCATCGACCAGCACCAGGGCAGTATGGAAATTCACCTTGCGGCCACTGCAGGCTCTCAGCTGTTGGAATGCATTGTCGAAATTGCCGCTCTTGCCGACGATAGTGACTTCCCCCTCACGCTGGCAGGCCTGGTCGGAACCGATGACCAGCGCGGCGGGATGGCGCGCCGCAACTGCGCGGGCTTTTGCCAACGCCAACCGTTGTGTCATCGCCTCAATGGTTTCAGCCGGCAGCGGGGTTTCGTCGATGTCTGGACTGTCCCACGTGAAGGGCAACTGCAGACGTTGCAGCAGTTCGCGGCGGTAGCGGGAGGAAGAAGCAAGTACGAGAGCAGGTTTCATGGTGAATGACGGCAGAAGTCGCAGTGAGCTCACTGTAACTGAATGCAGGCCTCACAATTAAGCAGACAGTCATTGGTGTGTGTTCAGTGCGGTCGTACGCTTACAATAGTGCCCATTGAAGTCCCGCTCCGCTTCTATCCTGTGGAGCGTCCTGGTATCCCTACATGAAGGTAGCTCAATGCGTTCGACCAGTTCGCTTTTGAAAGGTTGGTTTATCAGTACGGTGCTGTTGTTGCTGACCGCTTGCAGCAGCCGTTACCAGGCACCGGTGGACCAGGCCGGCGATCCGCTGTTCCTCAACGCCGGCCGCCAGCATTTGGTAAATCAGGGCGAAACTCTCTATGCAGTGGCGTGGATGTACGATCTTGATTTCAATGCACTCGCACGCGCCAACAACCTGCGCGAACCCTACACCCTGACCCCGGGCCAGTACCTCAGCGTGGATTTGCGTGCACAGGGCGGCGGGCGCGCCACTACCGCGGCCGCACCGGCACGCGCGGCTGCTTCCGCCGTAACCGTTAACCCTGTGAATCAGGGTAACGCCGTCAGCCGCGCACCATTGCCAGGAGGCAACACAAGACCGGCCCGCTCGGCATTGCCCGCTGGCGATGCCACTGCAGCCGCCACTACCAACCCTGCTGCACCGCCTGCAACTGCACCAGTGACTACTCCTCCCGTTGCGGCGCCACCAGCTACTGACACCCGTGCCGCTGTAGCCGCCGCGCCGGCTGCCACTACGCCGCCCGCAGCCACATCATCGGCACCCGCCGCCCCCAACACCGGCGCCGTTAGTTGGGCATGGCCGCATGCAGGCAACATCATCGGTCGCTTCTCCGACAGTGGCAGCGACAACAAGGGCATCGATATTGATGGCAAAGCCGGCGATCCTGTATTGGCCGCCGCCGACGGTGAAGTGGTGTATGCCGGCAGCGGACTACTGCACTACGGCAATCTGCTGATCATCAAACACAACGATCGGTATCTGAGTGCCTACGCCCACAACCGCGCATTGTTGGTCAGCGAAAAAGGCAAAGTGACGAAGGGACAGAGGATCGCCGAACTCGGTTCAAGTGGTATTGATCGTGAAATGCTGCACTTTGAAATCCGGGTCGATGGCAAGCCTTCCGATCCCCTGCAATATCTGCCATCACGCTGAAAAACAAATCCCAAAAATTTTTTGCATAATTATTTGCGTTTACTATACTGCTTTTGCTCTGGTACGTACGTGAGGCAAGGAAATCCCGTCGTACGTTATCGCTGAAACAGCAAGCGGAAGCAGTAAGCTTCGCTCAGAGTTGTAATTTGGCAAGCTGCCGGTTGCGCGGTTTGCAACCAGCAGTTGATTAAGTTGTTGAGTGGAAAAACTATAAAAACAATTGCATAAAGGTACGCGACATGAAGTCCACTGTAAGCAATGCAGGCAATACCTCAACCAGTAATTCATCTCCCAACAAGAAATCTTTCACTGCCGGCATCCGGGAGAAATCAGCGCGTCGCGCTGACGATGATGGCGTGTTGCCAGCGCCCACAGAACCAGTCGAACAGGAGCTGCAGGACGCCACTGCCATTGAAGAGGCGCCGGCAGTCTATTTCGACCGCCATGAGTCGCCTGATGCCACTACCTTGTACTTGAATGAAATCGGTTATATCCAGCTGCTGACCGCAGAGCAGGAAGTTCAACTGGCACGCGAAGTGATGGCAGGATCGCGGCGCAGCAAGAATCGCATGATCGAATCCAACCTGCGGTTGGTAGTCGCCATTGCCAAGCGCTTCCAGAATCGGGGACTTTGCCTGCTTGATCTGGTGGAGGAGGGCAATCTCGGTCTGATTCGGGCTGTCGAGAAATACAACCCAGAACTGGGTTACCGCTTCTCCACCTACGCCACCTGGTGGATCAAACAATCAATCGATCGTGCGCTGATGAATCATGCGCAGACCATCCGCTACCCGATCCATGTGGTGAGGGATATCCACTCCTGCGTGAAGGCCGGTGAACAGCTGCGCGAACTGCTGGGGCGGGAACCATCACTGACAGAAATCTCTGCCAAGACCGACAAGCCGCTGAAGGAAGTAAAACGTTTGATGTCGCTGCACACCAAGTGTTACTCGGCTGATCAGCCCGTCGGAGACGATTCCGAGTTCACGGTAGTCGACAGTATCGTTGCGGCCCGTGCCGACGAACCAGAGCAACGGCTGACCGTACAGGACTTGAAAGGCAACGTTGAAGTGTGGCTTGGCCGTTTGTCACATCGGCATCGCGATGTAGTGGCACGGCGTTACGGCTTGCTCGGTCACCAGGACGGTACGCTGGAGCAGGTGGGTGCCGATGTCGGTATCACGCGGGAACGAGTGCGCCAGTTGCAGATTGAAGCTCTCGGCAAACTTCGACGCATGATGGAGCGCGACGGTTTTGAACCTGAATTCCTGCAGGATCTTTGAAAAACTGACGATCGGCAGAGCTGAAAGGCGGATGGTACGGCTCAGGCCGGCCAATCGCGTTCCAGCAGTTTGATTTTTTCCGGCTTGCCGTCCCAGTCTTCGGCGTCCGGTGCCGCTGGTTTCATCTCGGTGATGTTGGGCCAGCCGTTGGCCAGTTCGGCGTTGAGGGCGATGAACTCGTGCTGGTCTTCCGGCACTTCGTCCTCGGCAAAAATGGCGTCAGCCGGGCATTCCGGTTCACACAAGGCGCAGTCGATGCACTCATCCGGGTTGATCACCAGCATGTTGGGGCCTTCGTAGAAGCAATCCACCGGGCACACTTCGACACAGTCGGTATGCTTGCACTTGATACAGTTGGCGCCTACGACAAAGGTCATTGCTGCTACTCCAGATACTTTCCGATAGTTCAAATTCAATGGGTTACCGCCTTGGGCTGGCGGTGAGGCTGCGGATTCTACCAGCAAGGACGGGGGGGCAATCAAAGGGGAAACACGTGCCGCTCCGCCTTGGAGAAACTCAATGGCGTCTCAGTTCCTTCAGCCGATACAGCAGCTCTTGGGCCTGGCGTGGCGTCAGCTGGTCAGGGTCGGTTTCGTCAAGGATATCCAGCGCAGGGTGATTGGGCAGTGATGCGAACAGATCGTTCTGCACCTGGGTCTGCTGCGCCGCCAGCCCGCTCTTGAAGCCTTCATCCTTTTCCAGTTGCTGCAGCTTCTTGCGGGCTTGCTGGATCACCACCCGCGGAATGCCGGCCAACTGCGCTACTTGCAGACCATAGCTCTGGTTGGCAGGGCCCGGTTTCACGGCATGCAGGAACACGATGCCATCGCCATGCTCGGCAGCGTCGAGATGCACGTTGGTGACGCCACTATAGTCGTCGGGAAGGGCGGTCAGTTCGAAATAATGGGTGGCAAACAGTGTCAGTGCCTTCACATGGCTGGCGATGTGGACTGCGGTGGCCCAGGCCAAAGCCAGGCCGTCGAAGGTACTGGTGCCGCGGCCGATTTCGTCCATCAGTACCAGCGAGTGATCGCTGGCGTTGTGCAGGATGTTGGCGGTTTCTGTCATTTCCACCATGAATGTGGAGCGGCCGCCGGCGAGATCGTCGCTGGAACCAATGCGGGTGAAGATGCGGTCAACCGGGCCGATGCGCGCTGCCTTCACCGGTACAAAGCAGCCCGTGTGTGCCAGCAGCACGATCAACGCTGCCTGCCGCATGTAGGTGCTTTTACCGCCCATATTGGGACCGGTGATGATCAGCATGCGCTGGCTGCTGTCTAGTTGCAGGTCGTTGGCGATGAAGGCCGCCTGCGTAACTTGTTCAACTACCGGATGGCGGCCGCCAGTGATGTGGATGCCGACCTCATCGACCAGGACAGGGCAGCAAAGATTCAGCACCACAGCGCGCTCGGCGAAGGAGTGCAGCACGTCGAGCTCGGCCAGGCTGAAGGCTGTGTCCTGCAAGCGTGGCAATTCCGTTGCCAGTGTGTCGAGCAGGGCGTCATACAGGAGTTTCTCGCGTGCGAGCGCCTTGCTGCCGGCGCTCAGTACTTCGTCTTCGTACTCCTTCAGTTCAGGTGTGATGTAGCGCTCGGCGTTCTTCAGTGTTTGCCGCCGCATATAGTGGGCAGGCACGGCCTCCGACTGCATGCGGCTGAGTTCAATGAAATAGCCATGTACACGGTTGAAGCCGACTTTGAGCGTGGAGAGTCCGGTACTGGCGCGCTCCTGCTCTTCCAATCGCAACAGGAAATCGCCGGCGTTGCTGCTGAGCTGGCGCAATTCGTCGAGTTCGGCATCGTAGCCGTCGGCGATCACACCGCCTTCCCGGATTACTACCGGCGGGTTTTCGTTGATGGCCAGTTGCAGCAGCTGCGCCAGTGCCGGGTACTCGGCGATGCGCTGCGCAAGTTGGGTCAGATGCGCATCGCTCAGATACTGCAGTTCGGCCTGCACTGCCGGCAGACATTGCAGCGCTTCCCGCAGTTTGGCGAGATCGCGCGGACGCGCCGACCGCAGCGCCACGCGGGCAAGGATGCGCTCAATGTCGCCGATCTGTTTCAGCAGTGGCTGCAGCGCTTCGTAACAGTAGTCGTCAATCAGGCTCTGCACCGCCTGCTGACGCGAGCGGATTTCTGCATGTGAGCGAATTGGTCGGTGCAACCAGCGCCGCAGCAGGCGACTGCCCATCGCAGTGGCGCAATGGTCAAGCACAGACGCCAATGTGTTGCTGAAACCACCGTTGAGGTTGAGATCAATTTCGAGGTTGCGGCGACTGATGGTGTCGAGCACCAGGCTGTCGCCGCTGCTTTCCACCCGCAGACCTCGGCAGTGCGCCAGCTCGCTCTGTTGGGTTTCGCGCGCGTAATTCAGCACGCAGCCGGCGGCTTGTATCGCCAGCAGCAGATGCGCGCAGCCGAAGCCCTGTAACGAATCAGTGTTGAATTGGCGTGTCAGGCAGCGCAAAGCTGTGTCGTGATCGAATTCCCAGGCAGGACGTTTGCGCAGACCTTTGCGGCTGGCCAGCTCGGCAGCTACCGGCTGATTCTCTGCCACCAGCAATTCCGCCGGATTCAATCGCTGCAGTTCGGCCAGCATCGCCTGCTCGCCCTGGCATTCCATCACGGTGAAGCGGCCAGTGCTGATGTCGAGCGCGGCGAGGCCATATTGCTCGCCTTGTTGCCACAGTGCTGCCAGTAACAGATCCTGGAACTCATTCAACAAGGCTTCGTCGCTGAGCGTGCCCGGTGTAATCAGGCGTACCACTTTGCGTTCGACCGGACCCTTGCTGGTGGCCGGGTCGCCAATCTGTTCGCAGATCGCCACCGATTCGCCCTGTTCGACCAGTTTGGCGAGATAACGCTCGGCCGCGTGATAGGGAATGCCACACATCGGAATCGGCGAACCGCTGGCCTTGCCACGCGCAGTCAGCGTTATGCCAAGCAATTCCGATGCACGCACTGCGTCCTGGAAGAACAGCTCATAGAAATCGCCCATGCGGTAGAACAGCAGTACGCCTTCATGCTGCTGCTTGACCGCCAGATACTGTTGCATCATCGGGGTATGTTGGGAGGGAGGAGCGGTCAAAATCGGGCTGCTGGCGGCTGGTGAAACACAGGGACATTACTGGTCGGATGGAATCCGGGACGAAAAGCTACCCAAAGCAGGGTGCCAGGTCCAGCTACATGACGCTTGTCGTCAGATTTTCGGCTTCTTGATGACAGCGATGATCTTGCCGCTGATCTGGAAGTCATCGTCCGGGTGCAGATAGATGGGGTCGTAATCGAAGGAAGAGTCGGCTTTCAGCACGATCTGTCCGTTGTCCCTGTCGTCGATGAAGCGCTTGATGGTGGCGTTGCCGTCGATTATGGCCAGCACAACGTCGTTTTCCCGTGGCTCCTTGCTGTTGCCATCGACGATGACCATATCGCCGTCTTCGATCGTACGGTCATTGACCTTTGCCCGGTTCATCGACGAGCCATCGGTGCGGATTACGTACAGGCCGCTTGGCCTTGATCGTCCAACCAGTCTGCTGGAGACGCGCAGGAAACCCTGGAAGTTTTCTTCGGCAAAGATGGTGGCAGGACCGCAATTGGCGGTACCGATGATGGGGATCGAGAAGAGGCTGGTGTTCTTGCCGCCGAAATTCCTGGCGATGGTGGAGGTGGCGGCTGCCCGATGCATGACACCCTTGTCGCGGTCGATACTCAGGAAACCTTTTCGTTGCAACTGCAGCAAATGGTGTTTGATTTTCTGTGCAGGTTCTTCCGGCATGCCAATGAGTTTCGCCATTTCCCGCAGGCTGGCCTTGGCCAGATTCTGCCGCTTGGACAAGTCGAGGAGCTTTTCTTGGATTGTGTGCATGGGAAGGAAGTGTAACATGGCTATAATTATTGTAAATCTTTAATACTTGACAGACTTTACACCCCGCAATATTCTGGCGTCACAACTTGTTATGCAAGGTGTGGAGTCGAGTGAAGCTAAATTCACGAAACGCCGCAGCAGCGTGCATGCTGAAGTGGCAGCAAAAATGGCAAGTGATACTGGCAACGACAGGGGCAACGACAGGGGCAAGTTTTTTTGAAGAAACCCAGTTTCCCTGCTTAAATGCAGGCATCCCGTGAGAGCCGCAGGCAAGTCCGGCGCGGTGTGTTGTGGTGCAACGCCACAATGCGAAATCCCTCGAAAAATCCAATCTATTTCCAATTATTGAGGACTCGACCCATGGCAGAGAAAGAATCCAACAAAGACAAGGCATTGGCAGCAGCGCTCGCGCAGATTGAGCGGCAGTTCGGCAAGGGTTCAATGATGCGCCTCGGCGATCATGAGAGCCACGCCATCCCGGCCATCTCCACCGGCTCTCTCGGCCTCGACATGGCGCTTGGCATCGGCGGCTTGCCGAAGGGTCGTGTCGTTGAAATCTACGGCCCGGAATCGTCAGGCAAGACCACGCTGACCTTGCAGGTGATCGCAGAAGCACAACGCAAAGGCGGCACCTGCGCCTTTATAGATGCCGAACACGCGCTCGATCCTATCTACGCCAAGAAGCTCGGCGTCAATGTTGACGACCTGCTTGTCAGCCAGCCCGACACCGGGGAACAAGCACTTGAGATCTGCGACATGATCGTGCGCTCCGGTGCAGTTGACGTTGTGGTCATTGACTCGGTGGCAGCATTGACACCACGCGCTGAAATCGAAGGCGACATGGGTGACAGCCACATGGGCTTGCAGGCCCGTTTGATGTCACAGGCACTGCGCAAGATGACCGGCAACATCAAGACCACCAACACGCTGGTGATCTTCATCAACCAGATCCGCATGAAGATTGGTGTGATGTTCGGCTCGCCGGAAACCACTACCGGCGGCAACGCGCTGAAGTTCTACGCGTCGGTGCGTCTCGATATCCGTCGCATAGGTTCCATCAAGGACGGCGAAGAAGTGGTGGGCAGCGAAACCCGTGTCAAGGTCGTCAAGAACAAGGTGGCGCCGCCGTTCAAACAGGCCGAGTTCGAGATCTATTACGGCGCCGGTATTTCGCGCAACGGCGAAATCGTCGAGCTTGGTGTGGCCAACAATCTGGTAGAGAAATCGGGCGCGTGGTACGCCTACAAGGGTGAGAAGATCGGTCAGGGCAAGAAGAACGCCGTGAACTATCTGAACGAGCATCCCGCTGTGGCGCAGGAAATTGAAGCCAAACTGCGTTCCATCCTGACGTCAACCAATGGCAGTGGTGTTACGCCTCCCTCTGAAGCCGACGCAGCGCTAGAGGAAGCGTGAGTCCGGGCGGCGGCGTTGATGACACCGGTGCAGATCCGCTGCTAAAGGCACGCAGCATCGCACTGGAATTGTTGGCCCGCCGCGAACATTCGTACCATGAGTTGCTGGGCAAGCTGCAGGATCGCTTGCCCACACTCGACGAGCACCAGGTATTGAGGCCGGTGCTTGATCAACTGGTCGCCGACAATCTGCAGTCAGATGTGCGGTTTGTCGATGCCTATGTGCGTTACCGCAGCAGTCGCGGCGACGGTCCGCTGAAAATCTCGGCCGGTCTGCAACCGCGCAAGATCGCTGCAGCCTTGTTGAAGCAGGCTCTGTATGCTGACGGTCCGGACTGGGTCGAACTGTGCCGGCAGGCACTGCAGAAAAAATTCCGCCTTGACGGCAATCCTGCTGCTGCTGAACTGCAACGCATCCAGCGATTTCTGCTGCAGCGTGGCTTTACCGGCGAACAGATCAGGCAGTGCCTGAAAATCAATAGAGATTCCGAGCAGTAAATCAGTCTCAGGGATTGATGTCCTGATCCATATCGAGTGCGGGTTGGTCAGCGCTCGGTTTGCCGACAGGCACAGCCGGGATACCCGCCACTGTTGTGTGCGGCTCCACATCCTTCAACACCACGCTGCCCGCAGCCACCTTGGCACCTCTGCCAACGGTAACGTTGCCGATAACGATGGCACCGGTGCCGAGCAGCACGCCGCATTTGATTTTCGGATGCCGGTCGCCGGTTTCCTTGCCGGTGCCACCCAGCGTCACGCCCTGCATCATCGAGATGTTGTCTTCCAGCACGCAGGTTTCACCAATGACGATGCCAGTGGCGTGATCGACGAGGATGCCGGAACCGATATGAGCGGCCGGGTGGATGTCGACGGTAAACACTTCACTGATCTGGCTTTGCAGCCACAGCGCCATGCCTTGGCGCTCCTGCAGCCATAGCCAGTGCGCAACGCGCCAGGCCTGCAAGGCCTGAAATCCTTTGAAGTAGAGCAGGGCAGTGGAGTAGTAGCGCACAGCCGGGTCGCGCTGGCGGGTGGCCAGCAGGTCGTTTTCGGTAGCTTGCAGGATATCGGGGTCTCGGCGGTAGGCTTCGTCGAATACCGGCTTGAGTGCCGATACAGGCACATCGGCAGTGGCCAGTTTAAGGGCAAGTAATTCACTGAGAGCAAGGGCGAGGCTGTCGTGCTGCAGTATACGGCGCGAGTAGAACGTACCCATTTCCGGCTCTTGCATGACCAGCTCGCCGATTTCCTTCTTGATGCTGGCCCAAAGTTCGATTGCCATAAAGCCTCTGAAATAACCGCTGGTTGCCAGGATCGGTAACCGGGGCGGTGGATTCTATGTGAAGCGACGGTATGGGGGCAAAGCAGCAGAAAACAAAGTCAGGACAAGGGGTTGTGTCACTGGAGTTGCCTATTTCGAGCTGCTATCTTGCGCGCGCTATCCGGCTGCCACTGGGCGGCTGGCGCTTGCAGGGCGGACCAACACAGCATGTCAATCAAGAAAGTCGGCGTCATCGGTGGTGGCAGTTTCGGGACGGCGATTGCCAATATCATCGCCCGCAACGGGCACCAGACCCAATTGTGGATGCGTGACCCGGAACAGGTGGAAACGCTGAACCAGACCCGGGTCAATACACTCTACCTCCCGGGCCATGAATTGCATCCCAGCATTGTCGCCGAACACGACCTTGGTGCCGTTGTCAGCGGCGTAGACATGATCTTCGTTGCAGTACCAAGTGGCAGCTTTCGTGCTGTTGTGCGGCAAATGAAGCCATTCCTGCAGCCGGATGTCATCCTGATTACTGCCACCAAGGGCATTGAGGCAGTCACCTTCCGCTTGATGAGCCAGATTCTTGCTGACGAAGTTCCGGCTGCGCGCATCGGCGTGCTGAGTGGTCCCAACCTGGCCAAGGAAATTGTCAATCACAGTCCGACCGGCACAGTTATTGCCAGCAACGATTCAGAGCTGCGCCATCTGGTGCAGGAAACACTGCGTTCGGACACGTTCCGCGTTTATGCCAACGACGACATGCTCGGTGTCGAGCTCGGCGGTTCGTTGAAGAATATCTACGCCATAATCGCCGGCCTGGCCGATGCGATGGGCATGGGCCACAACACCATCGCCATGTTGATTACCCGTAGCCTCACTGAAATGGCCCGCTTCGGTGTTCGCCTTGGCGGCGATCCGATGACGTTCCTCGGACTGTCCGGTGTGGGTGACCTGATTGTGACCTGTACCTCGCCACTCAGCCGCAACTTCAGGGTGGGCAAAGCGCTGGCCGAGGGCAAGGACATCGATATGATCATCACCGAGCTCGGTCAGGTGGCGGAAGGCGTCAATACGCTGAAACAGGTGCGGGAAAAGGCGGCCGAACTCGGTGTGCTGATGCCGTTGTGCAGCAGTTTGTATGAGATCGTTTATAACAAGGCGCCCATCGGCCATATAATCTCGTCATTGATGCTGGCCGAGACCGAGCTCGATGTTGAGTTCGTTGTGGGCAAGGCCAAGTTGCTGCCCGTATAACGGGAGGCAAATATCCGGTTTTCCGGCAATCCATATTCGGAAACCGGTTTTCGCCAACCCAATTCAGCAACCCAAATTTCAGCAACCGAGGGGGAAAGACATGAACCAGGACCAAATCAAAGCGAACCTGCTTTCCACAGACTTCTGGATACGCATGGTGTTCATGCTGATCTTCGCCCTGGTGCTGTGGGCCCTGTGGCTGGTAGTCATTGTCATTTGCGTGGTGCAAACCGTGATTGTGATGATCACCAGCGAGGTAAATCCGCAGTTGCAGAAGCTGGGTGCCATTGCTGCCACCTACCTGGGCCAGATCGTCAGCTTCATGGTGTTCGCGACCGAAGTGAAACCCTTCCCGTTCACGCCGTTCCCCGATGCTTCCGCGCAAGCCGAAACGGTCGAACCGAAAAGCGGTACGGTAATGCCGGCCGAAGCAGCAACTGCGCCAAAACCCGACGTTCCTGTATTGAGCGAGTCGGTCGATGATGGCGATGACGATTCTTTCTACGATCCCCAGCGCGACAGCGGCGCGACCCGTTAACTGACAACAGCGGCGCCGGCATGAATCTTTACCTCTTGCGTCATGGTGACGCCGAGCCCCGCCAGTACGATGATCCACAGCGCGCGTTGACGCATCGCGGTCGCCTTGATGTGCAAAGTGTCGCACGTGAATTTGCTGCTCGTGGGATCACTCTCGGTGCTTGTTACTACAGTCCATTTCTGCGTACTGCGCAAACCTGCTCGCTGTTCCTGGCCGAAGCCGGACAGACTGTGAAGTCAGAGCCGTTGCCTCTGCTGACGCCTGAACACCGAGCCAGCCAGGTGCTGGGTTTCCTGCAGCGTATCGGTGCCGAAGACGTACTGCTGGTGACCCATAACCCGCTGGTGTCTGAGTTGATGGCAGTGCTTACAGATACTCCCATAGACTCGATGCATATCTTCGCTACCTCCGAGTTGTCTGTGCTGACTTGCGAAACTGTCAGCCGTGGCGGGGCCAGTTTACGCTTCCGCCTGCTCGCGCAGGGCTGAGGCAGTATGCATTCCGATTGGGAGGAAATGCGTCTGTCGATGCCGCATGGGCTGGAGTGCGCGCTGCGCTTGACTGGCCCTGTGGACGGTATTCCCGTGCTTGCCGTGCACGGTTGGCTCGACAATGCTGCATCCTTTGCAGTGTTGGCGCCGCTGTTGCCCCAGTGCCGCATTGTTGCGCTCGACTTCCCCGGCCATGGAAAATCCGAACGCCGTCCGCTGAGCACGCCTTACTACATCTGGAGTTACATCGCCGAAATCCGCGCTGTAGTCGAACATTTCAGCTGGAAGCAGTTCGTGCTGCTCGGGCATTCCATGGGAGGCGCTGTGTGCAGTCTGTACGCCGCACTCTATCCGGCTGAGCTTGCCAAGCTGGTGTTGTTGGACATTCTGGGGCCACTGTCGGCACTGCCGGAAAAGCTGCCGGAACAAATGCGCGACGCCTTGGCGCAGCTCGACACCCTGAAGGCGCGCCAACGCCACTATTACGCCGATTTTGGTATCGCCGTGCAGGCACGCGCCGACAAGGGCCTCAGCCTTGCAGCTGCCACGATACTGGGTGAGCGCGGCATAGTCTGCGATGAAAGCGGTTGTTATTGGGACATGGATCCGCGCTTGCGGGTATTGAGTCCGATGAGTCTGACCGAAGAGCAAGTGGCAGCTTTCATGCGGCAGGCCAGCTGCCCGTCGCTGGTGGTGCTGTCGACCCAATTCTGGCGCACACGCCAAGCCATGCTGGAACAGCGACGGGGCTATCTGCCCAATGCACAAATCCACCAGCTGGAGGGAGGCCACCACCAGCATATGGAAGAGAATGCAGAACACATCGCCGACCTTATCAGGCAGTTTCTCAATTGATCAGCGACAGCAACCCGCTGCGTGCTTGCCACGCAGCTGCGGCGTGAAGTTGCGCTATCGGATCAGGGACAGGAATTCCGTACGGGTCGTTGGACGTTCACGGAAGGCACCCAGCATGCAGGAAGTCGTCATCACCGAGTTCTGCTTTTCGACACCACGCATCATCATGCACATGTGCTGCGACTCGATGATCACACCAACGCCGAGGGCCTTGGTCTGCACCATGATGGTTTCGGCAATCTGCTGCGTCAGCTGTTCCTGGATCTGCAGGCGACGGGCAAACATATCGACGATACGTGCAATTTTTGACAGGCCGATCACCATGCCGGTCGGCAGGTAGGCGACGTGGCACTTGCCGATGAACGGCAGCAGGTGATGCTCGCACAAGGAGTACAACTCGATGTTCTTTACGATCACCATTTCGTTGGAAGTGGTGGGGAACATCGCGCCGTTGATAATGTCGTCGACATTCTGCTGGTAACCCTGGGTCAGAAACGCCATGGCTTTGGCGGCGCGCTCGGGTGTGCCGACAAGTCCCGGGCGGTCGAGATCTTCGCCTATGGCCTTGATGATAGTGGCGTAAGCGTCTTTCATTTCAATGAGTTCCGGTAAAAGCTAGACTGCGCACCCTACGCGAAACACCTGGAAGGGTAAAGGCGCGGACAGGGCAGTCAGGCAGGGTTGTTGGGATGGGCTATTGGGCTTGGATGTTGGACGGGGTTACTGGGCAGATGTCAGGCAAGTCAGGTAATGAGTCATGAGGTTGCTTGAAGGAATTACCGGTACGCAAGAATGCCTGCAAAGGATGACTGCGGCTTTCGAAGCCGCCGAACTTTTTTTCGGGCATGGTACCGACAATGCATGGGATGAAGCGTGCTGGTTGCTGGAGACAATTGCGCGCCGGCATGCACTGCCGCAGTTGCTGCTGGAAACGCCGTTGCCGCCTCCACTGTTGGCAGCTGTGGATGAGCTCGCTGCGCGTCGCATTGATACCCGCAAGCCTTTGGCCTACCTGTTGAATGAAGCCTGGTTTTGTGACGGCGCCTTCTATGTCGACGAACGCGTTCTGGTACCACGTTCACCTTTTGCCGAGTTGATCCGTAACCGGTTTGAACCACTGCTTACCAAATCCCCCCGGCGCATTCTCGATCTGTGCACCGGCGGCGGCTGTATCGGCATTGCCTGTGCGCTGGCGTTTCCGGAAGCTGAAGTGG
>CAISOD010000039.1 GCA_903887045.1 uncultured Gammaproteobacteria bacterium | reverse complement strand
TGCTTAGAGAGTGTGCAGGAAAACTGGATTCGGTTTACGACGCCATGTTGCTCCAGCGCGCAAAGATTAAAATGAATCAGCAACTCTCGGAGTGGGGTTAGCACGTACCTTTGCACTTGGGATATTGCGAACACCCGCAAAAGCTATTGCCCGAGTTCTTTCCCTTCTTCGCGACCCGCTGAATCATTTCATTGCCGCATAGCGGGCAGGCATTACCTGCCGGCATTGGTTCAAAACGGGCAGCGTTCTGCACGCCGGCTATCAACTCACCCAGTTCATCGCCACCAAGTAGTTCAATTCAACCCCTCCATCGGCTCCGCCTTTCAGGTTCTCTTTGATCGAATAGCCCTGGCGGCGGAATGCTTCTCCGAGCAAGAACTCGAATTCCTTCCAGGAGAGGGCCTTTATGGAATCAATGCTGGTTTGGTTATCGACAAGCCTGCGCTTCCTGAATTGCAGGAAAAACGACAAGGCCGAAGCGAGCAGAAAGATGCCGGCAGCTATGTTGGCAAACGATGAGGCAGCTTTGCCAAAAGCGTTAAAAACCGTACGGTCGAACTCCATATTGGGCAGGAAAAACTTGAGTCCGATATAGACCACCGCTCCCAGGGTCAGGCTTAGCCACCATGGCAAAGTAATCAATTCTTCAAAACCTGAGGTCTTTCTTCCCAGATAAATCTCTTACTTGGCAATTCCGTGTAAGAGCAAGCATAGCCGAATCACGCTGCCTGCTGGCGCTTAGCGCGGATTGAGCTCTGCCTCCAATGCTTCAATGCTGGGCAACACACTTTGCAGGCTGGCCGGCAGTGCCCGGGTGAGTTCGTAGTTGGCAATGCCAATCGGTTTGTCGATGCCGCGCAGCGCGTATTCGGCCAGCACACTGTCTTTGTTCTGGCAGAGCAACAGCCCAATGGTGGGCGCGTCGTTGGCATGGCGCAGGGTGTCGTCCACCACATTGCAGTAGAAATTCAGCTTGCCGGCATATTCTGGCTTGAAGTCACCACGCTTGAGCTCAATCGCTACATAGCTGCGCAACTTGAGATGGTAGAACAGCAAGTCGATGTAGAAATCGCTTTCGCCCACGGTCAGCGGAAACTGACGGCCCACGTAGGCAAAGCCTTGGCCAAGCTCCAGCAGAAACGCCTCCAGGTGTTTGATCAGACCGGTTTCGAGTTCGCGTTCGTGGAAGCTGGCTTCAATTGTCAGGAAGTCGAACAGGTAGGGGTCTTTGAGAATCTGGCTTGCCAAGTCGGATTGCGGGGTCGGTAGTCGCTGAGCGAAGTTGGAGATGGCGGCGCCTTGGCGTAAGTGGGCTGCGCTGTCGATTTGCAGCTTCAGCGCGTTACGGCTCCAGCCCATGGCCAGTGTCTGGCTGGCGTACCAGGCACGAGTCGCTTCGTCCTTTACCGCCTGCAACAGCAGCATGTTGTGGGCCCAAGGCAATTGTGCAACCAGTGGTTGCATAAATTCACCTTCAGGGCCAAATAACTGCGGATACGCCCGGAAGAACTGCAACAAATGTCGCGTCATTCAGACAGCCCGTACTTCCCACTTAATAGTGGTGACTGCGACAACATAGCGGTGAAGATTGCGGTGCGCCAAGAAATCGCACCTTTTGGGTCTGGGCTACCATGCGCCGCATCCGCATCCGCAAGAGCACTTTTTACAGGTAGTTGATGGCAATAAGCGTTTACAATGCTCCCCCCTCTGAATTTCCCGCCACTTGCAGCAGATATTCATCGCGCTGCAATCACTACTGGATGTTAATGAAACTTGTCGATCTGAAAAAAATCATCTCCGAAGTACTGGCAACTCTGCCCAAACCGCACTCAGCAGATGTTGTGGATGAGGTGTTCCTGTCGATCGAGCAGAATGACCGCCTTTTCAGAATCTATTCAGAGTGCTGCATAAATCTCGGGAAGGCCAAGGTGAATGCTGCGGGCGACAATTGGGTGAAGAAAGAGCTTGGCAGGACTACCTTGCGTGAAGCCCCGGCGCAGTTGAGCAAGCTGATAGAGACCTATTCGGTGCTGAACATCAAAGCAGCGGCAGCGCCGAAGAAGCTCGCAGGCGTTGGCACCAAACCCAAAGCCAAAGGCCCGACAGCCAAAAAGCGGCTGGAGCAGGAGGCCAGGCAGCTGCTGTCTGACTATTACACAGCCAATAGAGTCTCGCTGCCGCCAACCATCACCTTGTACCGCACTCAAATTCTGGCGCTAATCCGCGCCGGTGTTCCGGTCGCCGAAGCATTTGCGCGGCCGGTTGCTGAAGAGGCGGTTTTGTTTTTGCGGTTTGGATGACGGGGCACGGAATGCCGTGCCCCTACAGGTTCGCAGTTCGCACGGCGCCGCAGGACTCCCGCACCACCAACTCCCCCGCCATCGCCACTGATCCCACTGCTTCACCGGCGATGCGCTTCAGCAGCAAGTCCACCAGCAAGCGCGCGCCGCGATTGAGATCCTGCGCCACGGTGGTGAGTGTGGGATGCACATGCGCACCCATGTCGATGCCGTCGAAGCCAACCACGGCAATGTCGTCGGGAATCTTCAGGCCGCTGGCCGATACGGCGCGCATCGCGCTGATGGCGATGATGTCGGTAGCGGCAAACACGGCGTCGAAACGTTTGCCTTTGCGGATATGCGCCAGCATTGATTCGTAGGCGGCTTCGGGTGTCATGTGGGCTTTGACGATGGAGGCGGCTGCGGTGCCTGCAGGCCCTTGCGCCAGTGCCTGTTGGTAACCGTCGCAGCGCAACTTGATCTCGGGGATTGAGGGATCGCCGACAAACACGATGCGGCGACGGCCGATCTTCAGCAGATGTTCAGTAGCCAGACGCGCGGCATGCACGTTGTCGGTGCCGACTACACAGTAGTTCTGTTGGCCGAAATGGCCGCCCCAAACCACGAAGGGCATCTCTGTACGCGCGGCCTGTTCCAGCGTGTCGTGCTCGGTGCTCTGGCCGATGACGATGATGCCGTCGGAACGACGCTCCGCCACCATGCGCTGCATCCAGCCCTGCATCGGTGGCAGCACTTTCTGCAGGTGCATGCCGTAGCCGCGCTGGGTGATTTCGTCGGCAAGGTGGCTGAGCATGTTGGCGAAAAACGGATCGGTCAGATCCTGGCCGCGCTCATGCGCGAGCGGAATCACCACACTGAGCGTTTGCGTGCGACCGGCGCGCAGGTTGCGGGCGGTGGAGTTGGCGACATAACCGTGCTGATGCGCAATCTTGAGGATGCGATCACGCATGGATTTTTCAACCAGCGGACTGTCGCCCAGTGCACGCGATACGGTGGACACATGCACGCCGGCGAGGCGTGCGATGTGGGCCATGGTGGTGACGGGTTTGCTGCTACTGCTCATGCGGCGATGGTATCACCGCAGAAAGGCGGTAACGTCAATGGCTCTTGCCATGGCGGCATTGCCGGCGTCGTTGGGATGGATGTGGTCGCCGCTGTCGTGTTCTGCCTTCAGGTAACCCGGCTTTTGCGGATCACGCGTGACTGCATCGAAGTCGACCAGGGCGTCGTACTTGCCGCTGGTGCGTATCCATTGGTTCACCTGCTGACGCATACGTTCGGTTTTGTCGTTGAACAACCACAGGCCGCCCATTGGCGTCATGGTGGCACCCATCACCTTGATGCCGTGCGCATGGGCGCGCTCCACCCGCTGCGACAGCCCGGCAATGATGCCTTCCGCCGTGGCGTGTTGTGACTCGGGCGCGCCAGGCAGTGCAGTGAAGTTGATGTCGTTGATGCCTTCGAGCAACACGATCCAGCGCACGCCGCCGCGCGCCAACACATCGCGATCGAAACGCGCCAGCGCACTCTGGCCAGTGACGGTTTGCAGCACGCGATTGCCGGAAATCCCCATGTTGATGACACCCAGTTGCGTGGTGCGGCTGCCGGCCTGCAGCCGTTCTGCCAGCAGGGCGGGCCATTCGCGATGTTCATCCGCTGTGGTGGAAAAGCCGTCGGTGATCGAATCACCAAACGCAACAATGGTGCCGGCCGTTGCAGCTGCCTGCACTTC
>CAISOD010000038.1 GCA_903887045.1 uncultured Gammaproteobacteria bacterium | reverse complement strand
GCGAAGCCTGTTGTTGCAGCGAAGCCTGTTGTTGCAGCCAGACCTGTTGTCATAGCAAAGGTTGCCGTCAAACCCGTCGCTGAAAGCAAACCAGTCGCTGCTGCCAAACAGCCAGTGGCCAGGAGCGTACCAGCGGCAAAACCCGTTCCCACCAAGCCGGCAGAGCCAGTCAACACCGTGGCACCTGTGGCACCGGTCAAAACTGGCACCGTTGCCGGCAAGATCACCAAACCGAGCAAAACCGCAAATATTATGAGCAGTAAAGACAGCATCTCCACTTCAGCAAAACCGGCCGCCCAAAAAGCAGTGCCGTTATCGGCTGCCGGCAAGTCCCCGGCTCCTGGTGCAGGCATGGCCTCACCGCTGCAGGCTGCCACCAAGGGCTTCACCCCTTATGTAATGCAAAAGGGTGAGGAATACATGACCGAGAAACAGAAAGAGCACTTCCGCAAGATGCTACTGAACTGGCGCGACGAATTGATGCAGGAAGTCGACAGAACCGTGCATCACATGCAGGACGAAGCGGCCAATCCACCTGACCCGGCCGATCGCGCCACGCTGGAAGAAGAGTTCAGTCTGGAACTACGCACGCGTGATCGCGAACGTCGGTTGATCAAGAAAATTGATAGCACGATTGAGCTGATTGCCAACAACGATTACGGCTATTGCGATTCTTGCGGTGTCGAGATCGGCATCCGTCGTCTCGAAGCCAGACCTACGGCCAACAAGTGTATCGATTGCAAGACCCTCGACGAAATCAAGGAAAAGCAGGTTGGCAGCGCCTGATCCTGCCAATCCGCCTTCTACCCGCTACAGGGGGCGTTTCGCCCCCTCGCCTACTGGCCCCCTCCATCTCGGCTCAATAGTCGCCGCACTCGCCAGCTTTCTTGATGCCCGCGCAGCTGAAGGCGTGTGGCTGGTCCGCATGGAAGATCTCGACCCGCCCCGCGAAATGCAGGGCGCTGCTGACCACATACTTCGCACACTTGAACAGCTGCATCTATGGTGGGACGAAGATGTCGTTTACCAAAGCAATCGCGAAGAAGCTTACCGCGCAGCGCTGGAAACTCTGCAATCACAACAGCTGGTTTACGCCTGCCGCTGTTCAAGGTCCGAACTGGCAGCCGCCGCGATCTATCCCGGCACTTGCCGTGATCGTTGCCTCACTCGTTTGAATGACACAGCACTTCGATGTTGCGTACCGCGTCAAGAGTTCCGCTTCAGCGATCGCATTCAAGGTGACTACAGCCAGCAGCTTGCCCGGGATGTGGGCGATTTTGTTTTGCTTCGCAAGGAGGGCTTTTTCGCTTACCAGCTGGCTGTCGTGGTCGACGATGGTTGGCAGGGTGTCACCGATATCGTGCGCGGCTGTGATTTACTCGACTCGACGCCGCGCCAGTTGTGGCTGCAGCAACGGCTGGGATTGCCAGAGCCGCGTTATGCGCATGTGCCGCTGATCATCAACGCACAAGGACAAAAGCTCGGCAAACAGCAGCGTTCCCCCGCTATCGATGGCGTCAATGCTGCGGCTGTACTTATGGCAGCGCTGGGGCTGCTGAACCAACATCCTGAACCCGCATTGCAGTATGAACACGATCCGCAGGTGGTTCTGCAATGGGCGATACAGCACTGGCAGCCTGAAAGATTGATGAATACCAGAGAGGTCATCGAAACAGCCACAGGCTGACAAGTGTCACAATGATTCAGCTAACATGACTACCCATTCCCGGCACAGGTAACATCGATGTCCCGCCTCAAGCTGCTGATGTTCGTTGTTCTGATAGCGCTGATGGCCTGGCAGGTGCTTGCGCCACTACGCGGTTGGTACAGTCCGTTTGCAGGGGCTTTCGTCGTCATCTTGTTGGTGGCACTGATTCACAGCCAGGGACCGGGTGATGAATATTGACCCGTGGTTCTTGCTGCTCGGTGCAGCCTGCTATATCGCCATCTTCTTCGCGGTGGCGTGGTTGGCCGAGAAAGGCCATATCCCTCACAGATTGCTGCAACACAGCGGCCTTTATGTGTTTTCACTTGGCATCATCGTCAGTTCGTGGTCGTTCTACACGGCTTATTTGTCGGCTTCAGCTCGCGGCTATGGCTACAACTCCTACTACATAGGCTTCGCCGCAGCCTTCGTGTTTTCACCATTATTGTTGAAACCTCTGCTGCGCATCACGCGGCGCTTCCAACTGGCATCGCTGGCCGACCTTTTCGCGTTTCGCTTCCGTAGCCCGTGGGCTGGTACGCTGACTACGCTGGTACTGCTGTTGTGTGCGCTGCCACTGTTGGCACTGCAGATAATGACAGTGGCGACCAGCGCCACTCTACTCGCTCCCTCCCTCTCTCCCACTCTGGTGGCGATTGCTTTCTGTGCAACACTGACACTCTTTGCATTGCGATTCGGCATTCCAGATGTTGCGGGACGCGACCGCAACAACAGCCTTGTTGCCAGCCTTGCCTTTGAAGGCCTGTTCAAAGTGGTCGTGCTGCTGTTGACTGGCTTGTATGCAATTTATGGTGTTTTCCATGGGTTCGATGACTTGCAGCAGTGGCTGGACAGCCAACCAGTGGCAACTTTCCACCTGGATCAGCCATACCTGCAGGACTCCACCAACCTGGTGGTACTGCTGTTTTTCACAGCGGCGATTGCCATGCCGCATGTGTTCCATATGATTTTTCCGGAGAACCGCAATCCCGGCAATTTGCAGACGGCCAGCTGGGGGGTGCCGTTGTATTTGTTGCTGTCCAGCCTGCCGGTGCTGCCGATTCTTTGGGCTTACGACTTTCTCGGCCAACGCGACCAACTGCAGTACGCGCCAGTTATCATGCTGAAGGCAGCAGGAACACCGCTGCTTGGACTGTTGTATTTCGTGGGGGGGTTGGCCGCGTCGAGCGGACTCTCAGTCGTACTCGCCATTTCAGTCGCCAATATGTGCATGAACCACCTCGTGTTGCGCATAAGTCTGCCGCCGGCAGGCGATGGCCTTTACGATTGGCTGATGTGGCGCAGACGCGCACTGATCGTTGGCATCATCGGCTGCAGCTTCCTCTGTTATCTGCTGATCGCAGACGGCAGGGTACTGGATACCGGCTACATATCATTCATTGCAGCCGTACAGTTCCTGCCGGGACTGCTGACCCTGCTCTACTGGCCTACGGCCAACAGCAAGGGCTTTCTCTGCGGCCTCGCCGGCGGTTTGCTGGTGTGGTTCGGCCTTGGACTTCTGCCCTATATCGCAGATGCGGCCGGTCTTGTTCCGCAAGGCAACACCATTGTCGAATGGAATATTGTGACAGCCGCATCGCTGCTGACCAATCTCACACTGCTGTTGCTGGTACCTTTGCTGACCACCACCAGTGACGAAGAACGCAAAGCTGCCCGACTATGCAGCACTGAAGCAGCTCCCGCTGCCCGCCACGTGTTGGAAGCGCGCTCTGTTGACGATTTTATCAGCCGGCTGGCAGTACCGATGGGAGCTGCTGCAGCCGGACGTGAGGTACATCAGGCTTTGCGCGACCTGCAACTGGCGAGCGATGAACACCGGCCGTTCCAGTTGCTGCAACTGCGCGCCAAACTGGAAGCCAATCTGTCAGCTCTGCTCGGCCCTACACTTTCACACAATTTGATCGAGCACCATCTACCCCTTGTGCCTGCCGGCAGCGGCTCTAACGTCGGGGTACTCAACCTGCTCGAACAAGGTGTCGAATCCTGGCAGGGTAACCTCAGTGGCGTAGCTCTCGACCTGGATCTGTTGCGCAGGCACCACCGGCAGGTGTTGCAGAGCCTGCCCCTTGGCGTTTGCGAACTCGACGACAAGGGCCGTATTGTGCTGTGGAATGCGGCCATGAGCCGGCTAACCACACTTGGCAGCGAGCAGGTGGCCGGCTACGCGCTGACTGCGCTACCGCAACCGTGGCGAACCCTGCTGCTGGAGTTTGCGCACAATGGCGAACTGGCACGACTCAACCGGCAGCAGGTACAGCACGACGGCAAAACGCGCTGGCTGGCACTACACAAGGCCAACCTTACTCCATCCAAAGGTAGCCGGCTTGCCGGCTATGCAAGCCAGATAATCCTGCTTGAAGACCAGACCGAAACCACGCTCATGGAGAAAGAACTGGCGCATGCAGATCGCTTGAACTCCATCGGCAGGCTTGCCGCGGGGGTTGCACACGAGATCGGCAACCCTGTTACTGGCATCGCCTGCCTGGCGCAGAACCTGCGCGCCGAATATGACCATGCCGACTTGCAGGAAGCAGCCGACAAAATCCTCGCCCAAACCCGGCGCATTGCCTCGATTACCGATGCGCTGTTGCGCTTTTCGCACAGCGGATCGCTGATCGAAAAACCTCCTGTGTTCGGGGCAGTCGAATTGCACAAAGTGGCTGCCGAAGCAATCAGCCTCTTCACACTGCAACAGGATGCCACGCCGATTGTTCTGCTCAACGCATGTACAGCAGGTCTCTGCATCAAGGCCGATTATCAACAGTTGGTGCAAGTACTACTGAACCTGTTGGGTAATGCCCGCGATGCCAGCCCTCCTGAAGGCACCATTACCATTGCCACCACAAGCACACCGACACATATCCGGCTCGAGGTCCGCGACGAAGGCTGTGGCATCCCGGCTGCCGTGCTGCCGCGGGTCTTCGAGCCCTTCTTCACTACCAAGGACCCCGGCAAAGGCACCGGACTCGGACTGGCACTGGTGTACCGGCTGGTAAATGATCAGGGAGGATCTGTCGATATCGCCAGCCCAGCGGCAGAGTCCAGGCCGGGCGGAACACGGGTAATTGTTACTTTTCCTTGTTATGATCCGGGCACTTTGGTAACGGAGTCTCTGGTAAACGGTTGGTAAAGTCACCAAGTCACACCAAATCTCCGGCAATTGTTACGAACCAGCACAGGCAGTATGAATCAGGTATTACTGGTCGAAGACGAAGAAGTAATCCGTAGCGCACTGCGACGTTTGTTGGAGCGTAACGGCTATACAGTCGGCGAAGCCGGATCGGTGAAGGAAGCCTGTGACAACCATGACATAGACAGCTTCGATGTCATTATCAGCGACTTGCGTCTACCCGGCCTGCCAGGCACCGAATTGATCAAGCGCACACCAACCCCGGTGTTGATCATGACCAGCTATGCCAGCCTGCGCAGCGCTATTGATTCAATGAAAGTCGGGGCAGTCGACTACATCTCCAAACCATTCGAACACGAAGAAATTCTTTCTACTCTGCAACGTATCATCGCCAGCGACCAGAAAGCCCGTAACCTGCTTCGTCGCCAACCTCGGCCGGGCGAAGAACCTGTAACCGGCATGGTAGGAAGCTGCCCGGCAATGCAGGAGCTGTTCCGCCGCATCCGCAAAGTAGCGCAAACCAACTCTTCGGTATTGATCCAGGGTGAATCCGGGACCGGCAAGGAACTTGTTGCGCGGGCGTTGCACGAATCCAGTTCACGCCGTAATCACAACCTGATTTCAGTAAATTGTGCGGCCATTCCGGAAAACCTCATTGAATCGGAGCTGTTCGGTCACGAAAAAGGCTCATTCACCGGCGCCACCAGTACCCGTACAGGCCTGATCGAAGCGGCCCACAACGGCACCTTGTTCCTTGATGAAATCGGCGAGCTTCCACTGGAAGCGCAGGCCCGCTTGCTGCGAGTCTTGCAGGAGCATGAGATCCGCAAAGTAGGCTCCGTACAGTCGCAGAAGGTCGATGTACGGCTAGTGGCGGCCACCCATCGCGACCTCAAGCAGTTCGTGCGTGAAGGCCGTTTCCGCGAAGACCTGTTTTACCGCATCAATGTAATGCCACTACATATCCCCCCACTGCGCGAACGTGGCAATGACATCCTTGAACTGGCTGAGCGGATACTCACCAACAGCTGCAAGAGGCTTGCCCACGAACCGATGTTGTTCAGCGCTGACGCAATCCAGGCCATCACCACCTACCCTTGGCCCGGCAATGTGCGTGAATTGGAGAATGCCATTGAGCGTGCCGTCATCCTGTCCGAAGCCGATGAAGTTGCGATTGACCTACTGGGGCTCGATATAGAACTGGTGCGTTTCGACGCCAAGAACAATGTCACCGCAGAACCGCCGGTCCGCAAACAAAATGAGGCAGTGCCAATTGATGATGATCCGGCCGAGGATCTGTCGTTGCAGGACTACTTCCAGCGCTTCGTACTCGAGCACCAAGAGCAGATGAACGAAACAGAGCTGGCCAAGAAACTGGGTATCAGTCGCAAGTGCCTGTGGGAACGCCGCCAGCGTTTTGATATTCCCCGCCGTAAAAAAGGCACCTGACCCCCCAACAACGTTACGGTGTTACGCGCTTCGGTAACAAGTTCCGGTTGATTCGTAACAAACCGCAACCGCACCGATCGGCCTTCTTTTTCACCAAGTCTCTAAGCCATTGAATTCAAAGGAAATCACATTATTTACCAAATTGGCATGAATGCTGCCTTGTTATCGGGGTGTCCAGTGAACACCATAAAACCAACAACAACCAAATAAGAATAATTCACGAAGACACCGGGAGATCCATCGCCAGCAATGGCGGTACCAGCTGGAAAGAACCGGTAAACCGGCGACAGTATGGTCCTCGATAAACAAGGGGTTAATCCGAACCACTTTGGTCATTGACCAACAACAAAAACATGGACGGGACGTCCGCCGCTTAACAACAACAATAAATGAGCAGATTAACCCCGGGGTATCCCCCCGGGTTTTTATTGCCCGGCTTTTCATGATTGAGTTCTATCTCACCGGGATGCCGGGGCACAGATCAGGCGCGCTGGCTTCGGCCACCGCAGGCACACCAATTGGCAAATTCGCTGGTTTTGACCAGTAGGGAAGCTTCCCGGCGCCCTGTGCTTGCACTGTCACAAAGCTGCTGCCAGTGTAGAATGCCAGCATTATGCAAAACAGCAGGGCAGGGCTTCCCATCATAGCCACCATAACCATCGATCCCCAAGCCACCACAGGTCTTTTGCCTGCCCCCCGCATTATCAGTCGTGCAGAACACGGGATATCCAGGCAATCCATCAGTTCCAGTTGTCTGAAGGTGCTGTATGGTCTCATTGAAGACGGCTACGAGGCTTACATCGTTGGCGGCGGGGTGCGCGATTTGCTGCTGGGCATGAAGCCCAAGGATTTCGATATCGCCACCAATGCGACACCAGAGCAGATCCGCGCAGTGTTCCGTAATTCACGCATCATCGGACGTCGCTTCCGTATCGTGCATGTCCACTTCGGTCGCGAGATCATTGAAGTATCAACCTTCCGCGCCCACTCCAACGACAACATCACCTTCGTTGAAGACGACACCATGACCCGCGATGAAGCCCGGATGGATGCGGTGAAATCGGCCAGCGGGATGATCCTGCGCGACAACGTCTACGGGACGATTGAGGAAGATGTGCAGCGGCGTGACTTCACCGTCAATGCGCTGTACTACACCGTCAAGAATTTTGTTGTGCATGACTATGTAGACGGTATGGCAGATATCGATCGCCGCTGCCTGCGCATGATCGGCGATCCTGTGCAGCGTTATCGCGAAGATCCGGTACGAGTGCTAAGGGCAATACGTCTGGCCGCCAAACTGGATTTCAGCATAACACCTGACACCGCAACGCCGATTGCGGAGTGTGCCAAGCTGCTGGAATCGATTCCGTCAGCGCGTCTTTTCGATGAATTCATGAAGCTGTTCCTGGCCGGCAGCAGTCTTGCCACCTATCGACTGCTGCAGCACTACGATGTATTCCGGCATCTGTTCCCTGACAGTGCTGACGCGCTGGACGCCGATCCCGAACACTATGGCAAGCTGCTCGAAGCAGCATTTGCCAGCACTGACGGCAGGCTGGCAGAGGGCAAAACCGTAACGCCGGTTTTCCTCTTGGCGGTATTACTGTGGCCGTCCGTGTGTCTACAGTTACAAGAACCCGTCGACACACAGACATCGAGTGGGCCTGCAGTACCACATTCAATCGCGCAGTTGCAGGATGCAGGCCAGATAGCCATTGACCGCCAACTGCAGCGAATAGCCATTCCCAAGCGCATCAGTTTTCCTGTGCGGGAAATCTGGGAATTGCAGTTCCGCTTCACTGAACGCCGTGGCAAGCGCGCAGAAGGCCTGCTAACCCACAAGCGCTTCCGTGCGGCTTTCGATTTTCTGCTGTTGCGTGAACAAGCCGGCGAGGACCTGCAAGGACTTGGTCAGTGGTGGGACTCCTTCCAACAGGCCGATCCCGAACAGCGCAGCAGCTTGCAGCAGGCATTGCAGACCACGGCTCCCGCTCATGTCAAAAGCCGCAGGCGCAAAGCAAAATCACGCAGACCGAAAGCCCCAGCCACCTGAGACCGGCAACGAAAACCGTGACAGAAGCAGCCACCAACATGCCTCGCTATATCGTGGTGGAAGGTCCCATCGGCGTCGGCAAGACATCGTTGGCCAAGCGGCTCGCACACAGCTTCAACTACGAGACTTTGCTGGAGAAAGCCGAGGAAAACCCTTTCCTCGACCGTTTCTATCACAACCCGCGCCAGCACGCGCTCGCCACCCAGCTGTTCTTTTTGTTCCAGCGCGCTCAACAGCTACAGCAGTTGCGGCAGAACGATCTGTTCGAGCCGGTGCGGGTTGCGGATTTCCTGATCGAGAAAGACCGCCTGTTCGCCAAACTCAATCTCGACGTTGATGAATACCGGCTGTATGAAAACGTTTACGACCATCTGACAATAGATGCGCCAAAGCCGGATCTGGTGATCTACCTGCAGGCACCAGTCGAAATCCTGCTGCAGCGCATACACAAGCGCGGCATTGCGTCCGAACAGATGATCAGTGAAGAGTATCTGGCGAATCTGGTGAATATTTACACCGAGTTCTTCCATTATTTCGAAAAGAGCACACTGCTGGTAGTCAATAGCACCGACGTCAACTTCGTCCGCAGCGACGAAGATTATGAGTTGCTGCTGCGGCATATCCGCGGCATGCGGACCGGCACCCGCAACTACTTCAATCCGCGGCCAAGCCTGCTGTAATTTGCTTCATTTACGCCAGTCGATACCCGGCCGCCCTTCCCCGCTATAATCGTTGCCTACACTCTTCACACGGTGAACGTCGTGAGTCCAGTCCATACTCTGTACAGCCTGCAGGACATGAAACGGCGCGGCGAAAAATTCGTCTGTATGACGTCCTACGACGCCCTGTTCGCCGGACTTTGCAGCAAGGCTGGAGTGGAAGTTTTACTGGTAGGTGATTCCCTTGGCATGGTGTTACAGGGACACGATTCAACCCTGCCAGTGACGATGGAGGACATGGTCTACCACATGCAGTGCGTGAAACGAGGCAACCAGGGCGCACTGCTGATGGCTGACCTGCCATTCATGGCCTATTCATCGCCAACACAGACGCTGGACAACTCAGCCCGACTGATGCGGGCTGGTGCCCAGATAGTCAAACTCGAAGGTGGTGCATGGATCGCCGAATCAACCCGACTGCTGACCGAACGTGGCATCCCGGTGTGCGCACATATGGGTCTCACGCCGCAATCGGTGAATCGCATCGGTGGATTCCGTGTGCAAGGACGCGATCCAGCGGCAGCCTATACCATCATTGAAGAAGCCAAACTGCTCGAAGAGTATGGAGCCAACATGCTCTTGCTCGAATGCATACCTGCATCACTTGCCCGTACCGTTAGTGAAAGTGTGTCGATACCGGTGATCGGCATAGGCGCCGGCCAGGATGTCGATGGTCAGATCATGGTATTGCATGATGTTCTTGGCATTTCGCCAATCACGCCACGCTTCGTCAAAAACTTTCTTGCAGAATCAACATCCGGCATACAAGGCGCGATCGCCGCTTATGTCGCTGCTGTCAAACAGCGCAGCTTCCCGGGCGCTGAACACTGCTACAAGTAACACACAGAAATTCCGCAATGCTGCGCTTCAATACACAGTCCCTACTCAGAACCTCGATTGCCACAATGAAAGCTGCCGGCAAGTCGATCGGACTCGTACCGACGATGGGCAACCTGCATGCTGGTCATCTGTCGCTGGTGTCTGCCGCGAAGGCACAAGCCGATTACGTGCTGACTACCATCTTCGTCAACCCTATGCAGTTTGGCCCGAACGAAGACTTCAGCCGCTATCCTCGCACACTCGCAGCCGATATTGACTTGCTGACACAGGCTGGATGCGATGCTGTTTTCACGCCATCAATCGAGGAACTGTACCCGCAAGGACTTGACCGGCAAACACGCATCAGCGTGCCGCAGCTGTCCACTCTCTACTGTGGCAAATTCCGCCCGGGGCATTTCGATGGGGTCTGCACCATCGTCTGCAAACTGTTCAATATGACGATGGCTGATACCGCATTTTTCGGACTCAAGGACTTCCAGCAATTCTTCCTGATCAATCGCATGGTGGCGGATTTGCAGTTGCCCATACGCTTGGTGGGCCTTCCAACTGTGAGAGAAGCATCTGGACTTGCAATGAGCTCGCGCAACGGCTTTCTGTCACCAGAGCAGCTCAAACCAGCAAGCGGGATTCATGCAACACTGCAACATATTGGGGGGTGCCTGCGGGCCGGCGAGCGGGACTTTCCTGCACTCGAGCGGCAGGCACTGGAGAGTCTGCAGGCGGCAGGCTTAAGGCCCGATTATTTCCATATTGTCGACGCCACCACGCTGCTGCCAGCCTCTGCCGACAGCCGCAAGTTGGTGCTGTTGGTTGCCGCCCATGCCGGCAACACCCGCCTGATCGACAATCTGCAGGTCCAGCTGCATGGCTCTGACCTGCCCCTGCAGCCGGTTTGCCCACCGCGGCGCTTGCTGTGATAATGCGCGCCCTGTCGTTGAGGGCCATCCCATGCAAACCCAGATGTTGAAAGCCAAACTGCATCGTGCCTGTGTTACTCATTCCGAGCTTGACTACGATGGTTCTTGCGCTATCGACAGCAACTTGCTCGATGCCTCCGGCATCCGCGAGTATGAGCAGATCCAGATATACAACGTAAGCAATGGCGAACGCTTTACCACTTATGCCATCCGCGCCGAAGCCGGATCGCGCATCATTTCAGTCAATGGTGCTGCTGCCCACAAGGCCGCTGTCGGTGATCGAGTGATCATTGCCGCTTATGCCGGTTACAGTGATGTTGAACTGCTGAACCACAAACCGAAGTTGCTGTATCTCGACGACAACAACCATGTCGTGCGCACCAGCAACACAATACCAGTACAGGCCGCCTGAGCATTCTCCGCAAGGCGGTCCGCCGTCTTGCACTCTTCTTTCCTCTGCGCCTCTGGCTTGCACAACCCTGTGTCTTGCACACCCCTGTAAAGGCAAGCAAACTCGGCAACTTTCAAGTAGCCGGGATTGCCTCCGTGTCCGACAGCAAACTGTATCCAGTCACCTCCGCCCTGTGGGGGAAGACCCACCTGAACAAAACCAGTTATGAAGCGCTCTACGCCGAATCGATAAATTCGCCGGACATCTTCTGGCCACGTATGGCAAACGAGTTTCTGCAATGGTTGAGCCCTTTCACCCGACTACACGAAGGTGACATGGCAAAGGGCGAAGTCCATTGGTTCATCGGCGGCAAATTGAATGCTGCACTCAACTGTATCGACCGTCATCTGCCAGCCCGTGCCAATCAAGTGGCGATCCTGTGGGAAGGCGACGAACCCGGCCAGCAACGCTCTGTCACTTACCAGCAACTGCACGACAACGTGTGTCAACTGGCCAACTTACTGCGCGCACGCGGAGTAAAGAAAGGTGATCGCGTATGCATCTACCTGCCGATGATTCCGGAAGCAGCATTCGCCATGCTGGCTTGCGCCCGCATCGGTGCCATTCATTCCGTTGTATTTGGTGGATTCTCACCGGAATCCCTGAAAGACCGCATCCTTGATTGCGATTGCCATGTGGTAATCACTGCCGATGAAGGCGTGCGTGGCGGCAAGCTGATTCCGCTGAAGGCCAACACAGACAGCGCGGTGGAACGCTGCCCGGGAGTAAACACCGTGGTAGTGGTCAAACGCACAGGCAATGCAGTGGCGTGGGTACATGGACGCGATCTCTGGTACCACGAAGCCACGGCAGCGCACCCTACACAGTGCGCAGCTGAAGTAATGGACAGCGAAGACCCATTGTTTGTGCTGTACACCTCCGGTTCCACCGGCAAACCCAAAGGAGTGCTGCACACCACTGGCGGGTACCTGCTACATGCGGCAATGACCCATAAATACGTATTCGACTACCACGATGGCGACATTTACTGGTGTGCCGCCGATGTGGGTTGGGTCACCGGCCACACCTATATCGTCTATGGGCCGCTCGCGAACGGCGCCACCACACTGATGTTCGAAGGCGTACCGACCTATCCGGACGCGTCGCGGTGCTGGCAGGTGATCGACAAATATAAGGTCAATCAGTTCTATACAGCGCCCACCGTGATCCGCGCCCTGATGGCACTCGGCACCGAACCAGTACTGCGCACGTCGCGCCAGAGCTTGCGCATACTCGGCAGCGTGGGCGAACCCATAAATCCGGAGGCATGGGAATGGTATTACCACGTCGTCGGCAGCAGTCGTTGCCCTGTGATGGACACGTGGTGGCAAACCGAAACCGGCGGCCACATGATCACTCCCTTACCCGGTGTTACGGAGCTGAAGCCCGGCTCCGCCACGTTGCCATTCTTCGGAGTCAAACCGGCATTGGTAGACTCGGAGGGAAAAATCCTTGAAGGCGCCACCTCAGGCAATCTGGTGCTGACAGCATCGTGGCCAAGCCAGTTGCGCACGGTATACGGCGATCATCAACGCTGTATTGACACCTATTACTCTGCCTACAAAGGCTATTACTTCACCGGCGACGGCGCGCGGCGCGACGAAGACGGTTACTGGTGGATCACGGGGCGTGTTGACGACGTATTGAACGTGTCAGGCCACCGACTCGGCACCGCAGAAATCGAAAGCGCATTGGTATTGCACCCGCAAGTTGCTGAAGCTGCAGTGGTGGGCTATCCACATGCGATCAAGGGCCATGGCATCTATGCCTACGTCAGCCTGATGGTGGGTGCCACACCTGACGATAATCTGCGCAAGGAACTGATGGCATTGGTAACGAAAGAGATCGGTGCGATCGCACGACCTGATCTGATCCAGTGGGCACCGGGACTGCCAAAGACCCGCTCCGGCAAGATCATGCGCCGCATACTGCGCAAGATCGCCGCCAATGAACTCGAGAATCTGGGCGACACCACCACACTGGCCGATCCGACGGTGGTACAGCACCTGATTGAACATCGGCTTGCGCGCTAGCGTCAGCACTTGCATTCAGCTGCTCAGATTTCTACTTGCAGCTCCACTGGCTAGTGAGCGGGGGTGCCGCCCATCAGCGCCAGTAATTCCGCTGTTTTCTGCTGCATCAGCCGGATATTGCCGCGTGATTCAACATTGAGCCGGATTACGGGTTCAGTGTTCGACATGCGCAGGTTGAAGCGCCAATCGGCAAAACTGACACTGACGCCGTCGGTGTAATCAATGTCGAGCGCTGCCGGCATGTAGTGCGTGAGCACTTTATCGATTACAGTCCTGGCGTCTGAGACAGTACGGTTTATCTCACCGCTGGCAGGGAAGCGCGCGATGCACTCTTCCACCAGTTGCGACAGCGTCTTGCCACTCTGGCAAATCAGCTCCAGCACCAGTAACCATGGCACCATGCCGCTGTCGCAGTAGAAAAAATCACGGAAATAATGGTGCGCGCTCATCTCACCGCCGTAAACCGCATCTACTTTGCGCATCATTTCCTTGATGAAGGCGTGGCCCGACTTGCACTGCACCGCGTTGCCACCAAACTCTTTGACGACAGCCTGAGTATTCCAAACCAGGCGCGGATCGTGAATGATGTTGCTGCCCGGATTCTTCTTCAGGAATGATTCAGCCAACAGCCCGACGATGTAATAACCTTCGATGAATCTGCCTTTCTCGTCGAACAAAAAGCAACGATCGAAGTCGCCATCCCACGCAATCCCGACATCAGCATTTTCTTTCAGCAAAGCATCCACAGTCGGCTGCCGGTTTTCTTCCAGTAGCGGGTTCGGTACACCATTCGGGAAATCGCCATCGGGCTGGTGGAAGACTTTGGTGAACTTGAAGGGCAAGTGAGGTTCCAGCAGATCAATGATGCGGCCAGCACCGCCGTTGCCGGCGTTGCACACCACTTTGAGCGGCTTCAACGCTTTGACATCAACATAGCCGAGCAGATGCTTCACATAGTCGGCCTTCACATCAACGCTTTGCACGGAGCCTCGTTGCGCTCCCACAGCAAACACATTCCTCTCGGCCAACAGCTTGATAACGTTGAGGCCGGTGTCGGCGCTTATCGGCTTCGAATCTTCGCGCACGAATTTCATGCCGTTGTAGTCTTTCGGATTATGGCTGGCCGTCACCGCAATGCCACCATCGACTTCAAGGTGACTGGTGGCAAAGTAGATTTCTTCAGTGCCACACAAACCGATGTTGAACACGTTGACGCCGGAATCCATCAAGCCGTTGCTCAGCGCACCGCAGATGCTCTGGCTGCTCAGGCGGATGTCATAACCCACCACCACTGTCTTCGGCTGCAGGAATGCCGCATAGGCTCGACCTATGCGGTAGGCAATATCTTCGTTGAGTTGGTCCGGTATGCGTCCACGTACGTCGTAAGCCTTGAAACAGCTAAAGGAATCCACAGCAATGTCCGGGAGTGTCACTCTTTGTAAACGTTTTCGAAAAAGAAGCGCGTGGCTTCGATGAAACCGGGTACGCTGCCGCAATCAAAGCGCTTCCCCTTGAACTTGTAACCCAGCACACGACCCTGTTTGGCCTGCGTCAGCAATGCGTCAGTGATCTGCACTTCATTGTTGCGACCAGGCGGCGTCTGGCGAATGATGTCGAAGATATCCGGCGTCAGGATATAGCGCCCGATGATGGCGAGATTGCTCGGCGCTTCTTCCGGCTTCGGCTTTTCTACCATGTTGTTGATGCGGATAAGGCCAGGGGCGATCTCGTCGCCAGCGATAACGCCGTATTTGTGGGTTTCGTTGCGCGGCACTTCCTCGATTGCGACGATTGAGCAGCGGTAATATTTGTAGAGCTCCACCATCTGCGCCAGCACACCCTTGTCGGCACCGCCATAGCAGAGGTCATCAGCAAGCACGACTGCAAACGGCTCCTCGCCTATCAAAGTCTCGCCGGTCAGGATGGCATGACCCAGACCCTTCATCTCGATCTGGCGTGTATAGGAAAACACCGCCTGGTTCATGATGCGACGGATTTCCTTGAGGTAGTTTTCCTTGTCGCTGCCGGCAATCTGGTCTTCAAGTTCGTAGTTGATGTCGAAGTGATCTTCGATCGCGCGCTTGCCACGACCCGTGACAATGGCCATGCCGCTCATACCGGCGTCCAGCGCCTCTTCAACACCATATTGGATCAAGGGCTTGTTGACGACCGGCAGCATCTCTTTGGGCATCGACTTGGTTGCCGGCAGGAAACGCGTGCCGTAACCGGCGGCAGGGAAAAGACACTTCTTGATTGGTGAGTCGCTCATTCTTGCTCCTGTGAAGCAGGCACGCGATTGCTGTTCTGCATACGGGGCAGGACAGCCGATTCACGACCGTGGATGACTTGGAAAACCATATTGATTATATGTCACCCGGCCATTGAATAACCCCGCCGGCAACAGGGCAAATTATTGGGATATGAGGTGCTTCTACACTATATAATGCTGCACTTTTGAGCGGGACCAGATCCCGTCAAGGCAGCTTTAAGCACCCTATGACTTTTGTATTCAAACCGCGCAGCAGTTATAACCGCGAAGAATTGTTGAGTTGTGGCCACGGCCAGATGTTCGGCCACGGCAATGCCCGTCTTCCCGTCGGCAACATGTTGATGGTGGACAGAATAGTGGACATCACTGCTACCGGTGGCGCCGAAGGCAAGGGCAGAATCGTGGCAGAACTGGACATCAATCCCGACCTCTGGTTCTTCCAGTGCCATTTCGTGGAAGATCCGGTAATGCCCGGCTGCCTCGGGCTTGATGCAATGTGGCAGTTGGTAGGGTTCTACCTGGGCTGGCGCGGCAACCCGGGTAAAGGCCGGGCGCTTGGCTGCGGTGAAGTGAAATTCACCGGCGAGATACTGCCCACCAACAAAAAGATCACTTACGAACTCGAAATCAAGCGACTGATCGAGCGTAAATTAATCATGGGGATTGCCGACGGGCAGGTATCCGTTGATGGCCGGGCAATCTACACCGCCAAAAGCCTGAAAGTAGGCTTGTTCAAGCCGGATGAGGTCATGGCAGTCTGACAAGGAAACTGCTTACTCTCCCAGTGTCCAACCAGTCAAAATCAAGTTGTGAGGTGTAGTTAATGCGCCGTGTGGTAGTTACAGGAATGGGCATCGTCTCTTGCATAGGCACCGACCTGGCATCAGTGCTGGCGTCGCTGAAAGAAGGCAAGAGCGGCATTGTTTATCGCCCGCAGTATGAGGAGCGCGGTATGCGCAGCCACGTTGCCGGCGCGGTAGACATTGACTATGCCAGCCTTATTGACCGCAAGGACGTCCGCTTCATGGGCGCCGCTGCTGCCTACGGCTATCTCAGCCTGCAACAGGCCATCGCCGACGCCGGCCTTGAGCCTGGAGACATTTCCAACATCCGCACCGGCCTCATCATGGGTGCCGGCGGCTCTTCTACTGAAGATCAGGTCGAAACTGCCGATATCCTGCGCGAAAAAGGCCTGAAACGCATCGGCCCCTACCGCGTCACCCGTACGATGGGCAGCACGGTTTCTGCGTGTACAGCCACGCCATTCAAAATAAAGGGAGTCAGCTATTCGATTTCGTCGGCCTGCGCCACCAGCGCCCATTGCATCGGCAATGCAATGGAACTGATCCAGCTTGGCAAGCAGGACGTCGTTTTTGCCGGCGGCGGTGAGGCCGAACACTGGACTCTCAGCTGCATGTTCGACGCCATGGGCGCATTATCAACCAGGTACAACGCTACCCCGGGCCAGGCCTCACGCCCCTACGATGTCGACCGCGACGGCTTCGTTATTGCTGGTGGCGGTGGCGTACTGGTAGTCGAAGCACTGGATCATGCGCTCGCCCGCGGCGCCAAAATCTACGGCGAACTGACTGGCTATGGCGCCACATCTGATGGTGAAGACATGGTCGCCCCATCTGGTGAAGGCGCAATCCGCTGTATGCAAATGGCGATGAGCACTGCCAAACGTCCGCTCGACTATATCAACACCCACGGTACCAGTACGCCGGTGGGCGATGTGAAGGAGATCGGCGCCATTCGCAGTACCTTCGCCGGTAAATCCATCCCCGCTATCAGCTCGACCAAATCACTGACCGGCCACTCGCTGGGGGCCACCGGCGTGCAGGAAGCCATCTATAGTCTGCTGATGATGCAACACGACTTCATCGCTGCCTCAGCCCATATCGACAACCTCGATCCTGCTGTCGCTGACATGCCGATCGTGCGCCAACGCATCGATAACCAACGTCTGGATGCGGTGATGTCGAACAGCTTTGGCTTCGGCGGCACCAACGCCACGCTGGTGTTCGAGCGTTATGAAGGCTGAACACGCCAGGCTGCGCGGGTGGTTTGCCGCTGCGGCCTTGTTGTGTTGTCCGCTGTTGCCGGCCCAAACGGCGCTGCAATCGGCCTCGCAGTTGCCGATTGCGACGCAGAGTTCTGATGTGGTTGCCAGCGCGAATGCCCCGCCAAGGTTAGGCACACTGGCCAACGAAGTGATGCCCGTCGACGAGGCTTTCAAGCTGATAACAGTCATTGAGGGGCAGGACAACCTGCTACTGAGCTGGACCATCGAGAGCGGTTACTACCTCTACCGCGACAAGCTGGAGCTGCTCAATGCCAGCGGTGAGACCATCACTGCCACACTACCCGAGGCTGAAGCCATCACAGACGAATTCTTTGGTGCCACGTCCATCTATCAGGACTCGCTGGCGATCCGGTTGCCGTTGCAATCACTGCAGATTGTCGACGGACGCCTCACGTTGGGGTTGCAATACCAGGGTTGCGCCAAAGATCGCTACTGCTACCCACCGCAACAACGCACTGTCGAACTGACCCTGCCTCCCTGAATCAATCACAGATTGTCCACGCCGGAAACTTGCCCCGTGTAGTTGTGGTCTCACCCGGAGCTGACAAAATAATTACTTGCGAATAGCAGTAATTCGCCAATAATTCACCGGAGTTATATACAAAATTCCGGCAATTGAAGAAAATGTGCCGGAGTTTGGAGAATGTCACAGTGGCAAAAATTCTGGTCTTGAACGGCCCCAACCTGAACCTGCTTGGCACCCGCGAGCCCGAAGTCTATGGCAAGCTGACTTTGGCGGACATTGATGCACGTTTACAGCAGATGGCGGGCAATTCGGGACACGAGCTTGCAAGTTTCCAAAGTAATGCTGAGGCGGCCCTGATTGAACGTATTCACCTCGCCGGCCGCGAAGGGGTCAAGTTCATCCTCATCAACCCGGCAGCGTTCACCCACACCAGCGTGGCACTGCGTGATGCGATACTGGGCGTTAAAATCCCGTTTATCGAAGTTCATCTTTCAAACGTGCACGCTCGTGAAAGTTTCCGCCATCATTCGTACTTTTCCGACATTGCCGTCGGCACCGTCGTCGGCTTGGGCGCTCAGGGTTATGAGCTGGCGCTGCTGGCTGCCTTTGCCAGAATTTGAACCCCCCAGTGCGCGTGTAATGGCGCCAACGGCGACACAACACCGCTGCCAATATCACCCTATAACAACAACGATGCTTGAACTGACCAAGACCTACCAATTGAGGAACCCATGGACATCCGTAAAGTCAAAAAACTGATCGAACTGCTGGAAGAATCCAACGTGGCAGAAATCGAGATAAAGGAAGGGGAAGAGACCGTCCGCATCAGCCGCAACTATCCGCAGAACATGCAGCCCCAGCAGTATTACGTGCAACAACCGAATTACGCGCAACAGCCGATGCATATGGCCGCGCCTGCTGCAGCAGCTCCAGCAGAAGCAGCCAAACCCGCTCATAAAGGCGAGGCCATCAAATCGCCGATGGTTGGCACGTTCTACCGTTCGCCTTCCCCAAGCTCCCCTGCGTTTGTCAGTGTTGGCCAGACTATCAAGGCCACCGACGTAATCGGCATCATCGAGGCCATGAAGATGATGAATCAGATCCAGGCCGGCAAATCCGGCGTGGTTGAAGCCGTGCTGGTTGAAGATGGCCAGCCGGTCGAATACGACCAGCCGCTCATCATCGTCGTCTGATCACAGCGGAGCCCCTGACCCCATGCTGGAAAAAGTACTTATTGCCAACCGCGGCGAGATTGCCCTGCGCATTTTGCGTGCCTGCCGTGAGGCCGGCATCAAAACCGTAGCGGCCCACTCCACTGCTGACCGCAACCTGATGCACGTCCGCCTGGCCGATGAATCGGTCTGTATAGGCCCGCCGTCGTCGCAGGAAAGCTACCTGAATATCCCGCGCATCATCAGCGCGATGGAAGTTACGGGTGCCGATGCAGTGCATCCTGGCTACGGCTTCCTGTCGGAAAACGCCAACTTTGCCGAGCAAGTCGAACGCAGCGGCTTCATTTTCATTGGCCCGCGCCCCGACACCATCCGCTCAATGGGAGACAAAGTCAGTGCAATAGATGTTATGCGCAAAGCCGGCGTGCCTACTGTTCCCGGCTCCGATGGGCCCGTTACCGAAGACAGCGACCGCACGCTGACGATTGCCCGCAAGATCGGCTATCCAATCATGATCAAAGCCGCTGCTGGCGGCGGTGGTCGGGGCATGCGGGTAGTCCATGATGAATCCACCCTGCTGAGTTCGATTCAGATTACCCAGAAAGAAGCGGGTTCATTCTTCGGCAGCGATGTGGTGTACATGGAGAAATTCCTCGACAACCCGCGCCATGTCGAAATACAGGTGATTGGCGATGGCGAAGGCAATGCGATCTGTCTCGGTGATCGAGACTGCTCAATGCAGCGTCGTCACCAGAAAGTAGTGGAAGAAGCACCCGCACCGGGGATCCCGGCCGATGTGCGCGCCGGCATCGTCAAGTCATGCATCAAGGCGTGTGAGGATCTCAAGTATCGCGGCGCTGGCACACTGGAATTCCTGTTTCAGGACGGCCGTTTCTATTTCATCGAAATGAATACGCGGGTACAGGTGGAACATCCGGTCACCGAACGGGTCACCGGCATCGACATCGTCAAAGAACAGCTGAGGATTGCGTCGGGTCTTGGGCTGTCAGTCAAGCAGGAGCAGGTAAACCTGAATGGCCATGCCATCGAATGTCGCATTTGCGCCGAAGATCCGGTTACGTTTATTCCGAGCCCCGGCAAGGTCAACCTGTACCACTCGCCTGGAGGCATCGGCATTCGCGTCGATTCCCACTTGTACAGCGGTTACACCGTGCCACCTTACTATGACTCGCTGATCGCCAAACTGATCAGCTTCGGCCCTGATCGTGATGCAGCCATCCGCCGCATGGCCAACGCACTGGATGAAATGATAGTCGATGGCATCAAGACCAATATCCCGCTGCAAGCCGAGATCATGCGCGATCCCGGCTTCCGCCAGGGCTGTACCAACATCCATTACCTGGAAGGGATGCTGAAGAAGAAGCATGGCGCAACCGGCGGCAGTCACTAGACATCGTGAGCTGGCTTGAGCTCAAACTGCGCACTTCCAGCGCCGACGCCGAGGCGCTGGAGGACCTGCTGCTGGAACTTGGTGCGGTATCGGTCACACTGACTGACGCCGAAGATCAGCCGCTGTTCGAGCCGCCACCGGGCGAAACCCCGCTGTGGCAGCATCTTGTGGTCGCCGCACTGTTCGATGAAGCACTGACCAGCGAAGCCGCCACTACCACTTTGCTGCTGCAATTTGCCGACGCTTGGCAGCCGCACACCCTCCCCCCCATCCAGTACAGCATTCTCGCCGACAAGGATTGGGTACGCGCCTGGCTGGACGATTTCAAACCGATGCGCTTCGGCGCGCACCTGTGGGTATGCCCAAGTTGGTGGCAGGCGCCCGGGGAAACAGGCGCAGCACATGACCAGTGGCAACCTGACCCCGAACAGACACGCTACTGGACCGAGCGTAATCAGGGGTTGCTCACTTCGATGCAGCAAAGTGGCAACACGGTATTGTTGCTGGACCCAGGTCTGGCCTTCGGCACTGGCACCCATCCCACCACAGCGCTGTGCCTGCAGTGGCTGGATTCGAAGGAACTGCGCGGACTCACACTGGTCGATTACGGCTGCGGCTCCGGTATCCTCGGTATCGCCGCGTTGCTGCTCGGCGCCGAACGCGTGCACGGCATCGACAATGATCCGCAGGCACTGATTGCCACCGCTGACAACTGCAGCAAGAACAGTCTGGCCGCCGATCGATTCCCGATTTCAATGCCGCACAGCTTCAAGCAGCAAATGCAAGACGGAGCAGTGCAGCCCGTTGCCGGTGTGATGGCGAACATTCTCGCTGGCACGCTTATCCAATTGGCGAGCCATATTGTGCAACAGGTCAAAGCCGGCGGCTGGTTGTTGCTGTCAGGCATACTGCGCGACCAGGCGAGCGCAGTGATTGCCGCCTACAGTCCGTGGTGCGGCGATTTTGACGTAGCCCAGGAAGGGGACTGGGTCAGGATTACTGCGATAAAGCAGTAGAACCCGTTCAAATGTGGACGCGAGTGCCGAGTTCGATCACGTGCGTGGGAGGCAATCCGAAATAACCCACCACACTGCCGGCATTGCGTTGTAGCGCCGCGAACAATCCCTCACGCCAGACTGCCATGCCCTTGCCAGGGCTTGGCACCACGGTTTCGCGACTGATGAAGAAGGATGCCGTGTAGAGCTCAAACTTCAGTCCCTGTTCGTTGCAGAGCTCAAGCGCCTTGGGTACATCAGGTTGCTCGGAGAAGCCGAAATAGATAGCGATCTGCCAGAAGCCATTACCGAGTTCATGCACGCGCAGGCGCTGACCAGCATCGACTGACGGTTCGTCGGTGAATTTGACCGTGACGACCAGATTCTTCTCGTGCAGTGTCAGGTTGTGCTTGATGTTATGCAACAACGCCTGCGGCACAGTAGTGGGATTGGAAACAAGGAATACAGCGGTACGTGGCGCGCGTGGAATCGAGTTGTTGCCGAGAGTCCGCACGAAATCCAGCAGATTCGGATCGCCTTCCCGAATGTGATGCATCAACAATTCGCGGCCTTCCTTCCAGGTCCACATCGTAGTGAACAGTGACAGACCCAACACCAGCGGGAACCAGCCGCCGTCCGGAATCTTGACCGAACAAGCCACTACCAGCATCAGATCTATGATCGCGAAAAACGCCGTAGCTCCCAACGCAACCCACAATGGATAGCGCCATTTGTGGCGCACTACAAAGAAGGTCAGCAACGTATCAATCAGCATCGCGCAAGTAACGGCGATACCGTAGGCACTTGCCAGTGCCGACGACGAACCAAAGCTGATGCAAACTGTCAGCACTGCCGCCAGCAGGATCCAGTTCACTGACGGCACATAAATCTGGCCAGCCGTGTTGTTCGACGTGTGTACCACATGCATGCGTGGCAACAAACCAAGATGAATCGCTTGTTGCGTCACCGAATAGGCACCGGAGATTACCGCTTGCGATGCAATGATCGATACCACTGTGGAAAGAATCACCGCGGGTATCAACAGCAACGCAGGGAAAGACAAGTAGAAGGGATTGGCGACAGCTTCAGGGTTGTTCAACAGCAGCGCGCCTTGGCCCAGATAGTTCAACATCAGCCCCGGCCACACCAGACTCATCCAGGATATCTGGATTGCCTTGCGGCCAAACTGTCCCATATCGGCATAGAGCGCCTCGGCACCAGTGAGTGCCAGCACAATGGCGCCGAGCGGCAGGAATACCGCAACGCCGCGATCCACAAGAAACTCGATGGCATATAGGGGGTTCAGCGCGAGCAATATGCGTGGTGTCTGCACGATCTGTGTAATCCCGATAACTGCAAGCACAACGAACCACAACGTGATGATCGGGCCGAACAGGCGTCCCATTTTCTCGGTGCCGCTCTTCTGCACCAGAAACAATCCGACCAGTATCGAGACAGCAATCGGCATCACATACTCATCAAAGGCAGGTGTCACCAGCGTGAGCCCTTCCACCGCACTGAGCGTTGTGATCGCCGGGGTGATAATGCTGTCACCGTAGAACAGGGCCGCACCGAAAGCGCCGATTGCCATCAACCAGGTTTTGCGGCGCGAATCCTTTGCCGCTGTCGACAATGCCATTGCCAACAACGCCATGATGCCGCCTTCACCGCGATTGTCGGCCCGCAATACCAGCGTTACATACTTCAGCGTGACTACCAGGAAAAGTGCCCACAAAATCGTTGACACCGCACCAAGCACGTTGGCTTCAGTCAGCGCAATCTGGTTGTGTTCGGAAAAAACTTCTCTCAGCGTATAAAGCGGACTTGTCCCGATGTCGCCGTACACGACGCCGATGGCGGCGAGGCAAAGCGTTGCCAGCCGCTGTTCCGAATGGGTGCTCATCAGGAGGAAGTTCTAGGTAATCGAAGGGGCGCAATTTTCCCACAAATAATTAAGGGCGAAAGCTCTTTCTTTCGTAAAAATCCTGTACATTTCCCGGGCCATTCCCTGTGGCGCCCCGCATTTCCCGAGCTATTGATGACAGCCCTTCTCACGCAATGCCCTTACTGCCAAACCACGTTCCGGGTGTCAACCGCTCAGCTGAACGCAGCACACGGGCTGGTGCGTTGCGGCTCCTGTCTCGGTGTGTTTTCGGCCAGTACCAACGAGATCCGCATCCGCACACCCGACGGCTACCTCGTTGAAGAGATCGACCCTACTGACGATATGCAGCAATCGTCAGAAAGTGAAACCGCAGACACCCGCGCCGCAACTACCGAACTGCATGACGAAGATGAACCCGCCGACGACGAACCTGATAACGAAGTCCATGGCGCAGCCAGCAACGAACCATCCCCATGGCATGATGACCCCGTCATCACGCTGGGCGACATGCGCCTCCATGAACTGGAAGACGAATCCGGGGACACAGAAGCAGCGAACGGCACGGACGAATATGCCGACGAGCAACAGCGGGAAGAGGAATATCCAGACGAAACCCCTGAGGAGTATGAAGAAGAACGCGCCCAGGAGCATGAAGAGGAGCATGAAGAGGAGCATGAAGAGGAGCATGAAGAGCAACATGCAGAGGAATACGCTGACAACGTCGATGACGACACGCAGGATGCTGATCAGCCCGATGAATACAGCGAACCAGAGCCAGCACCTGTAGCAGCATCGCGTGTCCCCGCTTCAACGGTAGAAGCCATTACTGCTGCACCGGAAAAGTACAACCTGCACCACCGACTGTCAGCGCTGGCAGACAACGAATTCGATCCCGTCAATAACGATCAACTCGATACTCTCGATTCACTGCCAGTCACGATTACCCACGGCAGTTATTTGCGTAATCAGCTGGTGCATTCAGCGCTGGTGCTGCTTTGCCTGTTGTTGCTGTTCGCGTTGCCTTTGCCATGGCTGTATGCCAAGCGCGACACGCTCGCTACCCACCCGCGTTTTGCCTTCATGGCACCGTTTACATGCAAGCTCTTCAGCTGCACTCCATCAGCCTCGCTCGATCTGGGCTCGATCTACTCGCAACAACTGCTGGTGCGCAGCCATCCTCGCTACCAGGATGCACTCGAAGTCAGCTTCATCTTCCATAACGACGCTACGCTGCCAAGGCCATTCCCACTGGTAGAGCTGGCGTTCAGCGATCTCAGCAACAATCTGCTCGCCAACCGCCTGTTCAAACCAGAGGAATACCTGCCAGCTGAATTGCGCAAGCTCAGCGAGATGCCGGCGCAGAGTACGGTGCAGGTCACGCTCGAACTGCAGGATCCTGGCAAAGAGGCCGTCAATTACACGGTAAAACTGCACCCGCCAATACCGTGACACATGGACTGCCGCACCTGCCGGCAGTTAACATTGCCGCCTTGATTTCGCCCGCGAATTTCCCGTGATCCAGATCGGCTCCCATCAACTCGGTTCCCGCGTGGTACTGGCCCCCATGGCCGGGATCAGCGACCGCCCGTTCCGTAGTTTGTGCCGGCAGTTCGGCGCTGCTCTCACTGCCACCGAAATGCTGAGCGCGCACGTACAGCTCAACCACCCACAAGGCAGCGGGCTGCGCGGCATTCATCGGGATGAACCATCCCCGCGTGTTGTACAGATTGCTGGTGCCGATCCTGTCCAGATGGCTGCGTGCGCCCGCCTCAATGTGGAACAGGGTGCTGAAATCATAGACATCAACATGGGTTGCCCGGTCAAGAAAGTGCTGAAGCAGGCTGCCGGTTCGGCATTGCTGCGTGACGAACCCTTGGTGGAAGCCATTCTGAAAAGCGTGGTGCAGGCGGTTGCGGTGCCCGTCACGCTGAAAATACGTACCGGCTGGAGTCCTGATATGCGCAATGGCATTGCGATTGCCCGCATTGCTGAAGATGCCGGCATCCAGGCGCTTGCAGTGCATGGCCGCACCCGCGCGTGCATGTTCAACGGCAATGCTGAATACGACACCATCGCCGCCATCAAGGCCGCCATCTGTATTCCGCTGTTCGCCAATGGCGACATCAGCAGTGCCGATAAAGCGCGCAAGGTACTCGATCATACCGGTGCCGATGGCGTGATGATTGGCCGCGGTGCACGTGGCCGTCCATGGCTGTTCCGCGATGTAGATCATTTCCTGCGCACCGGTACGCTGCCGCAGCCTCTGCCACTGTCGTTGATCCACAAGCTGGTCATTCAGCACGTAAAAGACCTGCACCAGTTCTACGGTGCACAACACGGCCTCGGCTTCGTGCGCAAGCATGTGGCCTGGTATCTCGAACCATATGCCGGCGCAGCTGAATTCCGCCGCAGCTTCAACGCACTCGAAGACGCAGCGGCCCAGCTCGACAGTCTGCACGGCTTCTTCGAGAGTCTGTTGCAAACGGAAACTGCAGCATGAAAGCTGCCATCCCGCCAAGTGCAGCACTGTCGGCCGATACCCGCACTTCGATGCCGCTGCGCGCCAGTGTGAAAGCGGCGCTGGAAACCTATCTGGCTGATGTTGATGCCGAGCTTGTAACTGATCTATATGCGTTGGTGCTGTCGGAAGTTGAAGCGCCAATGCTCGAAGCAGTGCTGGTTAAAGCACGCTACAACCAGAGCAAGGCAGCCAAGATGCTCGGTCTCAATCGCGGCACGCTGCGTACCAAACTAAAACAATACGACCTGCTGGACTGATATGAGTTCTCTCGCACCTGCCCCTGCCAATACTGCTCCCACTCCGATTCGTCGTGCCTTGCTCAGCGTGTCCGACAAAAGCGGTGTTCTCGATTTTGCCCGCGCTCTTGTTGCCTGTGGCGTTGAGCTGCTGTCGACCGGCGGCACCTGGAAACTGTTGAACGACGCCGGTCTGCAAGTCACGGAAATCGGTGACTACACCGGCTTTCCGGAAATCATGGGCGGCCGTGTCAAAACGCTGCACCCACGCGTACATGGCGGCATTCTTGGCCGTCGTTCGATCGACGGCGATGTGATGCAACAGCACGACATCCCTCCGATTGATCTGGTTGTGGTCAACTTGTACCCGTTCGCTGCCACTGTCGCCAAACCCGACTGCACACTGCTTGATGCCATCGAGAACATCGATATCGGCGGTCCGACAATGTTGCGTGCTGCTGCCAAGAATCATGCGTGGGTTACGGTGGTGGTGGATCCCGCCGACTACGCTGGCGTGCTGCAGGAACTGCAACAACAGAACAGCATCAGTGCTGCCACGCGCTACCGGCTGGCAGTCAGCACCTTCGAACATACCGCTGCCTACGACGGCGCCATTGCCAACTATCTCGGCGCGCGTGATGCCTCGGGAAACGCCTCGCTGTTTCCGCGCAGCTGGAACAGCCAGCAGCTGCTGAAACAGACTCTGCGCTACGGCGAGAACCCGCACCAGCAAGCCGCGTTCTACGCCGAAGCCGCGCCGCGTGAAGCCAGCGTAGCAACTGCCGTGCAACTGCAAGGCAAGGAGCTGTCGTTCAACAACATAGCCGACACCGACGCCGCGCTCGAATGCGTAAAAGCCTTCAACGAACCCGCCTGCGTCATCGTCAAGCATGCCAATCCATGCGGCGTTGCCGTTGCCACCGATCTGCTGACAGCCTATGACAAGGCCTATCGTACCGATCCGACTTCGGCCTTCGGTGGCATCATCGCCTTCAACCGTGAGCTCGATGGCGCCACAGCGCGTGCCATCGTTGAGCGGCAGTTTGCCGAAGTGATCATTGCCCCCAGCGTCAGTGAAGACGCCAAAACCGCAATCGCACGCAAAGACAACCTGCGGCTGCTTAGCTGTGGCGCACTGCCGGCGCAAAGCGTGCAGGACTGGGACTACAAGAAAGTCACCGGCGGCTTGCTGGTGCAGCATCGGGATCTCGGGGTCATTACTGCAGCCGATCTGAAGGTCGTCAGCAAGCGCCAACCAACTGCGCAGGAATTGCAGGACCTGTTGTTCGCCTGGAAGGTGGTGAAGTTCGTCAAATCGAATGCGATCGTTTACTGCAGAGCCGGCCAGACCATCGGCATCGGTGCCGGCCAGATGAGCCGCGTCTACAGTGCAAAAATCGCCGGCATCAAGGCTGCTGATGAAGGCCTTGCTGTTGCGGGCTCAGTGATGGCTTCCGATGCCTTCTTCCCCTTCCGTGACGGCATTGATGCTGCCGCTGCCGCCGGTATCACTGCGGTGATCCACCCGGGAGGCTCAATGCGCGATCCTGAAATAATCGCCGCCGCCGATGAAGCCGGCCTGGCGATGTTATTCACCGGCCTGCGCCATTTCCGCCACTGATCCCGTTTACGACTCGCAGGCATCCAGCATGAAGGTAATGATCATAGGCAGCGGCGGACGCGAACATGCACTGGCATGGAAAACAGCGCAGTCCCCGCGCGTTGAACATGTCTACGTGGTACCCGGCAACGCCGGCACAGCTACCGAAACCAAGGTCAGCAATGTGGTTGTTGATACCAGCGACTTTGCTGCACTCACCCGATTCGTACAGGATAACGGCGTCGGTCTGACCATCATCGGCCCTGAAGCACCATTGGTTGCAGGTATTGTTGATTACTTCAGCGAACTTGGACTGCCGTGTTTCGGCCCCCGCAAAGGCGCCGCCCAGCTTGAAGGATCCAAAGCGTTCAGCAAGGATTTCCTCGCGCGTCACAAAATTCCGACAGCAGCCTACGGCAACTTCACCAACCTTGATGAAGCATTGGCATTCCTGCACACACAATCACTACCCATCGTTATCAAGGCCGACGGTCTGGCAGCCGGCAAGGGCGTGATCATTGCCCAAACATTGGCCGAAGCCGAAACCACCGTGCGTGACATGCTGGGCGGTAACAGCTTTGGCAGCGCCGGCCATCGTGTGGTGATCGAAGAGTTCATGGTGGGCGAGGAAGCCAGCTTCATCGTGATGGTCGATGGCAACACTGCGCTGCCATTCGCCACCTCCCAGGACCACAAAGCGCGCGATGAGGGCGACAAAGGCCCCAACACTGGCGGCATGGGCGCCTATTCGCCGGCACCGGTGGTAACGCAAGCGGTACATGATCGCGTGATGCGCGACATCATCATGCCCACCGTGCGTGGCATGGCTGCCGAAGGCAACACCTATGTGGGCTTTCTCTATGCCGGCTTGATGATCGACCACAGCGGCGCACCTCGCGTAGTCGAATTCAATTGCCGCTTCGGCGATCCGGAAGCACAGCCGGTAATGATGCGACTGCAAACCGATCTGGTGGACTTGTGCGAAGCTGCACTCGCTGGCACGCTCGATCAGCACACCATCAATTTCGATCCACGAGCTGCCATCGGCGTGGTACTGGCGGCCGGCGGTTATCCGGATAACTACGCAAAGGGCAGCGCGATCAGCGGTCTCGACAAACCCGCGCCCGCCAACAGCAAACTGTTCCATGCTGGCACCAGACTGGAGGGCAGCACTGTCGTCACCAACGGAGGTCGTGTCATGTGCGCGACGGCACTTGGCGCTACCGTGTCGCAAGCACAAACCACGGCATATGAACTGGCCGCCAATATCACGTGGGACCAACTCTACTACCGCCGCGACATCGGCTGGCGCGCGATTGCGCGGGAGCAGACCAAGTCATGAACCTGATTGATACCCTGATACTGCAAGCCGATCAGGCGCTGCGCACATTGGTGCCCGGTGCCACAGTGGCGCACTCGCAGAATCCGGCCGACCTGGCGGCGTCCGCAGACTTGAGCGACGACGAACGCCGTCATGCCGCAGGTCTGATGCGCATCAACCAATGCGGCGAAGTGTGTGCACAGGCGCTGTACCAAGGCCAGGCACTCACAGCCAAACTGCCGCAAGTGCGTGAGAGCATGGAGACCGCAGCGCAGGAAGAAGGCGATCATCTGGCCTGGTGTGAAAGCCGCCTGAAGGAGCTCGGCAGCCACGGCACACTGCTGAATCCGTTGTTCTACGGACTGTCGTATGGGATGGGAGCGCTGGCCGGACTGGCTGGTGACAAATGGAGTCTGGGCTTTGTTGCCGAGACCGAAGACCAGGTGTGTCGTCATCTGCAGGAACACCTGCAGCAGTTGCCGGCCCAGGATGCGAAAAGTCGCGCCATACTGCAGCAGATGCTGGCCGATGAAGGGCGCCATGCAGCCACTGCAAGAGATGCCGGCGCTGCGCGGCTGCCCCAGCCGGTCCAGCAGGGCATGCGCTTGCTGGCCAGAGCCATGAAGGCAACAACGTACCGCGTCTAGAGTTATTCCGGCACAATCTCGAAATCATGCGTCATCCGCACACCGGCCTTCTGCAGCATGATCGACGCCGAGCAGTATTTCTCGGCTGACAGCTCCACTGCCCGCTTCACCCTGGCCGGATCGAGATCTTTGCCACCCACGACAAAGTGGAGATGGATCGTTTCAAATATCGCTGGAACCGCATCAACACGAGTGGCTTCAATCCGCGCTTCACAACGGGTGACTTGCTGCCGACCCTTCTTGAGAATGCTGACCACATCAATCGACGAGCAACCTCCCACCCCCAGCACCAACATTTCCATCGGACGGAAGCCCATGTTGCGGCCGCCGACTTCCTCAGAGCCATCCATTACTACTGAGTGGCCACTGCCGGATTCGCCGACGAACATCGCGCCATCCACCCACTTCACCGTTGCTTTCATGCTGCACTCCTGTGGCAACCCATGGTTGCCGGTTGTCCGGTATGGCGCGAATTATCCCATAGCCATCGTTACTTGCGCGTGCTGGTTGCCAGGCCACAAAATAGAACCGCCCCGCAAAGTGTGATCCACACCGTAGCGGGAAGCGCAACGAAAACAGCCGAGTAAAATTATGGTGTTGATGGCAATCACCCCCCACATCAGTGACCTGGAAAATTTCCTGAGCCACGCGCACAGGCGTCGTTACCCCCAACAAGACCACCATCATCCACGAGGGTGAAAAGTGTGAAACCCTCTACTTCATCGTCAATGGGTCGGTCTCGGTAATCCTCGAAGACGAAGACGGCAAGGAAGCGGTCATTACCTACCTGAATCCCGGCGACTTCTTTGGCGAAATGGGGCTGTTCGAGCACCACGAGGCACGGAGTGCCTGCGTACGTACCAAGACTGAATGCGAAATCGCCGAAATCTCGTACGCGAGTTTCAGCAACTACACCCGCAGCCATCAGGAAATCCTCT
>CAISOD010000037.1 GCA_903887045.1 uncultured Gammaproteobacteria bacterium | reverse complement strand
CCACTGTCCGCGTTTCACTACGGAGGTGTGGTTGGCGTAAGAGGTAACCGAGAGGATGCTGGCCTGACCCAAGAGGCCGCGGCGTGGTGAGGCAGCGTCGAGCTGCACGCGGCGGAAAGCCGGGCCCTGTACGCCTTCGATGCCGTAATGCTCAGCCAACGGCTGGTTCAGGAAGGTATAGTCGGCATCAATGAAGGTCAGCACGCTGCGGTTTTCGCGCAGGATTGAACCGAAGAACAATTCGGTCTCCTGCTTCATGGCACGGCGCAGGCGCGCGTTGAAGTTCGGGAACATGTACACGTCCGGCCGCAGCAGGTCGAGATTGCGCAGGTACAGCCACTGGCCGGCGAAATTCTCGGTGAGCGCGGCAGCGCGCGGGTCGGCCAGCATTCTGTCCACCTGCTGTTCCAGCGTGCCGGGTTCGCGCAGTTTGTCCGCCACTGCAAGTTCCAACAGTTCGTCGTCCGGCAGGCTGCTCCACAGGAACAGCGCCAGGCGCGATGCAAATTCCAGGTCTGTCACTGCATGCACCGAGCCGGGCACACTGCCGGCAGGGTCCTGTTCACGCAGGAACAGGAAACCCGGCGACACCAGGAGGCCTTCGATCGCGGCCTCGACTCCCTGCTCGAAGCCACTGTTCGCATGTGCATCGGTGTACAGGTTCATCAAGGGGGCAATGTCGGCATCGGTCACCGGGCGGCGCCAGGCCTGGCGCGCGAGGCTCTTCACGATGCGGCTGGCGCAGACTGCTTCCTCAGCTGCGGCGCTTGGCTGGCACTGGAATATCTTGCTGCGGCTTGGCGTATTGCCCGGCCCGCTGATGTCGTAGGGGCCGTCGACGTCGATCTCCAGCACGTCACGCGGGAAATTGGCCTGCGAAAAGCGGGCAGACATAAAGTAGGAGGGGGCTGTAGTACGGCCGACTGTCAGGCCGTCAACCACGAACAGCACCGGTAGATCCTTGGGCGGCTCCGTTGGCATCCACACGTAGTCGACGTCGTTGTGCAGCGTCTGCACTGATTCGTCCAGTCGCAGCTGGCGGCCGAAGGTAACGCCGATCTTGTGGGCACCGGCCGTGAGCTGCACGCGATGGCTGACCCTCAGCTCCGGCATGCGATCCACCTCGTTGTTGGTGTTCGCATTCAGGTAGGCGCCGATCTCGTAGACCGCATCGTAGGGTGCGTAGTAATCGAATACTGCCCCACCGCGGGAATCCAGCGGCAGATCGTCGCTGGCGCGCTCGTCCCAGGATGGGACGCCCTGGTTCAGCACCGAGCCATCCTTCGGCACGAGGTAAGTAGTGACAACCGGTTTGCTGATGCCGCGTCCGACCGCGAGGCGGCTGATTTTGCCGGCCACCGCTATGTAGCGGTCCATCAGTGTTGAAGACATGGAGAGCACGTCGGCAATGTTGTCGAAGCCGTAGCCGGAGTCGTCGGTGGGCAGCAGCTCACTGACATCCACTTCGATGGCCAGCAGGTCGCGCACCGCGTTCGCATACTCGGCGCGGTTCAAGCGGCGCAGCGTAGCGCGCCCGGGATTGGGGTTAGTGGCGGCATGCTGGTCGAGCGCGGCTTCCAGCCACTGGGTAAAGGCAAGTTTCGACTCCATCGGCGGCTGCTCGCGATTGGGCGGTGGCATCTCGCCACCGCCGGCCTTGCGCAGGATCTTCTCCCAGGTGCCGAGGTTGTGGCCGGCGGACACATCGTCCGGGTTGAAACCAACCAGCGAAAGCTTGCCCGCCACGTCATCGTCGTTATGGCACTCGGTGCAGTACTGGTCCAGAAACTGACCGTGGCTGGCAATTGCGTCGGCTGTGGGCGGGGGCGCATTCTGCGCCAGTGCCGGCAGAGCCAGGAAGGAACTGGTCACAATGGCCACGCTGGAGAGTCCGCAGAAGCGGCGGCGAGTGAAACAGGCGAACCATGGTGAGGAGGTGCGGTAGATCATGATTTGGATTGCATACAGCTTAGGTTGACCGAATGGTCAGCAATTTCGATGCCATAACGCTTTGCTCCGCTGTAACGCAGCCCATCGCGTTGCCATGCGTGAAAAATTACTTATTAATTAGTTGCTTATAACGGAAGGCCATACGGAGCCGGTTTTGCGGCGTCAGCAGCCGTCAACGCGGTCGTGCATGCAATTCGGGCAGAATCATGCCTGCGTCGCACCACGATGCTGCACGTTCAATGCAGTGCGATGCTGCAGCACCTCTTGCATGCGCGTGCGGCTTTCCAAGAGCAGCCGAGCGGTTCTTTTGCTTAGTAAAAACCTAAGTATCAGTTCCAATCTTGGACATTTTCTTTGGTGTGCATCCGGGTAAGCTACAGGCCTTGACCTTCAACTGTGATCCGGTACGCCATGCAAACACGAGCACCGCTAGGAGATACCCTCAGGAAAGACATTCCCGCCAGTGTCGTGGTGTTCCTAGTTGCATTGCCACTTTGTCTCGGCATTGCACTGGCGTCCGGCGCGCCCTTGTTCTCGGGTTTGATTGCCGGGATTGTCGGCGGTGTGGTGGTTGGCATGCTGAGCGGGTCGCAGCTTGGTGTCTCGGGGCCGGCTGCCGGGTTGGCAGTGATTGTGTTCACCGCCATTGGCACCCTCGGTTCATTTGAATCCTTCCTGGTATCAGTAGTACTGGCTGGCTTGTTGCAGCTGGCAATGGGTTTCTTGCGGGCCGGAGTCATTGGCTACTATTTTCCGTCGTCAGTCATCAAAGGCATGCTGACGGGTATCGGACTCACCATCATTCTCAAACAGTTGCCGCATGCGGTTGGTTACGATGCCGACCCTGAAGGCGATCTCGCATTCCAGCAGGCCAATGACGAGAACACCTTGTCGGCAATTGCTCACATGATGTCGTCAATCCAGACCGGCGCCCTTGTCGTGGCGGTTGTATCGATGGTCATTCTGATCCTGTGGGACCAGCCCTTCATCAAACGCATCAAAGCCAGCGTATGGATTCAAGGACCCCTGGTAGCCGTAGTGGTTGGGGTAGTGCTCAACTCACTGTTTGCAAGTATGGCGCCGGGCTTGGTCATTGAGCCCAGCCATCTGGTGCAGATTCCGCTTGCCGATGGTCTTGCGGGTTTCGTCGGCCTGCTCACCTTTCCCGATTTCTCCCAGCTGTCGAATCCAGCGGTCTATACAACGGCCCTCACACTGGCAGTGGTTGCCAGCCTGGAAACGCTGCTGTGCGTGGAAGCCACCGACAAACTTGATCCGTCCAAACATGTCACTCCCACCAATCGCGAACTGAAAGCCCAGGGTGTGGGTAACCTGGTGTCCGGTTTGTTGGGTGGGCTGCCGGTCACCCAGGTGATTGTGCGCAGCTCAGCCAACATCCAGTCGGGAGCCAAATCCAAGTTGTCGGCCGTGCTGCATGGTGTGTTGCTGCTGGTGGCCGTGATCCTGATTCCGACGATGTTGAACTTGATCCCGTTGTCTGTGCTGGCGGCAGTGCTGATCAGTGTTGGCTACAAATTGGCCAAACCTGCCTTGTTCCGTTCGATGTATGAGCAGGGGCCTTACCAGTTCGTACCTTTCGTGGTGACTGTGATCGGCATCCTCGCCACTGACCTGCTGATAGGCATTGGTCTCGGGCTTGCCGTGGCAATCTTCACCATCCTGCTGAACAACTACAACAACCCCTTCTTTGTCGATCGCAACCCCGGTGCCGGTGTTCGTATCGTATTGTCGGAAGACGTGTCGTTCCTGAATCGGGCAGCCATGATGCGTGCGTTGGCCGCAGTGCCCGCCGGGTCGAAAGTGGTGATTGATGCAACGCGTGCAATCAACATTGACCTCGACGTTTACGAAATCATCCAGGAATTCAGGCAGCGCGCCATTGCAGACAACATAGACCTCACCATTGAAGGCTTGACCGGCTTGCGTCGCAGCAACGATGCGATGCACCGTATCGCCAAGATGAGCCAAGCAGCCCCGTAAACAATACACATTGCGACAGCAGACGACGCTAGACAGGCCATTCTGCACAGCCATTCCACCATCGAATCCGAGGACACAACATGCGCACGTTGAACAAGGAAACCCAGGCCCACCTGACCCCCCGCAAGGCATTCGAAATTCTGTCCGAGGGCAACAAGCGATTTGTCAGCAACCTGCGTTTCAACCGCAACCTTCTGCAACAAGTGAACGAAACCTCTGAAGGTCAGTTCCCCTTTGCAATCGTGCTGAGTTGCATTGACTCCCGCACCTCTGCCGAACTGATATTCGACCAGGGACTGGGCGACATTTTCAGCGCCCGCATCGCCGGCAACGTTCTCAACGAGGACATCCTGGGCAGTATGGAGTTTGCCTGTCAGGTCGCCGGTTCCAAGTTGATCGTGGTTCTCGGTCATTCCAAGTGCGGGGCCATCAAGGGAGCCTGCAGTCACGTCAAAATGGGACACCTGACCGGATTGCTGAACAAAGTCGGGCCAGCCTTGCACGAAGTCGAGTTGCGCGAAGGCCGTAATCTGTCGCCGGATGTGATGGTCGAAACCGTGGCACTGGAAAACGTCCGCTACCAGTTACGGTCAATTCTTGAGCGCTCGCCCATTCTTGAACACATGTATCAGGAAGGCAGGATAGGTCTGGTCGGCGCGATGTATTCGGTTGACTCAGGCGAAGTGACCTTTCTCGAGCAGCACTTCAAGGAACTCGGCCAACCGGAACCGCTTAAGAAAACCGGCACTGGTGCCTGAGCCTATTTGAACAACCCGCTCTTGGCAGCGCCGGTGATGGCCAGAACACCGGGGTGGGTTATGCGCCGTTCCGCCGAAATCGCATAGTAGCGTTCCGTAACTTCTGCGGTGCGGCCAATCAAGGCCACGTCGTAGATGCGTCTGATATCGTCTGCAATTGCCAGAGGGGCGGGGAAAACGGCACCGGAGTCGGCGGCCACCGCCTTCATCAGCGCAGGATCTTCGAATTCGGCAATGATGTTGGGCCGGATTTCCCTGGTTTCGAACCAGGCGTCGAGATCGCGGCGCAAGGCGGTATTCGGCGTCGGCAGTACCATGCGTGCACCATTCAATGAGCGTGGAAACGTCCGTTTGAGTGCCGATAATCCGGCTGCGCTGCAAAAGAATGCAGTGTCGGATGTCCCCAATGCATGGTTGAACACCTTGACGCGGATGTGCGGAGGCGCCTGCGTATCGGCCAGCACTACATCGATGGCGTGAGTCGCGAGTTCTCCCAGCAGTCGTTCGGTGTTGTCTTCCTTGCAGACAATGCGTGGAGGATGCGGGGATTGCAGCAGTGGTCGCAACAGTTGGCAAATCACCAGTTTTGGCACAGCGTTGGATACGCCAATCGTAAGCGGCACTGCCCTTCCTGGCTGGCCTGATTTGATGGCATCCAACAAATCGCGCCCGGCGCCGAAAATTTCGTCGGCATAGTGATGCACGACCCGCCCGGCGTCGGTAAGCACCAGATTACGGCCATGTTTCTGGAACAGCTTTACGCCCAGCACTTCTTCCAGTTGTTTGATCTGAGTCGATATCGACGGCTGCGACAGATGCAGTTTGGCACTGGCACGGGCAATACCGCCCTCGCGGGCAGTAACCCAGAAGTAGTGCAAGTGATGGTAATTCAACCGTTCCATTGGAATACCCGCGCGGTACGTGACAGCAGAGCCGCTTCTCACATCTGCAGTTGTGGACGCCCCGGCGAATCTGCGCCCTGCAGCCAGGCGGCACCATCGCGGTACAACTGCTCGATTTCCGGCCCCTTGAGACCAGGCAACCCGCCTTTGGCTACTTTGTAGCCGATACGCGTTTGCAGATAGGCCAGGTGGCGGTAGCCGGCAGGAAACTGCTGCAGCAGATCGCTGTCCAGCTTCAGTATGGCAGCCGGATCGACGGCATCAATGCGGTCTTTTTCGTAGATTGGCTGGCGGCGAACCATGCCCCAGCGGCCTTCGCGCTTTTCGTGCAAGTCATAGAAACGGCCGGTGCAGGTGACATCCACCAGCACGCCTTCCACTTCTGCCCGCTGGCTGATGGTCATCTTGGTCTGCGACACCGCCCGCTTGCCTGCTACTTCACAGGTGAAGCCACCGTGGAAGTGAATGATGCTCACACCGTTGTCGAAACCTTTGCGACGGGCAGCGATGAAGTCGGCGCAAGGAGCCTGGAACCAGGTGGCACACATGAAGCCGTCAGGGTGCCAGCAACGGGCAAAGCCTTCCCAGTCGCCGGAATCGCTGAAGATAGCCCAGTTATCAACCAATTCGCGGATCTGGAGCTTGTCGTCGGCACTCTGCATTGATGTGTTCCTGCCGCCGTTGGCAGCGCTGGCGATCAGGCCGGTTGCGGCGGCAAGGATCCGAATTGATTAAGCAGTTGTTGCCATGCGTTACGCTTGTATTGCAGCTCTTGTTTGAGTTCTTCGTAGCGCTGCTTCACTGCTGCTATATCGTTATGCAGTTCATTGCTGAGTGCAGTCGACTTGGTCTGATACCAGGCTTGTTGGGCTTCCGACCATTGCTCCAGTGATTTCACCAGTTGCGTGTACTCGGTTTCGAGCCGGGCGCGCCAGGTGCCGGCTTCAGCCAGACGTTCGCATTGATATAGCGCTTGCTTGTATTGCACCGCTACCCGCGTCATCTCGATGCGGTAGGCGGAGCACTGACGCAGGTCGCTGGTGAGACGCAGCCATGAGCACAGCTTGATCAGCCACTTGGTGGGATCGTAGTGGTACCAACGGATGCCGTTGCGGTAATCCCAGGCGAAGGTGTGGTGATAGTTGTGGTAGCCCTCGCCAAAGGTGAAGAGGGCAATGAACCAGTTATCGCGCGCCGTCTGGTCGGGATCGTAGTTGCGCTGGCCCCACATGTGGGCGGCGGAGTTGATCAGGTAGGTAAAGTGCTGGCTCACCACCAGGCGCAGGAAGCCGAGCAGCAGCAGGCTGCCCCAGATGTCGCCGTGCAGCCACCCCAGCAGCAGCGGCAAGCCGATGTTCATGGCTGTCATCAGGGCGAGGTAGTTGTCGCGCTGCCAGACGAGGATGGGGTCTTTCTGTAGATCTTTGCTGTTGCCAAGCTCCGAGCGGGTGGCGGGGTAGTCGCGGATCATCCAGCCGAAATGCGAGTACCAGAAGCCATTGTTGGCGGAGTAGGGGTCTTTTTCATTGTTGTCAGCAAACAGATGGTGGCGGCGGTGGTCGGACGCCCAGGTGATGCAGTCGTTCTGCAGCGCCATGGCACCACCGAGCGCAAAGATAAAACGCAAAAGTGGATGTGCCTTGTATGCTGCATGCGACCACAGGCGATGGTAGCCGGCAGTAATCGACAATTCGCAAAAGGCCAGTAATACCAGGAACCATGCCCACTCATAGGCGTCGTACCCGTTGGTGAGGCCGTACCACGGAACGAGGGTGAGCGACACAACGATGGGCAGTCCGAGCACGGTAATATTGAGCCAGCGTAGCGGGGGTTTTGCAGCAACAGCAGGTATGGTCATCAGTCGGGATCTGGTCTTGTAAAATGTGGGAATGTGCGAGCAATAGCCGGGATGCAGAATCCAATGGCAGAACCGGGTTGAAACTAGCACAGCCTCCGGGGGCAGGCAATTTGCCGTACCCGGTGTGGCAGCCTTGTCACAGGCAACGCCTGCAGTGGTGGGAAAGCCTCCCGGTTCGCACTTGGCAACGTGTGCAGTCGATGATGGCGATATCAACGGTGCAGGGTAACCACGGTTCCGACACAATTGGCAGCTTCAATAGCCAGCATCAAAAAAGCAGCATGAGGCATTAATGAAACACGCAGCACCATTCAGGCTGACGCGATTGGCACTGGGTACGGGCGGCTCGCTGTTGTTGGCAGCGCCCCTGTTGGCGGTAGCGGCTGACAACACTGCTGTCGAGGAAATTGTCGTGCAGGATCAACGGCGGGCGCCGTATGCGATCGAAAAGAGTTCAGTCGGCAAATTCACCGAATCGTTGATGGATACGCCGCAGTCGATCACTTCCCTCACCAAGGAGTTGTTGGAGGACCGCGGTGCCATGTCGCTCAACGACGCGCTGCGTAAT
>CAISOD010000036.1 GCA_903887045.1 uncultured Gammaproteobacteria bacterium | reverse complement strand
CGAAGGTAGCTACACGGGTGAAGCAACACGCATTCAAAGCGCAGCTTTGTGTGTTGCTGAACGCCACGGAGCTGTGCGTAGTGGCCGGCCGCTTGCAGTATTTACGCGTGTCCCGGAGGTATGGCTACTTGCTCCGACCTCAACTACTCAGACAAGAAGCCGCCTCAAATCACTCTGCGCTGATAAGGCGGCAACGAATCAATAATCGCGCGCCCATACGACTTGGTAAGCAGCCGTTCATCCAGAATAGTGACCGTACCAGTGTCATTCTCATGCCGCAGCAAGCGCCCACTCGCCTGGATCAAGCGCAAACATGCCTCGGGCACACTGATCTCCTGGAACGGATTGCCGCCCTGCCCTTTTACCCACTCACCCAGCGTCGCATCCACCGGATCATTAGGCACCGGGAATGGAATTTTGGCGATGACAACATGCGTGCAGTATTCGCCAGGCAGATCGATGCCTTCAGCAAGACTGGCAAGACCGAAGATAATACTGTTGCCACCACCGTCGATCGCCGCTTTGTGCAGCCGCAACAATTCCTGTTTCGGATAATCGTCCTGCCCCATGATCTGCACGCGGAAATCCGGCGGCACGCCCTGCAATACTTCGTTCAGCTGCCGGCGTGAGCTGAACAATACCAGCGCACCTTTTTCATTGGCCAACAGACCCGGCAATATTTCAGTGATTGCCTGCGTGTGTGCGACGGAATTGGACGGATCGAAGCCCTTGCGCGGCAACTGCAGCGTGGCCGCCTGCTGATGACTGAATGGACTCTGGATGCTGCGGTAGTGGCTGGACTCCGGCAGGCCACAGCGTTTACGCAGAAAATCGAAAGAACCGAGTGTGGTCAGAGTTGCCGATGTCAGTACTGCGGCGAAGCAACTTTGCCACAAATGATCCTGCAACGAACCGGCCGCCAGTACCGGGCTGGTGAAGGTGGTGATTTCCATTTCGTTACCGAACTCACGGAAGGTCAGCCAGCGCGCCTGCGGTACAGTACCGGCATCATCGGCACGCGAGAGGTGCAAACAACAATAAGCTGCCGCTTCCACGCGCAGTTGTGCACTGCCGAACAAGGGGAACCATTGCTCGGCCAAGGCACGCTCCACTTCGCCGTTGTCGTCTTCCAGCGAGGCCTTGAGGATGTCGTTGACCTTGGCGAGCCTGGCCGCCAGCGCAGCACAGTCGACACTGATGGTATCGAACAGTTCACGCAACTCCTGCGGCACTTCGCCACGCATGAACACGTACTGCAGCGTAGCGCCATCGGCCGAGCCTGATTCGGCTTTATCGGCATACGGACGCAGCAGTGGCAGTTGATCTGCAATGCAGGTGCGTAACTGCAGCGCCAATGTAGCGGCTTCTTCCAGCATGCCGGCAAAGCGATTCGGCTGCGGTACTTCCTGCTGCAGGCGACCGAGTATGGTGGCGAACTGCTCCAGCCATTTGATGGTGCTGCCGAGCCTGAGCTGGAACGAGAAATGCGACAGACTCTTGCCTGGCAACTGGTGGGCCTCGTCGAAAATATAAATGCTGTCGGCCGGATCGGGCAGGATCACGCCGCCACCGAGCGCGAGATCGGACAACACCAGATCGTGGTTGGCGATGATGCAGTCGGCCTTCAGCAAGCCTTCGCGGCTTTTGAAATAACAGCAGTTGGAAAAATAGGCGCAACGCTGGCCGCTGCATTGGCCGGCTTCGACTGCAACCGGCCGCCACTGCTCGTCATCGAGAGCCTGCTTCCAGTCGTCACGATCACCTTGCCAGTCGCCGTTGCCGAGCGCTTCCAGCATGCGTTCATACAGCACGCGATCCAGTGAGTCAGGGTCTTCCAGTTCCACCTTGAACAAATCACGCATCGCCGCACTGCTGCTGTTGGCTCGCAGCGCATTGTCGAGTTTGGCTAGGCAAAGATAGCGGCCACGCCCCTTGGCGAGCGCGTAGCTGAATTGCAGATCGCTGTGCAGCAACAGGTCGGGAATGTCCTTGTTCAGCACCTGTTCCTGCAACGCAACGGTGGCAGTGGAAATAATCAGTTTCTTGTCGAGGGCTTTTGCCACCGGCACCGCGGCCACCAGATAGGCCAGTGTCTTGCCAGTACCGGTGCCGGCTTCCACCACACACACTGCGGGCTCGGCAGCACTGCGGCGGCCGTCTTCATCGCATTCAACACTGGTCAGAGTACGCGCAATGTCGGCGATCATCAGCTTCTGGCCGGCGCGGGTCTGCAGCTGCTTGCCTTTCAGCAACAATGAGTAGTTGCGCTGGATATCCTGCTTGAGCGCGTCAGACAGCATGGGGAATTTTATCAGCCAGCCAACTGCTGGCGAACAAGCACCGGATTGGCATACTGCTGCAGCAACAGCGACCGCAGCTGTTCTGGCGCAGCCTCGAGACGTTGCAGGAATTGCCGGCGTTTGGCAGCTATGGCTTCTGTATCATCAACAGGAGGGGCAACGCTCTGCAACAGCTCAACCGCAAAGTGGTTGGATGGATGCAGCCGGTAATTGCGCACGACCTGATCGTCGATCAGCGCGGCCACTTGCTCGTAGCTGGCATCGTTCGGTACGCGCAATGGTGTGCCATAGCTGACATGCACAGCCCCTTTCTGGCCGATGATGCCGCTGAGAATGCTTTGTACGTCGGTATTCTCATCCTTGACGAAGCGTCCTTCTGTCGCCACAGCGTGCAGCTCTCTCGCCTTGGCAACATCACAAGGATCATATTCGTATGAGATCGCCACCGGCACGATGTTCAGCGCATTGATCGCCTGCGCCAGCGATTGTTTGGCGTCGCGGCCGGCCAGGTGCAGCATCTTGATGACAGCCGACTCGGTTCTGTCGATTCCATCCTTGGCGCGGCCTTCACGCTGGGCGATCCACACATTCTGCCTGCTGTTGATGCAATGGGTAATGTAACCGGACAGCTGCTTGCTGGCGGCCAGTTTGTCACGCCCCTGCACCGAACGTTTGACGATGAAGCTCTTGTTCAGCTTCATCAGCTTGCTGAGGAACGGCCGTTTCAACAGATTGTCGCCGATGGCAATCTGCAAGGTGTCGAATTCGTGGTGGTAGAGCATGTAGTTCACCAGTGCAGGATCCATCGTAATGTCGCGATGGTTGCTGATGAACAGGTAGGGGGTGGCAGTATCGAGCTGGTCAAGCCCGCTGTGTGTCAGGCCATCGGTGGTGGTTTCAATCAGCTTGTCGAGATACTTTTCAATGACAATCTGGACATCATGTATGCAACAGGCATTGCCCAGCTCCTTTTTCAGCGCTGCCTGCACCAGCCGCGCCACCGGGCCGGGGAACCACTGGTAGGCCCGGGGGTAATGGAATCTGCCCAGTGCGCGGGACAGCTCCAGATCTTCCAGCAAGCCATACACTATCCCCCTCACTTCACTGTCGTGATAGGGGCGGATATCGTCGAATTCGTGCATGGAGGGGACCGGCAGCCTGAACTGGGTGCCGATTCTATGCAATTACGCGGGGCTTAGGGAGTCGGCGAGGCCGGCAGCGTCAGGGTCACCTGCACGCCACCACTGGCGCGGGAGCTCCAGGCCAGTTCGGCTCCCGACTCCGCGGCGCGGACGCGCAGGTTGCCCATGCCGGTGCCGCTGGCTTGCAGCGGATCAAAACCACAGCCGTTGTCAGCCAGCACGAACAACCAGCTGTCGCCTGCCCGCTGTACGCTGAACTCGACTTCGTTGGCCCCCGCATGGCGGATGATATTGCTGACCAGTTCGCGGAACAGCCGGCTATAGGCAGTCATCCACCAGTATGGCAACAGCGGCAACCACCAACGATCCGTGAGCTGTGCGCGGAACCAGTACACCACATCACTGCGTGAAGCATCCGGCTAGCGCGTAGCCAGTGGCAGCTCGAACGGCTGCCATGCTGCAGTCGCTGGCGGCGCGGTAATTGCTGCAGTAGCTACTGATGACAAATCCGTTGCGCATGCTGTCCGTGCTGCTGTTTGACGCAAAATGTGAAATGGGATTCTGAAGTGAAAAAATCCCTTACCATCCCCAGAAAGGGGTGTCGATGCGGCGCTTAACCCGGTGAGTTGCCGGCCTTGATTACCAGTCCCGGTCGGTTAGCAATGCAGTCCTCAGGCCTTGCCCTGTTGGTAGAAGACAATCCCCACGCCCTCGAATGGCTTGGCAATTGCCTGGCCGAGGCTTTTCCTGCCTATCGTTTGCTGCGCGCCGCCACCTACACCGAAGCCGCCAACCTGCTGAAGCAGCATCAGTTCAACCTGGTACTGATTGATTTGCGGCTGCCGGACGGCAACGGCATGGATCTGATCCGCACGCTGCGCGGCCAGAACCACGACTGCCAGGTGGTGGTGGCAACCATCTACGACGACAAGAACCTGTTTGCTGCGCTCAAAGCCGGTGCCCAGGGTTACATCCTGAAAGACCAGGACAAGGACAAGATCATCAGCCATCTGCTTGGCCTGCAGCAGGACCGCCCGGCAATTTCGGCTGCCACTTCACGCCGGCTGATCAGCCACTTCAACCAGCAAGGCAATGAACTCACACACTACAAGTTGACCACACGCGAGCACGAAGTACCGGTAATGTTGAGCAAGGGCTACACGATCGAGCAACCGGCCGACTCGCTGCACATTGCAGTGGAGACAGTGCGGGGCTATGTGAAATCGCTGTATAGCAAGCTCGGCATCAACAACCGCGCCGAGCTGACGCTTATCGCTGTCAGGCTGGGGCTGGCGAACTAGCCGTCGGCAACGCCAGTCCGCATTGCGCAGCGATAGCCTGCGCATAGCTGCGCAACTGGTGTTGCAGGTCGGGGCCGAGGCGCGCTGCTTCAGCCAGCAACAGCCGCTCGAACTCCATCAGAGAAACCCCGGCGCCTGCTACTTCACCCAGCAAGCGCGTGCGGCAGTGCTCGTGCCAGCGTTGTTGTTCACCCGCTGCCAGCGTATGCGGAAAATTGCGGGCACGATAGCGGAACAGCAGTTCCGGCAAGCGCGGATCATGCAACTCGTGAGTGAAGGCCGCCAACGCGTCCGGGCGTGACTGGCGGATACGCTGCATCAGCCGTTTGTCGCTGTCGCCGAAGAAACTGCCGCCGTACAGCATCAGGTCTGGATCAGTGGCGGCCACATATTCACTCTCGCGGAACACCTGTTGTACCCGCGTGGCCAGATCCTTCACTGCCAGCAACTGTTCGCGATGTTGCTGCACCATGGCGAGATCAATGCCATTGCGCTCACACGCTTCGTCATTCAGCACTTTCATCGGCGCCAGCGCCGGGCAGCGGTTGATATGTACTGTCTTCAATGGAACGCGAACTTCGCCCTCGACCCTGTCTTCCCGGCGCTTGAACAAGCGCTCGCGCATCGTGTCGACATCAAGCTGCATCCATGCGCGTGGATCGGACTGCAGATCGGCCACAACGATGCCGTTGGCATTCACCGGATGCCGACACAGCGGCAATACCACCGCCAGACAACCTCGGTTGGCGGCAAACATGCGCGACACATGCAGCACCGGTTCCTGCTTCACCAGATCCAGCAGCGGCAGCACGCGATGTTTGCTGCGCAACTGGAACAGCCAATCGTACAGCTTTGGCTGCTTCTGCTTGAGCAGTCGCGCCATTGCAAGCGTTACCCGTACATCAGCCACCGCATCGTGCGCATCGGTATGTTCGATGCCATTGGCAGCCGTAAGTGCTTCAAGACGGAAGCTCGGGCTGCCATCTTCCTGCAGCGGCCACACAATGCCTTCCGGCCGCAATGCCTGCGTCATACGCAACACGTCGATCAGGTCCCAGCGGGAATTGCCCTGTTTCCATTCGCGTTCATAGGCGTCATGGAAATTGCGGTACAGCAGGTTGCGGGTCACTTCGTCGTCGAAGCGCAGGCTGTTGTAGCCGACATTGCAGGTGCCGGGTTCGGCCATCTCTCCGAGTATGTTGGCGCAGAAAGTGACCTCATCGACACCCTGCTGCAACGCATACTGAGGGGTGATGCCGGTGATCGCGCACGACACCGGATCCGGCAGGAAATCGGGAGCCGGCTTGCAGTACCACTGTACCGGCGTACCAATCTCGTTGAGGTCATGATCCGTGCGCACGCCGCCAAACTGGCACGGCCGGTCGCGGCGCGGATCAACACCGAAGGTTTCGTAGTCGTGCCAAAACAGCGTTTCCATCGGGGCCTGTCAGTTTGTCACGTTCAACTGCAATGGAACTGGCGTGAAGTGCAAGGTATTGCTGCTGTCGAGCTTGTAACCAAGGAACACCTGGAAGGTACCAGTCCCCACCTGCCCCTTGTACACCTCGACAGTGGCACCGCTCTGCAGGCTGCTGGTTTCCATCGCCGGCTTGAGATCCTGAATGGCACGACTCCAGGGCCGGAAGCCACCAGTGCCGTCGCGGTAGAGCCAGCTTTCGCTGCCACCGAGCAAGGCACGGATCACCACAAAAAGATCGGCCGATTTACCGATATCTGCTACTTGCGGTTTGATAGCACCGGCAACCTGGATGCTGTCGCCGGGTTTGAACCTGGTGGCAGTGCTTGTACCGCTGTCCTTCGACGCTCCCATTGTAAAGGCCGCAGTGGTAGCGCCGCCGGTACTGGTGGACGCTGTGAATGCTTGCGCAGCAGCAATGGTTGAGAGTCCAGTTGCAGTGCCGACTGTACTGTTGCCACTGGTGTTGCTACCGCTATCGGTGCCGCTGCTTGCCGGGAATGGATACTGTGCAATCACGTCTACGCCGCCAGTAGCCAAGGGCAGCCTGAGCGTGAGTTGCAGCAGGTTGCTGAAGCCATCTCCGGCCGCGCTCGACCCCGAGACTGATCCGTTGTACCGCACACTGTTGTCTTTGAGTTCTACAAACAACGTGTAGGTGCCTGACTGCGAGTAATCGAAAGTCTGCACCGCCACGCCTTTGTTGCCGATGAATTCAACCAGGCCACCGTCGTTGAATCCGTCCCTGTCGTTGTCCAGCGGCTTGCTCGGTGGATGCCATGTCACGGTAACGTCGTTGTTCTCGGCATCGGTCACATTCAGTGTGAGGGTGACCTGTGCCGGAGTGGCACCTTGCACTGCGCTGACCCTGGCCAGCGGTGCCTTGTTGATGCTTGTCCTGGCCGTTACCTCCAGCGTCTTTGTCAGCAACAATGTGTTGGCGGCCTCATCGACTACCAGGAATTTCCAGATGCCTGGATAGGTTTTCATGGCATCAGAAACAACCAAGCCCAGAGCGCCACCGCCGCAGGCAGATCTTGCGTTGCACTGCAACGCCAACTTCGATTTGTCCAATACATAGCCGTCAGGGTCGACTATTACCAGGGTCGCCGCGACGTTGATGGCAGTAGTGTTGGTGAATCCACCGATTCCACCGGTGTTGAACATGACGAACTGGTTCTTCGCGGTCGCATCGGTGATGGTGGAAACGGCCAGATCCTGCGCAGACTCCAGCGAAATGAATGCGCTTTTGTTGGTGAACTCATTCGGTTTGAACAAGAACTGGGTGACACCTGCTGCGGCAACCGGTGGGGTGGAGTAACGCCATTCACTGACCCCGCCCTGCGGTGTCACGCCACTGTTGCCGGTCCCGTATAGTGCCTGTACCGCAGCAATATCGTCAGCCCGTGGGAAGTTCAGATTGGTGTATGGATTGGCATACATGATGGATACCGGTTCATCAGAATGACCAAGTCCGATCAGATGGCCGAGCTCGTGTACCAGTGTACTGACCAGCTCTGCATCACTGTCCCAGCTTGCTGCATCCTGATTCAGCGTCACATCGCCATCATAGTAGGGGTAATAACCAAGGCTTTGGTCGAAGTTGCTGAACTGCGGTCCGGCCAGTCCGGCAAAACCCTGGGTCTGGCCCCAGAATATACGCACAAGTCCGTCACGCTGGGCCACGGAGCGATTGGCATCGTCCGGCGCAGCTCGATCGACTCCGGTTATTTCAAAACGGATGCCGCTGACCCGCTCCCACTGGGCTATGGCTTGTTCCAGCAATTCCAGGAATTTGCTCTGGGAATACTGCGACGGTGCATTGTCAGGGTCGTACACCAGTCTGACTTTGCTGTTCCAGCGGCCAAAGGTGTCGTTGATTCCGAGCGCCGGATCAGCAGCATGAATGCCGCCAGGGTCGATGGCAGCCGGCTGCCAGGCATAGGCACTCGACATTGCCAGCAGCAGCACACAAAGTGCACCACAGCGAAGGAGACGGCGAGCAGAAACAACGGAGGCGAGGCAGGGCATCTGACAGGTATCCTTGCGGGTGAGCTGGCGGGATTCTATGGCCTGCGTGTAACATCCCGCCAGCTTCAATTCCGGATATACGACACATGCAGTTCACCGGCGCCCACATCCTCAGCATCAGTCAGTTCGCCCAGCAGGATGTAGAGGAATTATTCAAGGTCGCCGACGCCATGGAACCCTATGCCCGCCGCGAAAAGCGCACGCGCGTTCTCGACGGCGCCATCCTCAGCAACCTGTTCTTCGAACCGTCCACCCGCACCCGTGTCAGCTTCGGCTGTGCCTTCAACCTGCTGGGAGGCCATGTGCGTGAAACCAGCGATATCAAGACCTCGTCAATCAGCAAGGGTGAATCGTTGTACGACACGGCCCGCGTCATCAGCGGCTACAGCGATGTCATTGCCATGCGACATCCAGTCGCCGGTTCGGTGGAGGAATTTTCACGCGCCAGCCGCGTGCCGGTACTGAATGCCGGTGACGGCCCGGCCGAGCATCCGTCGCAGGCACTGCTTGACCTCTACACGATACGCAAGGAACTCGGCATAAAGGGCCCGGTGGAAAATCTGCGCATTGCGATGGTCGGCGATCTCAAGCACGGCCGTACCGTACATTCGCTCGGCAAACTGCTGAGCCTCTACCGCAATCTGCATTTCACGCTGGTGTCGCCGAAAGAACTGCGCATGCCGGCTGAAATTGTCGAAAGTTTGCGAAGCAAGGGCCACTCTGTTGTCGAGACCGACAACATGCAGGAAGGTCTGCGCGACAATGACACGGTTTACCTGACCCGCATTCAAGAGGAGCGCTTTGGCGACCAGGCCGAGGCCGATCTCTACCGCGGCCGCTTCCGCCTCAACGAAGCCATCTACACCCAACACTGCAAACCCAACACTGTGATCATGCATCCGCTGCCGCGCGATTCCCGCGCTGAAGCCAACGAACTCGACAACGATCTCAACCAGCACCCGAGCCTCGCCATCTTCCGACAGACCGACAATGGCGTGTTGATCCGCATGGCGCTGTTCGCGCTCACGCTTGGCGTAGCCGATGAAGTGCACAAGCATGTCGAGCCAGTCAACTGGTATACCGCCAAGCGCTTCCAGAATCCGCCTTCAATTCTCTGACCACAGGAGTCCCCCCCTGGATATCGACATCAAGGTATTGTTGAAAGAGATGGTGGACGCAGACGGTTCCGACTTGTTCCTCACCTTCGATGCCGCGCCCAGCATGAAGGCGTTCGGCAAGATGGTGCCGATGCGCGAAGAACGCTTCGCCCCCGGCGACGTGAAGCGCATTGCCTACAGCATCATGAACGACGAGCAGCGCGGCGAAGTCGGCATGGTCTGCCGTACGATCAAGACCGACATCCCCGACTTCAAGAAACTCGGTTTGCCGGATGTGCTCACGCAACTGATGATGAACAAGAACGGGCTGATCCTCTTCGTCGGCGGTGCCGGCTCCGGCAAGTCGACATCGCTGGCGTCACTTATTGACTACCGCAACCAGAATCACGCTGGCCACATCATCACCATCGAAGATCCGGTGGAGTTCGTGCATCCGCACAAGAAGTCCATCGTCAACCAGCGCGAAGTGGGTGTTGACACCAAGTCCTATGAAGAGGCTCTGAAGAACACACTGCGCCAGGCGCCCGATGTGATCCTGATCGGCGAGATCCGCACGCAGGAGACCATGGAGCACGCCCTCGCCTTCGCCGAGACCGGCCATTTGTGTCTTGCCACCTTGCATGCGAACAACGCCAACCAGGCACTGGACCGTATCATCAACTTCTTCCTGGAAGAGCGGCACAAACAGCTGTTCCATGATCTGTCGCTGAACCTGCGTGGCTTCGTGTCACAGCGCCTGATTCCAACTGTCGATGGAGAAATCCGGAGGCGCCGGCATGCGTACCTTTGACTCGGCGCTGTACCACCTTTACAAGGACGGCAAAATCACGCTGGAAGAGGCGCTGAAGAACGCCGATTCGAAGAACAACCTGCGTCTGAAAATTTCGCTCGATGAAGCCAATGTGGGCAACAAAGGTGGTGCCGATCTCACCGGCGGCTTGTCGCTCGTCTCCAAAGAAAAAAAACAACACTGAGCGTTTTGCTGTCTTTCAACCGGAGAATTACTTGGATTTTCTGCGCCTTGTCATCGACTTCATCCTGCATGTCGATCAACACCTGCTGGAACTTTTCAACAGTTACGGAATGTGGATTTTCGGCATCCTGTTCCTGATCATCTTCTGCGAAACCGGACTGGTGGTAACGCCGTTCCTGCCCGGTGATTCGTTGCTGTTTGCCACCGGCGCAATGCTTGCCGCCACGACATTCAATATCCATGCCATGGCGCTGACAACGATCAGCGCTGCGATTCTGGGCAATGTCGTCAACTATACGATAGGGCGTTTCTTTGGCATTAAATTGTTCCGCAATCCGGATTCAAAAATCTTCCGCCGCGACTACCTGCTCCGCGCCGAGGATTTCTTTGCCCGCTACGGCGCCCGTGCAGTGATATTGACCCGCTTCGCACCGATCATCCGTACTTTCGTACCCTTCGCTGCGGGCATGGGCGCGATGCATTACGGCCGCTTCATGGCCTATAACGTCATCGGTGCATTGGCATGGGTGGGTTTGTTTCTGTACACCGGCTATTACTTCGGCAATCTGCCGCAAGTGCGTGAACACTTTACACTGCTGATACTGGTGATCACGGTGCTGTCGTTCATGCCGCTGGTGTGGGAGTGGCGGCGGTCGCGCCACGCCGCCAGATAAGCCTAGTGTTCCCTTGTTGAGAAAAACCGTAGCTCCGGCCAGCGCTCTATCGTGAGAGCAAGATTGACCCGCGTTGGCGCCAGATAGGTCAGATGCCCACCACCATCTATCGCGATGTTTTCGTAGGCCTTCTTCTTGAACTCTTCGATCTTGGCAGGTTCGCCTTCAACCCAGCGCGCCGTATAGACGTTGACCGGTTCATACTGACAATCCACGCTGTACTCGTCCTTCAAGCGGTACGCCACCACTTCAAACTGCAACACACCAACGGCGCCCACGATCAGATCGTTGTTGCGGGCCGGCATGAACACCTGGGTGGACCCTTCCTCCGACAACTGCGTCAGTCCCTTCTGCAGTGATTTCAGTTTGAGCGGATCTTTCAGGCGGATACGTCTGAAAAGTTCGGGCGCGAAATGCGGAATGCCGGTGAAATGCAGCTCCTCACCAGTGGTGAAAGTGTCGCCGATCTGGATGGTGCCGTGGTTGTGCAGGCCGACGATGTCACCTGACACGGCGTATTCCGCTTGTTCACGATCGCCAGCAAGAAAGGTGACGGCGTCACTGACGCGCACTTCCTTGCCGAGACGTACGTGCTGCATGCGCATACCCTTTTCATAGGCACCGGCACATATGCGCATGAACGCGATACGGTCGCGGTGTTTCGGGTCCATGTTCGCCTGGATCTTGAACACGAAACCGGCAAAGGCAGGTTCAGTCGGTTCTACCGTGCGCGCGCGGGTAGGACGTGGCAGTGGCGCCGGGGCCCATTCCACAAAATTGTCGAGCAACTCTTCCACGCCGAAATTGCCAAGCGCAGTGCCAAAGAACACCGGGCTCTGCTTGCCGGCCAGATAGGCCTCCATGTTGAAGGTGTGAGAGGCACCCTTTACCAGTTCGATCTGGGTACGGAAGTCATCGGCGTAGGCACCGAGGTATGCGGTCGCCTCATCGCTGTCGAGGCCCTGGATTTTGTCTACTTCATGCACTGCGTCAGACAAGCCGTGCTGGTATTTGTGAATGGTGTCGGTATAGAGGTTGTAGATTCCCTTCAACTCCTTGCCCATGCCGAGTGGCCAATAGATCGGCGCGCACTGGATCTTGAGGATGCGCTCAATCTCGTCGAGCAGCTCGATACCGTCACGGATGTCGCGGTCGAGCTTGTTGACGAAGGTAATGATCGGGGTGTCGCGCAGACGGCACACATCCATCAATTTGATGGTGCGTTCTTCCACACCCTTGGCACCGTCGATCACCATCAGAACCGAGTCCACTGCTGTCAGCACGCGGTAGGTGTCTTCCGAGAAGTCTTCGTGGCCGGGAGTATCCAGCAAGTTGACGACACGCTCGTTGTACGGGAACTGCATCACTGATGAGGTGATCGAGATGCCGCGCTCCTGCTCCATCGTCATCCAGTCGGAGGTCACCATTCGATCGGATTTCTTGCCCTTCACCGTACCGGCTTTCTGGATCACGCGCCCATACAACAACAACTTTTCAGTCATCGTGGTCTTGCCGGCATCCGGGTGCGAAATAATGGCGAAGGTGCGCCGCTTGGCGACTTCGGTTTCGAATGGGGTCATGTCAGTTAATGCAGCGTGTCGGAGGCGGCGGGGATGAGGCTGCTGTAATGGGCCGGCAGCAGTTGGTGTGGCTTTACTATCACGAGATCGTGGGCGTGGATGTCACCACCCTCATTGACGCCACCAATGGCACTGCCAATGTCATTACCGTCGCTATCGCCATTGCCGTCTTCGTGCCCATGCTCCTGATGCAGCTGGCACGGTCCAAGGTGTATGCAATCCAGCAACACACACACCACTTCCTCTGCTTCCGCTTCCTCGCAGCCCACGACGATGCCGCGTTTGTAGCCATCGACCGTGTGCAGTGTGATTGCCATGCCGACTTCGGGTTCGAGTACCGGGCGCGAATCGCCGGGGTCGGCCACCAGCAGATCATCCACCGTCAGCGCCATACCGAATCCTGCAGCCGCCACGATGTTGACGATTTCGATAGTGAGGGGATCGCCGAGATCCACCTTGAAGGTATGACTGGGAGCGTGAGGCAGTCGCTGTATATGGCCATGCTGACGCTCGGCCAGCAGTTTCAGGAACAGATTGATGTCGTCTTCGTTCCACTCGAGGGTTTCTTCCTCACTGAGCTTCTCGTGGTCGCCATTGAAGCTGACAACATTGGTGGGGATTGTGTGCTCGTGGTTCTCGCTACCCGCCTGGAACGGAATGACCATCGACACCAGACTGAAACCATCACCGCTTTCTGCACTCAACCGCCAAAGGAAAGGGATATCTTCGCTGAATTCCAACATGAAAAACCGGCACGGCAGTGCGTTACAAAAACAGCCGCAGTATAGCATCAAGGTTCTGGCAGCCGGTACGACGGAGCGATCTTCGCGGGTTGTCCACAACGTTACTGGATAACACTGTGGATAACTTTTGTAGAAGCCCTGCAGAGGCCTGTAGCTACACGAAAGCCCTGGGATTGATCAATTTTTGAGCAAAATATAGCTCATAAAATTCAACGAGTTACATGTCGCTTT
>CAISOD010000035.1 GCA_903887045.1 uncultured Gammaproteobacteria bacterium | reverse complement strand
GGTATTTGCCCTCGGCATCAGGGCCGAGCAGTTGCAGTTCAGCGGCGACAACGTGGTCACCAGCCGTGGCACCACCGTCAGTCGTGAACTCGATTACCGGCGCCGCTACCTGCAGGTGGAAGCCATCGCCCGCCTGTCGACCCAGCAGTGGCAGGTACTGCCGGCATGGCTGCAGGTGGGCGGCATGGTGGCAATGCATGCCCTCGACACCCGGTATGAAAGCCGGCTCAACAGCCTGGGGCAGCCGGTGCGCGAGCCCTTCGGCAACAACGAACGCCTGATGCTGCTGCGCAGTGGCTTGTTCGCCTCCGCTACGCTGGGCGCCCGCCGCCAGTGGAACCCCTACGCCGAATTGCTGATTGATCGAGAAATCGACAACAACATGACGAAGCCACTCGACGACCGCACCGGCGCAATCCTGCGCACCGGAGTGGCCTGGCTGCCGGTAACCGGCAAACGCCTTTCGCTCGAATACCAGCGTTCCCAAAGCCGCGACCGCCTGCGCGAACGCAACAACCTGCTGTTCGTTGTGATCCAGGATTTCTGAAGCGGACTCGCACAAGCTCTACCGCCAGTGCAAATCCAGAGGAAGCGGGGGTGCGTAACGTTGTACTGCCCCTCCCCGTCCTTTATCTTCAACTGCTTCGCACTGCCGTACCGGAACTGGCGTTCATGATTCTTGCCATCAGCAACCTCTGCAAAACCTTCCAAAGCACCGCGCACCACGACCCGGTGGAAGTACTGAAGAACCTCAACCTCGAAATGGAAGTAGGTGAAAGCCTGGCCATCCTCGGCCAGAGCGGCAGCGGCAAGTCGACCCTGCTGACCTTGCTGGCCGGTCTCGACCAGCCCACCTCCGGCAGCATCGTGCTCAACGGGCAGGACATGCAGCACATGAGCGAGGAGCAGCTGTCGAAATTCCGCGCACAGAACATCGGCATCATCTTCCAGCAGTTCCATTTGATGTCGCATCTGACTGCGCTGGAGAACGTGTCGCTGCCGCTCGATCTGTTCAAAGACCCGCAGGCACTGAAGAAAGCCGGCGAAGCGCTGGACAACGTGGGCCTCGGCAAGCGCAAGGATCACTTCCCGCATCAACTGAGCGGCGGCGAATGCCAGCGGGTGGCAATTGCACGCGCAATGGTGGTCCGCCCTGCCATTCTGTTGGCCGACGAACCCACCGGCAACCTCGACAACACCACCGGCGCCTATGTGTCGGACATGATTTTCGATCTCGTGCGCGAGCACAAAATGACGATGTTGTTCGTCACCCATAACGAGCAACTTGCCAAACGCTGCGGCCGCGAACAGCGACTGCAGAACGGCCGCTTCCTCTGACGGAGAACCACCATGCTCTGGCTGCGGCTCGCCTGGAAGGAAATCAGCAACAACTACAAATTCAGCCTGTTCTTTGTGCTGAACCTCAGTATCGGTTTGATCGGCTTTATCGCACTTGATTCATTCAAGCATTCGATCGAGCAGCATCTGACCAACAACTCGAAGGCGATACTCACCGCCGACGTGCAGATCAGCTCGCGGTTTCCGCTGACCGAAGTGGAAACCGGCTTCGCCGAAGGCCTGCTGGATTCATCGTTCGACGCCACCGATCAAGTCTCGTTCCTGTCGATGGTGGCCGCCAACGGCAACTCGCGCATGAGCCAGTTGATGGCGATTGAAGACGGTTTTCCGCAATACGGCGACATCATCCTGCAACAAGCCGGCTCGGTGGCGCAGAGCGATGCGCGCCAGCAACTCATGGGCGGCGACAACGTGTGGGTAGCGCGCGACTTGATGGTGCTGCTGAATCTTTCAATTGGCGACACGCTGAAAATCGGTGAGCGCGAATTCCGCATACTCGACGTGATTCTCGAAGACCCGAGCTCCACCATCTCGGTGATGACCAGCTTTCCCGCCATCTACATGGGCATCCCGCAGATCGAAAGCACCAAGCTCATCCAGCTCGGCAGCCGCATCACCTACTCACGCTTCTACAAAATGCCGGCGGGCTACAGCGTCACCGGCCTCGAAGAAAAATTCCAGGCGGCCGAACTGGACGAATTCCGCGACAGCCGCCGCCTCAGCCTCACCACCCACGAAGAAGAAAGCGAAGACCTCGGCCGCATCCTGCAATACATGAACGACTACCTCGGGCTTATCGCCTTGATCGCGTTGTTCCTCGCCGGTGTCGGCGCCGCCTATCTGTTCCGCAGTTTCTTCACCAGCCGCTTCAAGGACATGGCCATCCTGATGTGCCTCGGCGGCACGCCGAAACAGGCCTATCAGATGACACTGTTGCAGATCGTATTGCTCGGCACGGTGAGCGCCATCATGGCCAGCATAGTGGCGTATTTTGCACTGCCGCTGTTGCCGATCCTGTTCGAAGGCTTTCTGCCGCGTGGCTTCCAGAACACCATGGAAGTGAACTCACTGGTGCTGGCACTGTTCATGGGCACCCTTGGCAGCATCATCTGCTGCTTGCCGATTCTGTCGAAGATTTACGACCTCAACCCCATCGGCCTCTTCCACGAAAACGTGCAGCCGAGTTCGCTGCAGGCGCATTGGCAACGGCACGCTCTCAGCTACATGCCCATCCTTGGCGTGTTCTGGGCCTTGGCGATCTGGCAAGCGCACTCGCTGTTGATAGGCACCGTATTCATTGGCGGCTTTCTGGTAGCGATTGGCTTGCTCGGCGCAGTGGCATGGGTGATTTTGCGTATGTGCGGCCGCTTCTCCAATGGCAGCACGGTCATCCGCAAACTGGCGCTGCGCAATCTCGATCGCAATCGTGTGGGTGCACTGTCGTGCTTTCTTGCCATTGGTCTGGGTTCGCTGCTGATCAACCTGATCCCGCAGATCCAGAAAGGTCTGCAGGAAGAAATCACCCAGCCAGCCAATTTCGCGGTGCCGGATTTCTTCATGTTCGATATCCAGCAGGAACAACTGGAGGAGTTGCAGAGCTTGCTCGGCGCACGCGGCTACGACCTTGCCTTCCTGTCGCCACAGGTACGTGCGCGGCTGGATGCAGTGAATGGCGTAGTGATCGACGAAGTGGAAGAAACACCCGACGAACAGCTGATGCAGCGCCGCATGTACAACCTCACCTATCAGGACAAACTGAAGGACTCGGAAACGCTGCTGGATGGCGACGAATGGACAGCACCGTGGGATTTCAATTCAACCGAGCTGCCCGGCATTTCGATTGAACAGAATTTTGCCGAGCGCATGGGCTTCCGGATCGGCGACACCCTGACCTTCGACGTGCAAAGCGTGCCGGTGGAAGGCCGTATCGTGAACACCCGCAAGATCGACTGGAACAGCTTCCAGCCCAACTTCTTCCTGTCGTTCCAGCCCGGCGTACTCGACCCGGCGCCGAAAACCTTCGTCGCCGCCATCAGCAAGGTGAAAGAAGAAGACCGCCTCGCCATCCAGAACAGCATCGTTGCCCAACTGCCGAACGTGTCCGTAATCAACGTGCAGCAGATCGTCGCCCGCATCCTCGACATCACCGACCAGATCAGCTGGGCCATCCGCGT
>CAISOD010000034.1 GCA_903887045.1 uncultured Gammaproteobacteria bacterium | reverse complement strand
GCATACCGTTACCGAGCGCCTCTATGGCTTCTTCATGCTGTTCCAGCGTTTGCAGCGCGGTGCCAAGGCCCAGCCAGGCTTCGCTCAATTGCGCATCGTAGGGCGCGGCACGGTTGGCCAGTTCGTTGACCCGTTGTTCGTAGGTGGTTTTGCTGGCGAGGGCATCAGTCGTGCGGGTATCGGCGGCAGTATCCAGCGCTGCGCGGCTGGCTGTTGCGGTTTCAGCGGCGCGGACAGCAGTGGGCACCAGGCCAGGCAGGGCCAGTGCGGCGACAAGCATGAAAATCAGGCAGGGGGACGGGCTCATTTTTGGCAAGTTTTCGTCTACTGGCAGCAAACAACAACTGTTCCGTTTCGCCGGAACTATAGCACGGGGATCGTAACAACTGCGGCTGGACGCCTGTGGCATCCGCGTTTACCCTCCTTGCATGGGGCAAGCCCCCCGGTTCCCATAAAAACAAGCAGCAACGGACCTGGTCATCATGAAGCTCACTGTGCGCGATCTGTGCCACTCCGTCGTTCTCTTGCTGGCTGTGCTGACGCTGCCGGCACAGGCCCAGTTCGAAGGCCCGACGCTGTTGTCGATCTGGCGAAAGTGCTGCCGATGGAACAGCTGTTTGATCTCAAACTGCATCCGCAGTTTGCCCGGAACTCACTGGTCTACTTCACCTATATCAAGACTGCACCGAATCCCGATGGCAGCAAGGACTACTGGGTGACCACCGCGCTCGGTCGTGGCCGTTTCACCGGTACAGCTTTCACTGAGGTAGAAGATGTATTCGTGGCAGCAGCGTGGAGCAACAATATTGGCGGCGCCTCATCGCGCTTGCACTTCCTGCCCGATGGCACCCTGCTGTTCGGCGTCTCGCACCGCATCGACGAAGAGGCGCCACAGAAGCTCGACAATCACATCGGCAAGATCCTGCGCCTGAAAGACGACGGCACCCGCTTCAGCCCCCAGCCGTGGGTGGAAGGCACTGAGCTGCCGGAACTGTTCTGGGTGCCGTCGATCACGGTGGCTGGCCTGACGTTCTACAGCGGCGACAAATTTCCCAAGTGGAAGCACAACCTGTTCATCACCTCGATGATTGTCGGCCGCATTCCCGGCACCGGCCACATTGTGCGGGTGGTGTTCAACGAAAACGGCGAAGTGCGCCGTGAAGAGTTGTTCAAGAACCTGAAGCAGCGTTTCCGTTACATACAGCAGGGGCCGGACCAATTGCTGTATGCGCTGACCGATCACAGCGATGGCGTGCTGCTGCGTATTGAGCCAGCCACTGCTGCCGAATTCGAAGCGGCCACTGCTGCTGGTGTTGCCAACCGTTATGCAATGACAGATGCCAATATCGCTCTGTTGGCAGGCAAGATCATCGAAGGCAGTGAGGGCGTGTGGGGCGAAACGCCGATGGCTCCGCATCCCGCCATTGCGCGCGACACGGCGGAACAGATGGTGCGGGCGATATTGGGATTGGCTACGCAGTAACCAAAACAACAATCAAGACAACAACAATGTGGCGGCCTCACTGCCGACCACCAAACCTTGCCGGGGGAATCCGCATGAAAAATGGTATCGTCACTTTGATCGCTGCGTTGTTGTTCAGTGTTGGCAGCGCCACTCAGGCTGCCGAAGCGACCGTGGATGCCGCGTGGGCCAGGTTGCCGGCCGGCACCAATTGGGACGGGTCCACTACCTGGATCACACCTGACGGCAAAGGCAATGTAGTCGTGCTGGTGCGGGTGGCACCGTATTTTCGCGTGTTCACCCGCGATGGTGTGCCGGTGCGCAGTTTCGGCGAGGCCGGCCTGTTCGACACCGCCCACAGCCTCAGCTTCGATGCCGAAGGCAACTACTGGGTCAGCGATTCGACTCATCATGTCGTCAAGAAAATCAGCCCTGAAGGCAAACTGCTGATGACCTTGGGCAAAGAAGGCGAGGCGGGCGACAACGCCACCACCGATCGCTTCAACCAGCCCAATCATGTGGCTTTCGCGCCCAATGGTGACATCTACGTATCTGATGGTTACCTCAATGCCCGCATCGTACAGTTCGACCGGAGCGGCAAGTTCATCCGCATCATCGGCGGCGTGCAGGGCGGTGCGCCGGGCCAACTACAGGTGCCACACGGCGTTGCGATTGATTCGCAAGGTCGCATCCTCGTCAACGACAGCGACAACAAGCGGGTGTCGGTGTTCACCCCTGAGGGCAGTTTCGTGGAAAGCTGGCCGTTCCCTTCGCGTGGCGGTATTACGGTGCTGGCCGATGACACCGTGTATGTCAGCGACGTCAATGAAGGCATCGTCAATATCGTCAAGGACGGCAAGCTGCTTGATTCGATCAAGGTTGATCGGGCGCACGGGCTGGGTGTTGATGTCAACGGCGACATCTACGTGTCGGGAGCGTCGCGCATGACCGTGTATAAAGTCACCCGGCAATAGCACCAATAGCACCAATAACGCCAATAGCGCCCATGTCGATGGTACGGCGCTTGCAGATCAGTCCCAGTCAACTTTTGGAACAAGAATCCTTTGTCTTCCCCCATTCAGTCCTACCTCGAACAATTGCACGCCGAAATTCTTGAGCTGCGTGATGGCTCAGTCGCCTCTTATATCCCTGAGCTGTCATTGGTTGACCCTGACTCGTTCGGTATTTGTATGGTCACCATGGATGGGGTGGCGTATTGCGTCGGTGATACTGAAAAACTTTTTACCATTCAGTCGATTTCCAAGCCCTTTATTTATGCCACTGCGCTGGCTGCATGTGGTCGGCAGCAGGTTTCCGCCCACGTGGGGGTCGAGCCCAGTGGCGAAGCGTTCAATTCCATCAGTCTGGATCCTCAAACCGGTGCGCCGCTGAACCCGATGATCAATGCTGGCGCAATCGCATCCACCAGTTTGGTGCGAGCCCCCAGTCCGGAGGCCCAGTGGCAGCTGATTGAAAAGTCCCTCAGCCGGTTTGTCGGGCGCCAGGTAGCCATAGACGAGGCGGTCTACCGTTCCGAAAGTGCAACCGGAGCGCGCAACCGCGCCATTGCCTGGATGCTGAAGAATTTCGGCATCATCGAGGGTGATCCGATGCTGCCGCTGGAAAGTTCTTTCAGACAATGTTCGGTGCAGATATCCTGCCACGATCTCGCCTTCATGGCGGCCACCTTGGGCAATGCCGGCGTGCACCCTCTCACCGGCGAGCTGGCGCTGCCTGCCGAACATGTGGCGCCGGTGCTGAGCGTGATGGCGACTTGCGGGATGTACGACTATGCCGGCAGCTGGCTGTATGAAGTAGGAATGCCGGCCAAGAGTGGTGTCGGTGGTGGCATCATTGCGGTACAGCCCGGACGCTTCGGCATTGGCATTTTTTCGCCGCGGCTGGATTCAAAGGGCAACAGCGTGCGCGGCATCGAAGTCTGCAAGCGCATCTCGCGCGATCTCGAGCTCAATATTTTCAACCAAGTCAACAATCCACGCACGGCATTGATGCGTGTGTACACCGGCGCCGATGTGCCTTCACGCCGTGAACCCGGGCCTGTGCTGCGCGCCGTACTGCTGGAGCACGCGCATCGCATCAAATACCTGAGTTTGCATGGCTACCTTGCGGTTGATGCCATTGAATACGTGCTGCGCAGGATTGCCGGGATGCAGTCCAGCGCCAACAGCTACATTCTCGACATGCATCAGGTGAAGGGTATCTCCGACAGCGCTGCCGCCTTCCTCAACCAGACCCGGTTGGACCTGAAAGCGGAGGGTATTGCGCTGGTGCTGTCCCGCGTGAACGATTACTACGGCATCCGCGAGAAACTCCGCAAATCGACAGTGTCAATGGACATGGGATTCCTGTGTTTCGAAGACAACGATCTGGCAGCAGAGTGGTGCGAAAACCGTCTGTGCACCGTGGTGACCGAAAGCGGCAATATCACGCTTGGGCTGGCGGATTTCACGCTGTTCCATGGGGTGCCGGTGACCCTGATCAAGCTGGCAGAGGAAATTGTTACGCTGCAGACATTCGAGCAGGGAGAGTGCGTGCTGCAGAACGGAGAAGAAAATGATGACCGCATCTTTTTCATCAAGAACGGCAAAGTGAGCATATTGGTTCCGCGACTTGATGGTGGCCACCAGCGTGTCTCGACACTCAGTACGGGCATGAATTTCGGCGAGATGGTGTTGTTGGGCCAGACCACCCGCAGTACATCGGTCTATGCCGACACCGAACTGACATGTTTCGTTCTGAAAGCATCTGATCTCAATCGTATTTCGTCGCAGGCGCCCTTGCTGAGGATCAGGCTGCTGGAAAATCTTGCCAACGATCTTGCCAACAAACTGCGGCCTACCACCCAGCTTGTGTCTACGCTCGCCTGATGCTGCACAGCAAACTCCCGGATATCGGCACCACGATTTTCACCGTGATGTCGCGCCGTGCGCGCGAATTGGGCGCGATCAATCTGGGGCAGGGCTTTCCCGATTACGCCATCGATCCCCGGCTTGCCCAACTGGTGACGCAAGCGATGAGCGAAGGCTACAACCAATACGCGTTGATGGAGGGTGTGCCGGGCTTGCGTGAACAGATCGCCGTGAAGATCAACGCGACCCATGGCCTCAACTTCGATCCAGCCACCGAAATCACCATCACGCTGGGGGCTACCGAAGCCTTGTTCTGCGCGATACAGGCGATAGTCGGGCCGGGCGACGAAGCCATCGTGTTCGATCCTGCCTACGATTCCTACGATCCAGCGATCCGCCTGGTGGGCGGGCGCTGCATCCATATCCCCCTGCAGCCACCGGCGTTCCGCTACGACTGGGACCGGGTCGCAGCGGCAATCACCGATCGCACGCGGCTCATCATCATCAACACGCCACACAACCCGGCCTGTTCGGTGGCGACATCAGACGATCTGGATCGTCTGGCTGCATTGGTACGCGAGCGCGATATCACGGTTGTGTCCGACGAAGTGTATGAACACGTCACCTATGACGGTATTGCCCATGTCAGCGTGCTGGCACACCCCGAGTTGCGCGAGCGCAGTTTTGCGGTGTACTCGTTCGGCAAGGCCTTGCATGCAACCGGCTGGCGGGTGGGCTATTGCGTGGCGCCTCCGCTGCTTACGTGTGAGCTGCGCAAGGTGCATCAGTTCAACACCTTCAGTATTGCGCACCCGCTGCAGCAGGCGATTGCGCAGTATCTGGTGGAGACGCCGCAGTCGTGGCAGCAGTTGGCGCAGTTCTTCCAGGCCAAGCGCGATCGCCTGCGTAGCGCGCTCGCCGGCAGCGACTGGCTGGCACCTGCTGCACAGGGAACCTATTTCCAGTTGATCGATTACTCGGCGCTCTCCGATGCGGGCGATGTTGAATTTGCTGATCGCGTGTTGACGGAGGCGGGTGTGGCGACAATTCCGCTGTCGCCGTTCTATCAGGATCCACCACGCCTCACCCTGCTGAGGGTATGTCTGGCCAAGCAGGACCCAACGCTGGACGCGGCTTTGGCAAGGCTGCGCAACTTTGCCAAAAACATCCGCCAGGCAGACAATTGAGACGCGGGCAACTGCTGCAAACGCCACTTTACCCTTGGCCTTACTCTGGCTAACTTCAATACCAAAAAAAGGGAGCAACCATGAATCGCACTTACCTGGCAGGTTTTGCATTTGCACTGGCTCTGCCACTGCTACAACAGCCGGCACTGGCCCAGAACAGCGGTATTGATGCCGAGATCACCGCGCTCACTGAACGCGTGCAGGCACTGGAAGCCACTCGCGCCATCAAGAAACTACAGCGTGCATTCGGCTTCTATGTGGATAGGGGTTTGTGGGGCGAAGCAGCAGATTTGTTTGCCGACAATGGCTCCATCGAAATCGGAGTCGACGGGGTCTATGTCGGCAAGCCGCGTATCCGGGAATATCTTATGCGCTTGCACGGCGGTCAGGAGGGCCTGATCTACGGCCAGCTCAATGAATGGATCACCCTGCAGCCTGCCATCTCGATTGCTGATGACGGCAACACTGGCACTGCCCGTTGGCGCGATCATTCCATGCTTGGGCAGTACAAACAGCACGCGGAGTGGCGCGACGGCATTTATGAAAACACCTACGTCAAAGAGGGCGGTGTCTGGAAAATCAATGCGCTGCACCTCTACGTCAACTTTGTTGCGCCCTATGAAAAAGGCTGGGCACGGTTGCAGCCGGGTGAGGCGCTGACGCAAAGCGAGACCGCAAAGGCTTTCCCGCCGGATCGTGCATCGACCGCGCAGTACAAACCTTTTCCTGATGTGCAGGTGCCGCCGTTCCAGGCCGTCAATCCTGTCACTGGCAAACCGGTAAGAGGAGCACGCTGATGAACAGCAGAAACAAATTGCGCGCGCTGTACAGTCTGGTTTTTTCCGCAATGTGCATCGCTGTCGTACCTGCAATTGCAGTGGCGCAATCTTCGCCGGCAGAGCGGCTTGCCGACTTTCGGGAACGCGTTGGTTTGCTGGAAGACCAGGATGCAGTGGAAAACCTGCAAGCCACTTTCGGTTTCTATTTCGACAAGGGGCTGTGGCAAGACACTGCTGATCTCTTCACCCGCAACGGCAGTTTTGAATATGGGCTCAGTGGAGTCTATGTCGGCCAGGATCGCATTCGACGGGCGCTGTTGTTGTTCGGGCCTGAGGGGCTGGCACAAGGTTACTTGAACAATCACATGCAATTGCAGGCGGTAATCACGGTAGCACCCGATGGCCGCAGCGCCGCTGGTCGCTGGCAGGGCATGGTGATGTTGTCCGAACCCGGCACCAATGGCATTTGGGGTGTAGGCATCTACGAGAATACCTATGTGAAGGAAAACGGTGTCTGGAAAATCGATACGCTGCACTTCTATCCCTCGGCCTCCACCGATTACGACAAAGGCTGGGCGCGCTCGGCCTTGCCGATGAAAGGCCCTAGCGCGCTGTTTCCGCCCGACAAGCCTTCGACTGCGGTTTACCGCAGCTATCCCGGCAACTTCGTACCGCCGTTCAGTTATCAGCATCCGGTAACGGGAGCGCCATTGACCAATCTCCCGCAGGCCATCGACAGCGTATTGGGGAAATAGCAATGAAAAATTCAAATCACCTGATATTAGCGGGAGTTCTGGCGCTTTCCTGTACGGCACCCGTGTTGGCGCAAACCGCAGCCGAACGGTTGGACGCGCTCGGTGCGCGCATCACCCATCTGGAAGACATGAACCAGATCGAACGCCTGCAGCGCACCTATGGTTATTTCGTCGACAAGAGCCAATGGACGCCGCTGGCGGATTTGTTTACTGATGATGCGACGCTGGAGATCGGCGGCAAGGGCATCTTCCTCGGCAAACCGCGCGTGCTGGAATACATGCAGACGGCTTTTGGCCCGGACGGCGCCAAAGAAGGCGTACTCGCCAACCACATGCAATTCCAGTCGATACCCGATATCGCTGCCGACGGTACCCACGGCTGGATACGTTCACGTGCCTATGTGATGAGTGGCGGCGGCTGGGGTTTGCCGCTGTACGAAAATGAATACAGGAAAGAAAACGGTGTTTGGAAAATCAGCCGCCTGACAGGGCCTTTCACCATGTATTCGAGCTGGGATGGCTGGGGCAAGAACGCGCTCAACAACACCTGGCCCGACAAGTTCGAACCGGCACCGGATCTGCCACCTTCCACCGTGTACCTCACCTATCCGGCTTACTACATCATTCCGTACCACTACCCGAATCCTGTAACCGGCAAAGCGCTGGTGCCAGACACCGGGCAGGTTGGAGTTTACGCCGCGCCTCCCGGTACCCAGCTGCAGCAGTACTCGCTGACAGTGGGCCGCATGGCAGATGGCACGCAGCCGATTGCCTCACCGCCGAGGGAGTGAGGCAATCGACTGTTCAAGGTGGACCTATTCGCTAACAGGCGGATAGGCAATGCCCAACTGCTCCAGATAACTGCCGTACTTGGTCGGATCGTAGTAGTACTCGACCATTTTCGGGCGCATCTGGTCCATCAGTTCCTTGTTCAAGTGAATGGCCGGTTGGTCTTCGGCACTAAGGACCGGATCGTATTTCATGCCTTTCAACTGCTCGTTCTGGAAGTAGTCTTTGGCTTCGGTCAGCAGAGTGGGTGACAGCAACAGATCGAGCACTGTCATTGCCACCACCTTGGCACCGGCAACTGCACCTTTGTGCGCAATCGGCGTGGCCATCGCCATGGCCGAAGTCACGTGGTGGCCGGTGGTGTTGGGAATGTTGGATGGATACTGGATGGTGATGGTCGGCACCGTCCACATGATGTCGCCGATGTCATCCGAGCCACCGCCGTTGGAAGGCCCACGGGTTTCCGGGGTAGACAGCGGCTGGATTTCGCTCGCAAGTGGTTCGAAGTCGCCACCGCCGGCGTAGGGTACAAACGAGGTACGGTTGCCTTTCTGTACCATCTCGGCAAATTTCTGGTCGTCTTCGCTCCAGGCCGGTAGTCCGGTGAGTTTGATGTTTTCGTAGGCGGCTTCGGCCATTGGCTTGTTGCCGTGGTTGGGCGCGGCATAACCCAGAATGCGGCGGCTTACCGTGGTTTCGGTGGCCATCGCTGCTGCTTCCGAAATGGTGTTACCGACTTCAAACAGGTTGCGCACTGACTGGAAATCCTGCTCGCGGAAGTAGTACCACACCGACGCCACATCAGGCACCACGTTGGGCTGGCCACCGCCGTTGCTTATGATGTAGTGCGAGCGCTGGGTCAGCGGCAGATGTTCGCGCCGCATGTTCCAGGCGTAGTTCATGACTTCAACTGCATCGAGTGCACTGCGACCGGCCCAGGGTGCGCCGGCGGCATGCGAGGTTTTTCCTTTGAAGGTGTATTCAACCGACACCATGCCGTTGTTGCCGGAATCGCCCCAGCCGGTGCCGAGGTTGCGTCCAACGTGCGAGAAAATGGTGGCATCGACATCGTCGAACACGCCATCACGTACATAGAAGGCCTTGGTGGCGAGCAGTTCTTCCGCCACACCCGGCCACAGCATCAGCCGACCGGGAATTTTGTCGCGTTCCATTACTTCTTTCACGGCGAGGGCAGCGGCCACCATCATCGGCATACCGGAGTTGTGGCCTTCACCGTGACCGGGTGCGCCGGGCACCATGGGTTTGATGTCG
>CAISOD010000033.1 GCA_903887045.1 uncultured Gammaproteobacteria bacterium | reverse complement strand
CTTTTGGGTGCGGAGAAGACTGGAGGCAGTCTGAGCCGTAACCAATGGACTGATGGCCTGAAAGTAGTTGAGATCATTGCTGCAAACATCGTTCAGCAATTGCGCGCGCAACACTGGCGCGCGAAGCGCACGAGGTCCTGCAAACTCAAGATCCAGCGGGCCACCAGCGAGTATCGAGATTCCCGCAAAGAGATGCGGAAACTTGAAGCCGAGTCGTGCCGCACCATAGCCACCCATACTGAAGCCCTCGAGGATGCGACCTTCACGTGATGCTATTGTGCGAAAGCTGCGGTCTACGTCTGGAATCAGCTCCTTGACCAGAACACTTTCGACCGGTGACGAGCCGTCTTTTGCATCGGCCCATAGCCGACGAGGCAGTCCGTTGACGAATACGACAATCATTGGTGGCAGCCTCTCCGCCCTGATTGCGCTGTCGAAGAAATTGGTGACTGGCGCTATACCGGCCACGCCACCTTCGGTTCCATGCAGCCAATAAACAACAGGAAGCCGATCGGACGAAGACGAGTAGGCCTCAGGAAGATAAGCGTGATAGCTGACCTTGGCGCCGACGATTGCGCTATCGAAGGTTCGAAAGGTGACACGAGGCAAGACGACTTCTGCAGTTACCCAAGGCAGTGTTTTGTCCGGGCGAAGCGAGGCGCCGGTACTGACGAGCTCGACACCGCTTAGCCTGACTGATGCGTCAAAGTAGGCCCGGCCATCAGCGATGACGGCGCCGAGTTTCAGCTCAGAGCTGGTGGGGTCAAATACAGCATTCGCACCTGTCCCGCTACTTGCGGTTGCAATACCAAGAACCTCGATTTGCGCCGGGCGAACAGTAACTGCCGAAATGATCTGTGTATTTGCGGGGTTGGTCCCGTATGCCAGTTCAGGCAGGAACAATTCGTTGGAGAGACTGCTGAAGGTCGCGATACCACCCGACTGCGCTACCGCAGCCTCACCTGCAAGGCAAAACAACAGGAATCCCGCATAGAGAGGAAACATGCCGGGTTTCACCCTTTTTACTCCCTTGGCGGATGGTGCAGTTTGCATAAGGGCCGTGGCTGCTCTTGAATTGCTTTGGTACCGGATTCTATAGCAGCTCAATGAGAGCAAACACATCCTGGCCCGAGAGAGCCTTTGTGGTCTGGCTATCCCGCCGAATTGGCGCTAAAACAAGCGGGCCTAACCCAATACGGAGTTGCGCATGGCCACCTTTTTCCAGCGTCTGACGCTGATAACGTCGATCTCGATACTGCAAGCGTCTCCCGCACTGGCTCATCACAGCTGGGCTCCTTACGACCTTATGCGGGAAGTGAGGCTTGAAGGCGTAGTCACCGAATACAAATGGGCCAATCCGCATACCTACATCCAGTTGCAGACGACGGGCGACAACGGTGCGAGTGAAGTGTGGGAAATCGAAGCATCTTCGGCCGTGGTCATGCGCAATCGCGGATGGTCACCCACTACGCTAGCCCTAGGTGACCGGGTAACCGTCTATGCCAATCCTTCAATCTCCGCGGGCAAGACCAAGGCACTGGGAGCCCGCTTGCGCGCAAGTAACGGTGTTGAGTGGGAAATGCGGCAGGCCAATCGTACTGCGCCGGCCGTTGTTGCACCTGCGGTGGGCTCCAGCAGCATGGCCGGCCTCTGGAGAACCGTTACGCCGCCCGAAGTCAGGGAACATTTCTTTTTCTTCAAGCCGACCGACTGGCCACTGTCTGCTGCCGGGCTGCGCGCATTCGAAACATTCGCTGACGGCGATAATCCCGGCAAGAACTGCGTCCCGTACGCGTCGCCGTTTCTGATGATCATCGCAGATGCAAAATTGATAACACTGGGCAAGCAGACCATTACCATTCGCACCGAGCTTGAGAACGTGGAACGTGTCATTCACATGGACCAGAGCTCACATGAGGGTGTCGAACCTTCCGTGCAGGGTCATTCGATCGGGCACTGGGAAGACAATGTGCTTGTGGTAGACACCGCACGCTTTGCCGAACACGGCATGGGCAACGCGCAGAAACTGCGCTCCGGCCCCGACAAGCATCTCATCGAGCGGTTTACCTTGAATCCGGATGGCAAAAGTATCCTTTACAGTTTCGAGCTGACTGATCCAGACATTCTCGCCAAGCCGGTCAGCTACGAACTGAGCTGGGTCTACTCGCCGGACTTCCAGATGATTGAGATGCCGTGCGATCCGGAGAGTGCGCAGCGCTACCTGAACATACGCTAGCGTAAGATCCAGCTTTGCTATTCCAGCAACACCTGCGCAAACTGCGCCAAATGTTACAGGTCGAACATGAAGCGCATTAGTTTTACAGCTTAACAATGGCATCGGTTGCTGATAAAACATTTTTTGAATTAAAAATAGTCTCATCAAACAGATAAAATCCATTGCCACTAAAGTTATACAACTTTACAAATTGTTGATCTGTAAACCAATCCTTTGGCAGCCATGTCAAGATTGTAAATTGATGATCATGCGCCTCAAGTACTAGGTATCCCTCTTGCCAGTAAAGAATGTATTTATATAGCCCTTCAATATACATGGTGAGAAGACTTAACTTCATTAATGCGTTTATTGTGGGACGTAAGATATCCAAACACTCCTTTAAGTTCTGCGCTCTTGATCTGCGCAGTATCCTTTCGATGCAGTGCATGGTGATGTAGCAGACCTGAAATTCTGCATTTTCAATGTCAAGCTTTTTAGAATCCAGCTGTCTAACCATAATCGGTATTCTGTCTGGATAATAATCTTCAG
>CAISOD010000032.1 GCA_903887045.1 uncultured Gammaproteobacteria bacterium | reverse complement strand
GCACCGATGTTGTTCGACATGCAGGCAGAAGGCCGCACCATCAAGGCACTGGCACAGCCCACCAAGAGCGCCTTCCTGTTTGTGTTGAACCGCGAAACCGGCGAGCCGATCTGGCCGATTGAAGAACGTGCAGTGCCGCAGTCGGAATCGCCGTATGAAAAAACCAGTCCGACCCAGCCCTTCCCCACCTGGCCGCTGCCGTTCGATCGCCAGGGTTTCAGCATGGACGTGCTGAACGATCTGACACCGGCGCTGCGCGCCGAAGCCGAGAAACTGGTGGCGCAATACAACATCGGGCCACTGTTCACACCGCCCATTGTCGCCAAACCAAACGGCCCGCTCGGCACGCTGATGCTGCCGGCCGATGTCGGCGGCGCCAACTGGCCCGGCGGCAGTCTCGATCCGGAAACCAACCGCCTCTACATCCACTCGCACACTGCAGTGTTCAACCTGCAGAACGTGCCGGCCACACTCGAGCCGTTTGATCCAGGCCCGAACGGTGAACGCGCACGCGCGCAACGAACCGCTGCTGCCAATCCACCAGCAGCGCCGCCAGCAGCTGCTGCGCGCCCCGCCGGTGGGCCTCCTGCTGGCGGCGGTGGCCCACGCGGCACCAGCCTGCAAGGCAGCATCCCGCTGATCAAACCACCATACGACCGCATCACCGCCTACGACATGGATACCGGCGAGATGATCTGGCAGAAAACCCACAGCACCACGCCCGACAACATCCGCAACAACCCGGCACTCGCCGGTCTTGATGTTGATCGTCTCGGCGCCTACGGCCGCATCTTCATCGGCACCCTCACCACCAAGACACTGGTGATCGCCGGCGAAGGTGATGTGCATACCAATGCGCAAGGTGAAACCGAGGCACTGCTGCGTGCCTACGACAAAGACACCGGCGAAGACGTCGCTGGCGAAGTAGAGATGCCAGCCAAACAAACCGGCTCACCGATGACCTACATGCACGACGGCAAGCAGTACATCGTGGTGGCGGTGAGTCAGTCGGGTGTCAATGCTGGTGCGGAGTTGATTGCGTATGCGTTGCCTTGAGTGTTGGCGCGGGCAGGAGCTTGTACCTGCCGGGCAGCCATCACACCTGGGAAACGTGGCATGGGACCCAAGAAAGAGCAGGTTTGGTGGAGGCCATTTGGTTTAGGAATCAGGTGTCAGAGTCGTAATTCTTGTTGTTCAAAGATAGCCAGATGCGACTGACACCTAATTTCCAGGCAATATCACCAAAGTCCGCTATGTTGCTGGTTAGACCTGCCCTGCCACCATTAACCAAGTTGCCAAAAATAACCTATAAGGTTATTCTGCTTTCACGGATGAAAGTTCATGGAAAAGAACACGCCCCACTGTCCGCTGGTAGTGATCAGAAGATTGCTGAGTGCCGGAAAAGTCCGCACGACATACTCTGCGCTGGCAGGCGGAGCGGCTCTTGGGCTGGATATGGCGTCAATGTTCGAGGTCATCGTGCGTTTGACTCCTGGCGACTTCCACAAAAGCATGACAACACACGCAGATCACCGGATTTGGCAGGACGTTTATCGCCCACATACTGAATTTGGCAGGCTCTACGTAAAGCTTACAGTTACTGATGATGTGCTGATCGTGTCGTTCAAGGAGTACCAGCCATGAAGTGCCCATTCTGCAAGAGCGGGACGCTTAAGCGTTCAAAGCGCAGCTTGCCCTATACATACAAGGGCGAAACCACTCGCATCAAGGACGTGAGCGGCGACTTCTGTGCAAAGTGCGGAGAAGCAGTTCTGGAGGTTCAGGAGTCGGCGCGTGTCAACGCCGCTATGCTGGAATTCAACAAGCGGGTTAATGCACAACATGTCGATCCTGTGTTCATTGCCGGCGTACGCAAGAAACTGGCTCTCGACCAACGTCAAGCGGCGGACATTTTCGGCGGCGGCATCAATGCGTTTTCCCGCTATGAAACCGGCAAGACCAAGCCGCCAGTTGCGCTGGTGAAGCTGTTGAAAGTGCTCGATAGACACCCCGAGCTATTGAACGAAATCAAAACGGGCTGATGCGGGGAATTGCGTGTCAGAGTCGCAATTCTTTGCACAAGGTGAAACGGTGGCGCTGCTGCGCGCCAACGACAAAGCCATTGGCGAAGACGTCGCCTGTTAAGTGACTATGCAGAGTTGATTGCCTATGCGCTGCCTTGAGTGTTGACTCTGGCGGCTGCTGACTTACACCGAAGGGGGCTTTATGCTTCCCGCGCCCCCATCAGCTCACGAGCCACAATATGAATAACATTGACTCCATGAACGACGGCCCCACCAGCGATAGCTCCACGAATGATGCAACCGCGACGCTGCAAGGACCCGCCATCAACCGGCGTGAACTGCTGGTCGCCACTGCCGGCCTGGTTGCGTTGACCTCAGTGACCGCAGCCCAGGCGCAGCCCGCCCCGGCACCACCAGCGGCAGCACCGGCTGCTGGTCCTCGCGGCGGGCCGCCCGTCCCGGCCGGCTCACAGACGTTCAACACGGTCATTACCAAGCTGCAGGAAGGTAAACAGATCTTCAGCAACACCATCATCGAGCCGGATCTCGAGGCGGCGAGAAAAGCCTGCGAGGGCCAGGATTTCATCTGGATCGAAATGCAGCACTCGCGCCTGACGTGGCGCGAAGCGGAGGATTTGGTCAGGGTAGTCGCAGAGGCCGGTTGCATCCCTTTCATCCGCGTGCCGTGGGCGAATCCGGGCGACATCCAGAAAGCGACGGACGCCGGCGCGCTGGGCATCATCATTCCGATGGTATCGACCGTTGAGGAGGCACGAAACGCCGTCATGTATGCCAAATGGCCGATCGGCGACCGCAACAATCCCAACGTCAAACCGTGGGGCCATCGCAGCTCCGGTGGTGGCCAGGCCGGCTCGCTGTGGGGTCGCGGTTACCAGTCGAATGCCAACAACAACATTCTCATCATGCTGCAAGTCGAGAATCCGGCAGGCGTCGGCATGATCGATCAGATTCTTGAAGAAGTTGAAGGCATCGACATCGTCATGGTGGCCAGCAATGATTTTGGCTGGCAGGCCGGTGACCGCGATGGTGACGAAAGCTACAACGCGCGCGAGAAAGTCGTCCGCGAAGCTGTGCTCGCGCACAACAAGATCCTGGCTGGCCCTTCAAGCTGGCAGGATCGCCCTGGTTACCGCTTGTTCCAGGGCCGCCGCAGCGCCACCAACACCGGCTACGATGCCAGTGGCGCCAGAATCGACCCACCTGCAGCAACGAACTAAAGTCTGCGGGTCGAGCTCCAACAAAAAAAACGGGGACAACCTATGAAGGTGTCCCCGTTTTTTATCTGGGCCAGCTTGCTTACAGCCTGAAGAACGGATTGCTGGGCGCCTGACACCTGTTTATGTGACACCTATTTTTATGAGATCGCCTTATGACAACACTGGTGCTTGATTTCGTTGCCCACCACGCCCGCGTCTGGCCTGACCGCACCGCGCTCGTCGAGCTTGCGACCAACCGCACATGGACCTGGATCCAGTTCGACGCTGACGCCCGGCGCGCCGAGGCCTTGCTGCGCGACCAACTTGGCGACCCCGCCGGCGTGCGTATCGCGATGCTCAGTCGCAATAGCGCCGCGATGCTGATCCTGCAGCAGGCATGCCTGCGCAGCGGCGCGATATTCGTGCCGTTGAACTGGCGCTTGGCAGCGGCAGAAATCGCGTTCCTGCTCGAAGACTGCGAGCCAGCGTTGCTGGTACACGAAGAGACCTTCGACGCACTGGTGCCGTCCACTGGTACCTTCAAGCGGATCGTCATCGGCGAAGCGCGTGACGACTTCGCCGGTGCGCTGGTGTCGTACTCGGCGAAAGATTTGGGGACGGGGTCTCGGGTCGATGCAGACGCGCCGTTTACGATTCTGTACAGCTCCGGTACTACCGGCAAACCCAAAGGCGCGATAGTGACTCCCGGCAATGCATTCTTCGGGGCACTGGGTCTCGCGCTCGGCACGCGTGCATCGAGCGCCGGCACGCTGTTGCTCGACATGCCGCTGTTCCACACGGCAGGCCTCTTCGGCGCCTGCTGGTCGATGCTGCTCATGGGAGGCCGCGTGCTGATCAGCCAGCGCTTCGATGCGCCCGTGACCTACGCTCGACTGACTGATCCGCAGCTCGGCGTAACGCACTATTTCTCGGTGACGCAGATGGCGATGACGCTGCGGCAGCTGCCGGACTTCGATGGTCGCCGTCTCGGCAAGCTGACCGCCTATGTGACCGGCGGCTCGCCCAATCCGGAAGCGCACCACCGCGCCTGGCTGGACGACGGTGTGATGATGCTGAACGGCTTCGGCATGAGTGAGACCTGTTCTTCGACGGCAACGCCGATCGGTGATCTCGAGCTGCTGCGACGCAAGGCGGGCACCGTCGGCGTGCCGCACCTGCCAGTTGAGCTGCGCATTGTGCTGCCGGACGGCCGCGACGCCGCACCAGACGAGGTCGGCGAACTGTGGGTACGCGGCGCGACTGTGACTCAGGGCTACTGGCGGCGGTCCGACCTCAACGCCACTGCGTTCCGGGACGGCTGGTTCCGTACCGGTGATGCAGCGCTGCGCGACACAGAAGGCTACTACATGCTCGTCGACCGCCTGAAGGACATGTTCATCTCCGGCGGCGAGAATGTTTATCCGGCCGAGATCGAGGCGGCACTGAGCGCTATGCCCGGTGTGGGCGACATGGCCGTGATCGGCGTGCCGGACGAGCGCTGGGGTGAGGTCGGTTGCGCCTACGTGGTGCCTGCGACAGGTGCCGCGTTGACGCCACAGCAGGTGATGGACCACTGTGGGCGGTTCCTTGCCCGCTACAAGATACCGAAGCACGTCGTGGTGACGGAGCGTATCGACCGCACAGCGTCCGGCAAGGCGCAAAAGCACCTGCTGTTGGCGCGCTGGAGAGCGGCCGCAGGAAACTGATCGACGCCGATGCCCTCAGGAATTGGGTGTCAAACTCGAATGACACCTAATTCCGCGCCTGCGCGCCCCGCCGGCGGGCCTCCTGCCGGAGGCGGTGGCCCACGCGGCACCAGCCTGCAAGGCACCATTCCGCTGATCAAACCGCCGTACGACCGCATCACCGCCTACGACATGGACACCGGCGAAGACGTAGCGGGAGAAGTAGCGATGCCAGCCAAACAAACCGGCTCACCGATGACCTACCTGCTCGTTGGGAAACAGTACATCGTAGTGGCTGTGAGTCAGTCGGGTGCCTATGCCGGGGCGGAGTTGATTGCGTACGCGCTGCCTTGAG
>CAISOD010000031.1 GCA_903887045.1 uncultured Gammaproteobacteria bacterium | reverse complement strand
TCGCCTTCCTGCCCACCATGGCCGTTGGCGCCGTGGTTACGCTGGCGTTCTACCTGCAAGGCAACACACTGTTGCTGCCCGGGCTGTGGCTGATCCTGTACGGCGCCGGTGTAATGACAGCCGGCGCCCATTCGATACGCCCGGTCCCGCTGATGGGCTTTTTGTTCATCATGCTAGGCAGTGCACAACTGCTGGTACCGGCAACGGCAAACCTGATCCTCGCTCTCGGTTTCGGCGGTTTGCATTTGGCATTCGGCATCCTGATCTGGAGGCAACATGGCGGTTAACTCGTCGCGCAACCGCAAGGCTACGGCTGCCGGCAAAACTGCACGCCCTGTATTGAAAGCCGCCAGGGACGAGCCAGCCACTGGCCTCGACAAGCTTATCCACGAACGCACCCGACTCGCTCTCGTCAGCGCGCTGGCCGCCAACAGCAGCATGACATTCAACGAACTCAAGACCGTACTGCAGATCACCGATGGCAACCTCAGCGTGCACGCCCGCAAGCTGGAAGATGCCGGCTATCTCGAATGCAGCAAGGGTTTCGACGGCCGCCTGCCGCGCACCGAATACAAACTGAGCCAGAGTGGCCGCGCTGCACTGCAGCGCTATGTGACCCACATGGAAGCATTGATCAGCGCCGTAAAGCGTTCTGGCTGACCCATTTTTTTGGCTATTCACTTTGTATATCAAAGTACTTTCAATTCAGCTGGAGAACTCACCGATGGCCGCCACATCCGCCACCCCATCCACTGAGACTGCTGCGTTGCTGCCAAGCCAGACGCTGGCATGCGGCTTGTTGCTTGGCTTCATGGCCGATCGCCTGTGGGCGGACTACGGCCCTGCCCCACTGACTTTGCTGTTGCTGTTCGGCACTTTCTGCGGGTGTGCACTCTGGCTTGCACGCAGCGGCGGCTCGCGCGTCCTGACAGCGCAGGTGCTGTGGTCGACAGTCGCCATGATGTGCATCGGGATGATGTTGTTGCGGGACACTGAAATACTGAATTTGCTGATGCTGCTGTCGTTGCCCACAACCATCGCGCTGTTCCTGTTGCAGCGCAGCGGGCTCGGCCTGCAAACCAGCGAACCGCATCATGCGTTGACGGTGGCAAGTTTGCTGTTTGCTTCGATGATTGTGCGCCCGCTATCGCTGGTGCGCTCACTTTCACTGCAGGAACAAATGGACCATGCCGGTGTGCGGCGCGCCTTGCTGGGTACACTGATCGCGCTGCCGCTGCTGATTCTGTTCTGGCAGCTGTTCATGTCAGCCGATGCCGCCTTCGAGCGCTGGGCTCTGCAGTTGCAGTGGTTCTCACCGACCTTGCCGTGGCATGTCTTTTCCGTCCTGGTATTGGGCTGGATAGCCAGCGGTGTGATGGCGCTGGCGTGGCAGCCGGTAGCAGCCGATCGCAACAGGTTCCGTGTCACTCTCGGAGCCACCGAGGCAACCATTGTGCTGGCAGCCCTGTCGGCGCTGTTCGTGTTGTTTGCCGGCTTCCAGCTCGCCAACCTGTTCAGCTCACCCGCAACCAATGTGGCGCGCTCTGGATTATCGATCGCTGAGTTTGCCCGTCACGGCTTCTTCCAGCTGATGGGGATCACGCCGCTGGTGCTGGGTGTGCTGGCGCTGCTGTCGGCATGTGCGACGCAGCTGTGGTATCGCCGCCTCGGAGCTTTGCTGCTGGTGTGTGTTGCAATCGTGATGGCGTCGTCGGTTCAGCGTATCGACTACTACCTCGACAGCTACGCGCTCACTGTTGATCGCATCGTTGCCTGCGCGATACTGCTGTGGCTTGCACTTTGCATCGCCGCGTTCGCTGCCACGGTGCTGCGTCAGCACTGTGTGGGCTTTCTTGCACTGGCAGCATCGATGGCAGTTGCCATCTGCCTGATACTGGCTTTACTTAATCCGGCTGCAATAGCAGTACACACCAACGTGGCACTCGGGCGCAGTGATCAAAGGCCGTTGGATCTGAGTTACCTGTTGGCACTGGGCTCCGATGCTGTACCCGCCCTGATCGATGAACTTCCCTCACTCACACCGCGTGATCAATGCACAGTAGCCACCGCCCTGATCGCGACGTGGTGGGAACCTATGCGTTACGCAGCCCCGGAGCAACGCGATTGGCGCAACTGGAATGCCTCACCCAGACTGGCCAGCAAAGCGGTGCACACCAACGCAAGCATGCTGCAGCAAGCATGCC
>CAISOD010000030.1 GCA_903887045.1 uncultured Gammaproteobacteria bacterium | reverse complement strand
GTTCCTGCGCCCAGTCGCCGGAAATATTCGGTTCACCCGACGAGAGCCGCGGTGGACGTTCGCTGGTCTCGAGGCCGGAGTGTTCGAGCTGGTCGTTGCGGTTCAACTCGGCGGCTTCACCGATCTTGATGTCTTCGAGATAACACGAGCCCGGGTCCTGCCGATGCATGAAGCCATAGATGGTGGCACGCGCGCCGGGAATGAACATTTCCTTCGACCAGCCCGAGCGCCGCATCAGCGTGGCGGCGCGCATTTCGCAGCGCATGGCGATGGTGCCACCCCCTTGCTGATCGGCGTCCAGGTACAGGTAGGAATGCGGATTGACGAAATCGATGCTCTTGATGGTGCCGGTGATCACTGCGTCCTTGCTGCGATCGAACAGGCCAAAGCCGTGGTGCGCCAACGCACTTGTCGAAAAGCCCAGCGCGGCAGCACAGGCGATAGTCAGTGCGGGCACGAGGGAACTGCGCAGAAGGCGATGGGGGTTGCGGCTGGAAATGGATTTCACGGGGCTGCCTCTCGCAAGTTCAAAAAGGAAATAACGCAGGTAAACGCAGGTGAGCCGCTTTGAAAATCGCCCTTTGGCCCGGGTGGGTAGCGAGGCTGATGGTGCCGGCATTGATCATGGAATTCAACGGGACAGGGTAAATGGGTGTCAGGGTCGCATTTCCATTTGCGTGAATGAGTGTCATGTTGAGAAGGTATCAGGGCCATGCGGAAATGTGGCTCTGACACCCAATTACAGACACCCAATTACCAAGCCAGAGGGACGACATGATGAAAACAATAAAAGCGGTAATGTTGGCGGCACTGTGTTGGTGGCAGTGCGGAGCGATGGCGCAGGATCTGACAATCACCAACGCGCGCATCATCGCTGCCGGTGGTGAGGTGATTGCCAATGGTTCGATTGTTGTGCGCGGCGGCAGCATTGTCAGTGTTGCAGCGGGCGCCCCGGCGCAAACGGTGGGAACAGTCGTGGATGCCGGCGGCCGCACGGCGATGCCGGGCTTCATCGACGCCCATCGCCACATCAATACCGGGCCCGAAGAAAAAGCGCAGATGCAGGCGCTGCTGGAAGCCGGATACACCACGATACTGTCGGGCGGCGGCCCTGCTGACGGCAACATCACGTTGCGTGACCATATCGATCAGGGGCTGATCAACGGCCCACGCATCATTCCTTCCGGCCGGGTGGCGCTGAACCAAAGTGCCGACGAAGCCCGCGCCGAAGTGCGCCGGCTGGCCGCCCTTGGTATCAAGTTCACCGGCGAAATTTCGCTGACGTCGTTTCCCGGTCCCTACGAGCAGGAAATGGCGGTGCTGCGCGCGATCAACGACGAAGCCGGCAAGGTGGGCATGATGGTGCAGGTGCACTCGGTGAGCTGGCAATCCACCATGGCCGCCACTGAAGCCGGTATCAAACGGCTGGTGCATGTCACCAACAAGAACTTCCTCACGCGTGATCAGGCCAAGCAGATGCAGGCCGCCGGCGTGATGGTGCTGAGCACGGTAGGTTTGGGTTCGCCGGTGTTCGACGTATTCAACGACGACAACGTGCCCACCTTCCGCGACGGCGGAGTCTGGCCCGATTCGATTGCGGCAACCTCGCGTGTGCCTGAACTCTTCATGGGGCAGGAAGCCGGCCATGCACCGGTGAATGCGCGCACGCTGTGGGATGCCGGTGTGTTACTGGGTTACTGCACCGATACCGGTTACGACCCGCTGGCCGGCCTCGACCACGAACTGAAGATCCTCAACGTTATGTTCTCGATGCCCGACATGATCAAGATGATGGGCCCCAACACCGCCGCCTACATCAACATGGGTGACCAGCTGGGTGAACTCGCTGCCGGCAAACTGGCCGACATCATCCTGCTCGACGGCGATCCGCTGGAGGGCTACTGGAACTGGCTGAAAACTTCGGTGGTGGTGAAAGCAGGGAAGGTTGTAATAGACAAACGCTGAGTTGATAAATCGGTGTCAGAGTCGCAATTCGACAGGCGACCCTGACACCGGATACTGACATTGAATAAGTTTATTTCGAGCGCGGCAGATGCAGTGACATCAGCGTCACGTCGCCATCCACCTTGCTGAACCAGTGCGGTACGCCTTCGGGTACCAGCACAAAATCGCCTGCATTCAATTTGGCTTCCACGCCGCCTTCAATGCCCGAGCCGGTCCAGTTGACGCCATTCTGCTTGCCATCCACCAGCTTGCCGCCGGTAACCAAGGTGGTGCTGCCCTTCACGACATAGAACAGCTCGGCTTCGGTGTCGTGCACCGACGCGTTCTGCGGCACGTTTACGCGGTGTTCCATGTTGACGTTGTAGGGCGCCAGCTGCATGAAGCTCTGGAAGCCGTTTTTGTCTGTCGGCTGTTTGGCGACGATAGCGGCGAGGTCGGCCGCGGTGACAACGATGCCTTCCGATGGTGTTGCCGGTGCCGGTGCTGCTGCCTGCTGCGCCAGTGCTGCTGAAACCAGCAACGTTGATAGTGCGGTGACTGAAAGTGCCTTCAAAACTGTATGCATGGATAGCTCCCCTCTGTGTTGTACTAATAATGGTTTGTGGAAGCAGGATTCTGGGTCAAAAGGGCGCTGGTGAAAATAGGTGGCAGAGTCGCAGCCGTCAATTGCGGCTCTCACTCCTATCTGCGTGACACCTATCTGCGCGATATCAAGGTAAGCTGCAGGTCCATTCTGCATAATGTGCCGAATAATCACTGAAACAGGAGTGAGTTTATGGCCAGGCAAAAGATCAACGGTCTGCTGACGCAACTGCACGAGCGCTTCGCCAGCAGCGAGACCAGCCCACAGCAGGAAGCGTTGATGCAGCAGCTGCACAGCCAGCTGGTGGAGTGGGATGGCCCACGGCCACCCGACGGCAATGTGGTGTTAACCGCCGAGCTCTTGCTGGAAGAATTCAAAGAGCAACATCCGCACATGTCACTGGTAGTGCGGGAGATCATCGACGAGCTGGGCAGGATTGGGGTCTAAATCGGTATCAGTGTCATAACCGACCATGACCGAAGCCACCGCCAGCCCCGGCACCACCAGCCGCTTCAAGCCGTCGTTCCATTTCTGGCTTACCTGCGCCATGTGCGGCTTTGTGTTTGCCGGCTTCGGCATGACGTATCTGTTCCCGTTGACGGCCGGCAGCTTTGCGCCGGCACCGCCGATCGTGCATCTGCACGCGCTGATATTTTTCTCGTGGATGCTGTTGCTGCTGACCCAGTCCGCCCTGGTGAGTGCCGGTAATGTCAGACTGCACCGCAGCCTGGGCACCTATGGCATTGCCCATGCTACTTTTGTGCTCTACACCGGCGCGCTTATCCAGCTGATTGCATCAGCACGCGGCTTCAACTCCGGCCGCCCGGCGGGAACCGACGGACTCTATCTGGGTGTGCTCGCCGTCATCGGCTTCGCCACCCTGTTCACACTCGCCATCCGCAACGCCACGCGGCCACAGATCCACAAACGTCTGATCCTGTTCGCCATGCTGCCGGTGCTGCCACCCGGCGTGAACCGCTTCTGGGCCAATCTGCTGGGGCTGAGCGATGCGATCCCCACCTTCTGGCTCTACCTGACCCTGTGGTCGTTCGCAGCGGCGCTGCTGATCCAGGAACGACGCAGCACCGGCAAGATCGGCGTCTATTCAATGTTCGGCGCCGGCTGGATACTCCTCCAGGGCGCGCTGCACGAGCTGGTGGTTGGGTCGGAGACTTTCAACGCGTTTGCGGCTGGATTGCTTGGTTTGGTGCATTACCGATAGTGATGCGTGCTTTAAAGGCTGAGACACGAAGGCTGCTCTGACACGTGACTCCCTCTTGCTTACCCGGCCCGCTCGCAAACCTGCCAACGCGCCTCAATGGTGTCAGCTGAGAGATCAGCCCCGCATTCCCATTCCACAAAGTAGCCGCCATTGGACACTTTGCGAAACTCATGCAGGTCTTTCAGCGGCCTGAACACGAAACCATCCAGAAAGGGGCGCACATCAAACATGCCCACCCGCCCGTCATCTGCGGTGACGAGGAGCTGCCAGTTTTCTCCGGCTTCAAGATTGGCGATTCTCATTGATCCAGCCCCTTGATGCGAAAGGTAGGGAGGTTGTTAACAGCCAGATTCCAGTCTGCCATCAAATCCTCGTGATGGATCTCGATCCAGGCCACGACAAGTTTATGCTTGTTCGACGGAAGTGATCCAGCGAGCAACTTGCCGTCCGTGATTGAGTAGACCGCCAGTTGGCCCTGATACTCGGCATGGATATGCGGGATCTTGTGGCGGTCGGTATCCTGGAAGAACATCCGTATCAGGATGCCGTAGAACACGGAGATAGTTGGCATATTTTGAAGTCCATTTCAAAATGACCACAGTCTAGTAAGGCTGCAGGAACTTGCCAGGAAATATCATGCGCCGCTATCAGCTCCCTAATTGCGACTCAGACACCCAATTCCCTATCTGGAAACTAAGCCATGAGTACTCCAACATTTGCAGTGTGCATCAGGAACTCCGGTTACGAAGTGTCACTGGAGCTGCGCAAGCTCTATGAAGTGTTGCCCGACAATCAGGCAGAAGCGTATGGCCGGCTTCGCGTAATTGATGAATCGGGGGAGGACTACCTGTTTCCCGAGGAATTTTTTGTTCTGTTGCAGTTGCCAGAAGCGCTTGCATCACAGCTTTTGCGAGCGACATAAGTCTGCGGTGGTCAAATCAAGCAGGTGAAGCGAATAACCTCGACCGTCATTACGTTATTGCTTTGGAGCATAGCCATGTACCACTACCGAGAAAGCAGCTTGCCACATGTCTACCTGGCCAATGGTTACAAGGAAATTGTCACGCCCAACGGCAAGGGAGTGGCGATCAGCGATCTGGCAGGCTTGCACTTCGCCATTGCCAGCGCAGCCGTACGGGAACGCAAACACCTCACCGGCCCTGAAGTGCGCTTCATCAGGAAGTACCTGGAACTGACGCAGGCGCAATTTGCCGAGACACTGGGTGTGGAGGAACAAACCGTGCGGCTATGGGAGAAACGGCCACGGGCACCGGAGCAGGCTGATCGTGCCGTGCGCTTGCTGTTCCTCAACCTGACAGCAACAGCGGCTGCCCCGCCGGTCAGAATCAACCATATCGTGGAACACACCAGTGGCAGAGCAGAAGTCACAAAGCTGAATCTGCGCTACCGAGCGGCAGCGAAAGCCAAGTAGGTGTCGGAGTTGCCGAAAGCGGCTTGAACGGTTGGGTCACAAATGTGACAACTAATTCCCTTTTGTCCCTCCTCCCTCTATTTTGGGGCCCTAGGCTAGTCAATATCTAGCGCGCGGGCTCTTGCCTTAGTGTATTCCTCCTCTGTGATACGGCCTTGCTTCTTTAGATCATCGAGCTGTTGAAGCTTTTTGGCTAAATCGCTTTCGGGGGCCGTGCTGTTGGAAGTAGTGCTATTGCTGTTATCCACGTCGGCAGCGGCATTCAATATCTCATCAGGTGACTGCATCGCGATATTGCATCGCTTTTGGGTTGACACTTGGCGAAGCGCTTCAAATTCCCCTTTCAATTGAGAATACTCAGCAGCATCCGCTCCGTCGCCGCCTTCAAGTGCGAACAGGGCGGGCCAGAAGAGGACAAGGCCGACGCCCATCTGCCAGTTGTCTGCTTTCCTTTTGTCTTTCAGATTCTGAAAGAGACTTGTAGTTCGCTGACTGACGTAATCCAATTCCGTGCCGATCTGGCTGCAGTCGTAGTTTTGATACTTAAGCGGAGAGACATAGGCCGCATCAATGTTGTCCGGATTGGATGCACAACCGGCGACAAGAACAACCGAACCAGCAGCAAAAAGTGAACCAATTTTCATGGACTGATTTCTCTATGGATCAGCTGTCTTGATTGGAAATTAGGTAATAAACCTCTTCCGCAGCTTGATTGACCAGCTCCGTAATAACTTCATGAGCCAGTTTGTTTATGCGCTCCCCTGGACTTCCACTCATGAAATAACTGTCACCATCCTTTGTACCGGATTGATACGTATTCGTGAGGATGACTTTTTGGGAGGCATCAAGTACTTCGATGGAAAGCGAAATATTAACTTGAGGCGTAACCAACAGCCCTGCGTTCTGTAACTGATTATAGGCG
>CAISOD010000029.1 GCA_903887045.1 uncultured Gammaproteobacteria bacterium | reverse complement strand
GGCCACACTGCTGTACCAGTTCAGCATCAACAAAGGCAATATCGGCACCACAAGCAAAGGCACCCTGGTGATTCCGGTGCTCGATATCGCCGAGCTGCAACTCACCGATGCCGGCGGCAAGCCTGCGTACCAAAGCTTCGAAGAAATGACCACGAACGTCAGTCCTGAGGATTATGACCCGCGCCCATGGCAACTGCTGTACCTCGGCAGTGCTGATTGCGAAGCAGAGTGTCAGGAGCGCTTGTACTTCCTGCGCCAGCTGCATATCCGCCTCGGCAGTGAAAGCAGTCGCTTAGAGCGGGCATACGTACTGGCTGGCGATGACGTGCTTACCCAAAGCACGGTGGACTACCTGCAAAAAGAACAAGGCGACATGCGCGTGCTGCATGCCGATGCCGGAAAGCTGGCACAAGTGCTGCAGCGCACCGTGAAAGACGGAGAGGATCCAATTGCCGGCCATTACATCTATGTGATGGACCCTGTTGGCAACATCATGTTGTATTTCACGCCCTCCAACGATGCTGACCAGATACTCGACGATATCGACAAGCTGCTCGATCAGAGCAGTCTTGGTTGACACGCAAGCGCCCATTGCGGGAGAACGATGATGACTACCAACAAGCCCTCTTTCCTGCTCGTCCAACTTGCCCTCGCGTTGGCATTCTGTGTTGTCGTACTGGGCTCATTTACGCGATTGAAAGATGCAGGCCTCGGCTGTCCCGATTGGCCGGGTTGTTACGGACACGTGTTGTGGCCGCAAACCAGCGAGCAGGTTGTTGCTGCCGAACAGGCATTTCCCGATGCCCCGTTTGAACACGAAAAAGCCTGGCCTGAAGTAATGCACCGCTATTTCGCTGGTTCGCTCGGCTTCCTGATCATCATAGTCAACGCATTCGCTTACAAACACCGTAATGAGCGTGGCCAGCCGATCAGATTGCCGCTGCTCTTGCTGGCACTTGTCATTGCCCAAGGGTTGTTCGGTATGTGGACGGTGACGCTGAAGCTGTGGCCGCAGATCGTTACGCTGCACTTGCTCGGCGGATTCTCAACGCTGAGTCTGTTGTGGCTGTTGCGTCTGCGCCTGCTGACGTGGCAGTGGCCGGCGCCGGCAGTATCGTTGCATCACTGGCGCAAACTGAAGATGTCGTCGCTAATCGCGATGGTGCTCGTTATCTGCCAGATCACACTTGGCGGCTGGACCAGCACCAACTACGCTGCCCTTGCCTGTCCTGACCTGCCAACCTGCCAGGGCAGCTGGTGGCCAACGATGGACTTCGGCAGTGGTTTCAACTTTGCGCAGGAAATCGGTCCCAATTACCTCGGTGGCCAGCTCGATGGCAGCGCCCGCGTGGCGATACATATGACGCATCGCATCGGTGCCATTTTGGTGGCTCTGTATCTCGGCTTCCTTATCTCGCGACTGTATCGCTACGCTGGTGGTCCGCAGATGCGGAGCATGGCCAATGTGCTGTTGGGATTGCTGGTGCTGCAAATCGGCCTTGGGCTCAGCAATGTCATCTGGTCGTTGCCACTGGCTGTCGCCGTTGCCCACAACGCTGGCGGCGCGCTACTCTTGCTGGCTCTTATCACCCTGAACTACCGCCTGCACAAAGCCACTACCACCTGGTAAATCCCGATGGATACCGCTCTACCCAAGCGCGCCAGTTGGCGCGACTACTACGAGATGACCAAGCCGCGCGTAGTGATGATGATGATCCTCACTGCGATGGTCGGCATGTTCCTCGCCGTCCCGGGCATGGTGCCGCTTGATGCCTTGTTGTGGGGCAACGTCGGCATTGCGCTGGTAGCCAGCGCCGGTGCTGTCGTCAATCACCTGATTGATCACCGCATCGACACCATCATGCAACGCACGCTGAAGCGGCCGATACCACAAGGCAAGGTGACACCGACGCAGGCACTGTTGTTCGCTTGTGCGATCTGCCTCAGCGGCATGGCGATACTGATGTGGCTGGTGAACCCGCTGTGTGCATGGCTCACGTTGGCGTCGTTCGTTGGCTACGCCATCATCTATACCGGCTGGCTCAAGCGGGCGACGCCGCAGAACATTGTGATTGGCGGACTTTCTGGGGCCATGCCACCGTTGTTGGGTTGGACGGCTGTTACCGGCACCGTTGAACCAGGTGGCTTGCTGCTGGTGCTGATCATCTTTGCGTGGACACCACCTCATTTCTGGCCCTTGGCGATACACCGCAAGAACGATTACGCCAAAACCAATATCCCGATGCTGCCCGTTACGCACGGTGAGGCGCTCACCAAGCTGCATACGCTGCTTTACACCATCATCATGCTGGTGGTGAGCGTGATGCCTTATCTGACAGGCATGAGCGGTTTGTTCTATCTGATGTCCGCGTTGGTACTTGGCGCCGGCTTCCTCTACCACTCGATCAACCTGATGGTGACGAAGCGACCTCAGGCCGCCATGCAGACATTCCGCTTCTCTATCTTCTACCTGATCGCGTTGTTCATCGTGCTGCTGATCGATCATTACCTGTAACGCGGAATCTTCATGCAAAAGGGTGTTGCCAATACGGTTATAGGCTGCGCTGCCTTCATGGCACTCGTGGTGGGATTGACCGCGAACAGGATTCTGTCGCCAGCGGTAATGACGCAGGCGCAGATGAGCGAGCAGGGCTTGTTCGTTTACGACGTGCCGCGCCGCTTTGCTGATTTCAAACTGACCGACTACAACAACCAGCCATTCACCAAGGCCTGGCTGCAAGGCCACTGGACGCTGATGTTCTTCGGCTACACCACCTGCCCTGATGTGTGTCCCACCACCATGGCAAGCATCAATCAGTTCCACAAGTTGTTGAATGAAGCCGATACGGTCGCTGGCGCCAACCTGCAGGTTGCGCTTGTCACCGTTGATCCTATGCGTGACACGCCGGAAAAACTCGGCGCCTATGTGCAGTACTTCGGCAAGGATTACGTTGGTGCCACCGGTGAGTACATCGAGATATTCAACCTCGCCCACCAGCTCAACATTGCCTTCGGCTACCTGCCCGGGAAAAACGAAACCGACTATGAAGTGACGCACAGCGGCGAAATTGCGCTGATCAACCCAGAGGGCGATTTCCAGGGCTTCTTCAAGTCACCAACTGATCCACAGAAGATGCTGGTGACATTCCGTTCGGTGCTGGAAGCCAGGAAATAATCGGCGGCTAGTCGAACAGCAGATAAGTCCCTGCCCCTTCATGCGACAATAACCACGCCTTCACCGGCAAGCCACCGCCAAAACCAGTAAGGCTGCCATCACTGCCCACCACGCGATGACACGGCAACAGGATAGGTAGCGGATTGCGGCCGCTGGCAGCGCCAACGGCGCGTGATGCAGCCGGCCTGCCTATCTTTGCCGCCAGCTCGCCGTAGCTCACGGTGCTGCCGTGCGGAATCTTTGCAAGGGCCAGCCAGAGCTTGCGCTGGAAAGGCGTGCCGACCGCATTCACCTGCAGATCAAAGCCTTTGCGTTTGCCGGCAAAGTACTCAAGCAATTGTTCACGTACCTCGCGCGTTGCCTTCCTGTCGCGCTTCCAGTCGTCTTGCGCAGGCATGGGATGGCGACTGGATTCAAACAGCACATACCGTACGCCGGTGTCGTCTACGGCAACCGTGAGCTTGCCAATGGGTGTTGCGAACTCATCGAACCACATGCGGCATTCCTCTGCGGGTAAGAACCGACTGCATGAAAGAAGCGACAACGAGACAAAAAACTCAGGCTTTGCGCAACGAACCCACCGCAAACAGCAATGCGGCAACCACCACAATGCTGGGCCCGGTCGGGGTGTCCCAGAACCACGACGCAGCAATGCCGCCGAGGACTGCAATACAACCGCAAAGGCTGGCACCCAAGGCCATCTGCTCCGGCGAGTGCGCAAACAAGCGAGCGGTGGCGGCTGGAATAATCAGCAGTGACGTGATCAGCAATACGCCCACTATCTTCATCGATACTGCCACCACCAACGAAATCATCAGCATCAGCAGAACGCGCAGGCGTGCCACGTTGAGGCCTTCCACTTGCGCCAGTTCGCTTTGCAGGGTGAACGACAGCAACCCATTCCACTGCGTCAGCAACAGCGCGAGTGCGCAAGCAGCACCGAACACCAGCCACAGCAACTCACTGCTGGTTACTGTCAGCAAGTCGCCGAACAGATAGGCCTGAAGATCGATTTGTGTTGGCGTGAAGCTGAGCAATACCAGGCCGAGCGCGAGGGCACTGTGGGCAAGAATGCCGAGCAAGGTATCAGTAGCGAGCGACTTGTGGCGTTCGAGTAACACCAGCAGTAGCGCGATAGCGGCAGATGAAACCACAACTGCTACCTGCAAATTGAGATCGAACAACAACCCAAACGCAATGCCGAGCAAGGCCGAGTGCGATAGCGTGTCACCGAAATACGCCATGCGGCGCCAGACGATGAAGCAGCCCAGTGGACCTGCCACCACAGCCAGCAACAAGCCCGCAGTGATGGCGCGCCAGAGAAAATCAGCCATCAGTGCGAACTCCTGCGCGGTGCGTTCGGATGCAACAACAGACTTGGCGCAGGTGAGTGCTGACAGTTGGCGTCGTGTACATGTTCGTCCACCACATTCCCGTGCAGATCGTGCTCGTGATAATGATGGTGGGTGTATACAGCCATCGCCTCTACGCCGGCCTTGCCGAACAGTTCGAGATACGCGGGATCGTTGCCGACTTGTTCCGGATGGCCATGGCAGCACACGTGCTGGTTGAGGCAGATCACTTCGTCGGTGGCCGACATCACCAGGTGAAGATCGTGCGACACCATCAACACGCCACAGCCATGGCGGTCACGAATGCGGGTAATGAGGTCGTACAACTCGGCCTGGCCTTTGAGATCGACACCCTGGGTGGGTTCGTCGAGTACCAGCAGCTGCGGCTTGCCGAGCAACGCCCGCGCCAGCAATACGCGCTGCAGCTCACCGCCGGAAAGGGATTGCAGGCGGCTGTGGCGCAGATGATCGGCACCTACTTCCTGCAGTGCAGTAGTGATGTCGGCCGCAGTGGAGCGCGGCGCCAGCTGCAGGAAGCGCTGCACACTCAGCGGCAAGGTGGCATCCACCTGCAAGCGCTGCGGCATGTAGCCGATGCGCAGGTCGGCACTGCGGTTGACAGTGCCGCTGCTGGGCACCACCAGCCCGAGAGCGATCTTCACCAGTGTGGTCTTGCCGGCACCGTTGGGGCCGATGAGCGTCAGGATCTGGCCCTGCGTCAGATGCAGGTTTACCTGTTGCAGGATGTGGCGGTCACCGGCATGGAAATCCACCGCGTGCAGGTGCAGCAAGGCCTGCGGAATGCAGGTGGCAGCAGTGGCGGTATCGGTCTTGGGCGGAGAAGTCGGCTGGTTCAAGACAGGGTCCGTGGCCTTGCAAATCGGTGGTGTATCATAGCATTCAACCCTGCCAGACTGTGCCGTTATCCCATGATTTACCTAGTGTTTTCGCTTTGTTGGCCGCTGTCGACGCTGTGCCGTTTGTGGCAGTGCGCTGTGTGCGCTCTCATTGTAATGCTGTGCGCCAGTGTCAGCGTCGCCGCGCCCGTTGTGGTCGTCAGTATCAAGCCGTTGCAGTTGATTGCGGCGGCCGTCACCGATGGCATCAGTACCCCTGAGTTGGCTGTCGGTGCCGGCCAGGATCCGCATCATCTGTCATTACGGCCGTCCGAACGGCGTGCCCTGCAGAACGCGGAGCTGGTGTTGTGGGCAGGGCCTGCATTGGAAGTACCCTTGGTTGATGTGATCAGCGACATTGATGCACGTGTGGTAACGGCACAACTACTGCCCGGTATCCAATTGGGTTCAATTGAAGGCGCCATTGATCCGCATCTCTGGCTTGACAGCCACAATGCCCGTCACATCGCGACTGCACTCGCCACGGAACTGCAGCAGCTCGACACCGCCAACGCAGATCGCTACGTATTCAATGTGCAAGTGTTCTCCTTGCAGCTGGACGCAGTCGACGCAGAGCTCGCGCTATCGCTGCAGCCGTTGCAAACGCAACCATGGTCAGTAAGCCACGATGCTTTCCGTTACTTCACCCGACAGCACGGACTGCAAGCACCACTGACTCTTGCCGACAGCAGCAACAACGCGCCCGGCGTGCGCAGCGTGGTGGCGTTGCGCGCGCAATTGGCTGCGCAGGATATCCACTGTCTGCTGACCGAGCCCACGGAAAATCATCAGCAGCTTGATGCCTTGCTCAGTGGCAGCGAGATCAGCATTGTCAGTGCCGATGTGCTGGGCGTGGCAATAGCCCCTGCTGCCGATGCCTATGCACTGCTGCTGCGCCAGCTGGCATCCGCACTGCAACACTGCATGGGAGAGCGCGATGAGTGATGTAGCCCCGCTGGTGCTGGTCGATGGTTCGTCGTACCTGTTTCGCGCGTATCACGCGCTGCCGCCGCTGAACAACACCAAGGGCCAGGCGACCGGCGCCATCAAGGGCGTGATCAACATGATCCGCAGCCTGATTAAACAATACCCGAACAGTACGATCGCTGTAGTGTTCGACGCCAAAGGCAAAACATTCCGCGACGATATCTATCCGGAATACAAGGCGCATCGCCCGCCGATGCCCGATGATCTGCGCTCACAAATCGAACCGATCCACTCGATCATCCGCGCGATGGGGTTGCCGCTGTTGGTGGTTGACGATGTTGAAGCCGACGATGTCATTGGCACACTGGCGCAGCAGGCATGGCTGCAGAAATTGCCGACACTGATTTCGACCGGCGACAAGGACATGGCGCAGCTCGTCAACGATCACGTCACGCTGCTGAACACGATGACTAACGAGCGGCTCGACATTGAAGGTGTCAAAACCAAGTTCGGCCTGCCGCCTGAACGCATCATCGACTACCTTGCCTTGATGGGCGACAGTGTCGACAACATTCCAGGTGTGCAGGGTGTAGGTCCGAAAACGGCAGTGAAATGGCTTCAGGAATTCGATTCGGTCGATGCGCTGATTGCGCAGGCCGACAAGGTGGGCGGCAAGGTAGGCGACAACCTGCGGAACAGCATCGACGTGCTGAAGTTGTCGTACCAACTGGCAACCATCAAGCTTGATGTTGCGCTCGGTTTCGGCCCGCAAGACCTCAAGCACAATGCAGAAGACAAGGAAGCGTTGCTGTCGCTTTACCGCGATCTCGAATTCAAGAGCTGGATCAGGGAGCTGGAAGAGCAAGGCATACAATCGACGCCAGCGGCAAGCGCCCCACCTGAGCCGTCTGCAACAACAAATGCTGAAGGGCCGCTCTGGCAAGCACCAGCAACGGTGAATTACCGTACGCTAAACAACGAAACTGATTTACAGCACTACCTTGCCGCGCTCGCCAGCGCGCCACGCCTCGCGCTCACGCTGATGACTGACGATGCCCACTTCCAGCTCGCGCGCATCACCGGCATCGCACTTGCCAGCAAGCCGGGCAACGCCGTGTACATCCCGCTTGGCCACGACATGCTCGGCGCCGAAGCACAGTTGTCGACTGACAGCGTGCTCGCATTGTTGAAGCCGGCGCTGGAAAACCAGGCGCTGTTCAAGGTGGGTCACGATCTCAAATACATGTCGCATGTGCTGCGACGCCACGGCATCCGTTTGCGTGGCCGTCGCTACGACACCATGTTGCAGTCGTACGTGCTCGACTCGGTTGCACTCAAACACACGCTGGAAAAGTGTTGCGACCATTATCTGGGCGAGATTTTGCCCGACACGGAATCTTTGCTGGGCAAAGGCCGCAACAAACTCACTTACTCCCAGCTCGACATCGCCAAAGCGACCGACTACAGCGCGCGCTGTGTCGATCTCACCTTGCGCCTGCATTACCTGTTGAGCGACAAGCTGGAGCACACTGGCCGGCTGGCTGACGTCTATCGCTATTTCGAAATTGCGCTGCTGCCGGTACTCGCACGTATGGAGGCGACTGGCATCAAGGTCAACGTGCAGGCGCTCGCTACGCAGAGCCAGCAGTTGGCGGTGCGGCTCGTTGAGCTGGAGCGAAAAGCCTTCGAGTTGGCCGGTGAAGAATTCAATCTGGGTTCGCCGGCACAGTTGCAGAAAATCCTGTTCGAGAAACTGGGCTACCCCGTGATCAGCAAAACCGACAAGGGTCAGCCGTCCACGGCCGAGCCGGTGTTACAGGAGCTGGCGGAAACGCACGGTTATCCCTTGCCGAAGGTGATTCTCGAGCAGCGTGGCCTTGCCAAGCTCAAGAGCACCTACACCGACAAGCTGCCGCTTGACATCCAGCCCGACAGTGGTCGCATCCACAGTACGTTCCAACAGGCAGTGGCAGCAACGGGCCGGTTGTCGTCGATGGACCCGAACCTGCAGAACATTCCGATTCGCACCGAGGAAGGTCGCCGCATTCGTCGCGCCTTCGTTGCCGACCCCGGCAAGTTGCTGCTGGCAGCCGACTATTCACAAGTTGAGCTGCGCATCATGGCGCATCTGTCCAGCGATGCCGGCCTTGTACGTGCGTTCGCCGAAGGACTCGATGTGCATCGGGCAACTGCAGCTGAAATTTTTGGTTGTGCGCTGAACGAGGTCAGTAGCGATCAACGCCGTAGCGCCAAGGCAATCAACTTCGGCCTCATCTATGGCATGTCGGCGTTCGGACTTGCTGCCCAGCTCGGTATCGGCCGCAGCGAGGCACAGGAATATGTCGAACGCTATTTCCATCGCTACCCAGGCGTGCGTGATTACATGGAGAACACGCGTTTGCAGGCTGCCGAGCAGGGGTATGTTGAAACGCTGTTCGGCCGACGTCTCTACCTGCCCGACATCAAGGCGCGCAATCCGATGTTGCGCAAGGCCGCTGAACGCACCGCTATCAACGCGCCCATGCAGGGCTCGGCAGCCGACATCATCAAACAGGCAATGGTCGACATCGACCACTGGCTGGATGTGGCCCGTCTCGACGCCCGCCTGGTGCTGCAGGTGCACGATGAGCTGGTGTTCGAGGTGGCCGAGGCTGATCTGGCTTTGCTGATGGAGGGGGTGCGGTTTCGCATGGCATCGGCGGCAGCGCTGTCGGTGCCGTTGGTGGTTGATATGGGCCATGGCAGCAACTGGGACGAGGCGCACTGACCGCAACCCGCGTTGAGCGGACTGTTGTGTAGACAGCTTTTATTCAAGTCATTACAGCGGTTGTTGAAAAATTCTTGAACGCTTGTGGAACTTTTTAGAACGACTGTGTTCAAAGATTGTGCAGGCTGGTTTTTCTCCCCGATTTTTCCAGGCTGCTGTTTGAGAGAGATACCTCCTGATGGTTAACTGCCGGGGTCAGGAGCAAAGTGGGCCCCGACTGTCTTCTCCTACGGTCGGGGCCCGCGTCTTTTCATATATTGGCTTTTGTTGCTAATGAAAAGATGATCGGCGCAGTTCATGTTCAGTTGCTTCGAGCGCCGCGTGCGCTTCATTTCTGAGCCGCGGGAGCTTCATCCCAAGTCCGCCGGCGCCAGCATCCCCCCTTTTTCTTTCGTCTAAACAGAATCTTCGCCGGCTTCTTCCTTTGCGCTTGGCGCCAGCCACGAATCCAGTTTGGCGCGTAGTTCGTCCACTCCCTGGTTTTTCAGGGCCGAGAACAGCTGCACGGTGGCGAGTTCGGACTTTTCGCTGAGTTGCTTGCGTACTTGCAACAGTGCGGTTTTGGCAGGCCCGAACGCGAGTTTGTCGGCTTTGGTCAGCAGGATATGCAGCGGGATGGCGGACTGGGAGCACCAGTTGATCATCATGTTGTCGCTGTCCATGAATGGGTGGCGGATATCCATCAGCAAAACCAGCCCGCTAAGGACTTCGCGCTTTTGCAGATAGCGTTCCAGCTGGTGTTGCCATTGGCGTTGCATGTCAGCCGATACCTTGGCGTAGCCGAAGCCGGGTACATCCACCAGATAGCGACCCGGGGCGAGAGTGAAGTAGTTGAGCAACTGGGTGCGGCCGGGGGTTTTGCTGGTGCGAGCCAGCTTGTTCTGGCTGGTCAACGCATTGATCGCGCTCGACTTGCCGGCATTGGAGCGGCCGATGAAGGCAACTTCGGCCTCGGAGTCGGTCGGACAAAGCTCCAGACGGGGCGCGCTGATGGTATAACTGGCTTGCTGGTACGGGAGAGAAGGGCTCACTGGGTATCCGGGGGGCTGACGACTTGGGAGGCTCACAGTTGCGCAGAGGCTCCCTTGGGAATGATTGGGCTCCTGGAGTACAATGCGCCCGCTCAAAAAGTACCTGTATTCTACTTGCAAAGGCACATCTATCGTGACTACCCAGACTTTGGTGAAAAGCGTTGTTTCCGCGGTGCTGTTTACCGCGCTCACTTCCTCCTTCGCGTATGCCCAGGGCAACGCTCAGGCTGGCCAGGCCAAAGTGGCAACTTGCGCCGCCTGCCACGGCCCTTCCGGCAATGACAGCGTGCTGCCCAACGTGCCCAAACTGGGGGGTCAGGGCGAACGCTATTTGTTGAAGCAAATGCAGGAAATCAAGGCTGATATCCGCAAAGTACCGTTGATGGCCGGTATCCTGGCCGCGTCCACCGAGCAGGATCTGGCCGACATGGCTGCATACTTTGCCAGCCTGGATGCGCCGGTTGGCGCTGTTGAAGAGAGCAAACTTGCCGTAGGCCAGGAACTGTACCGCGCAGGTAACGCCAGTATTGGCGTGGCCGCATGTTCGGCTTGCCATTCGCCTGACGGCAAAGGCAATGCCGCCGCCGGCTACCCCGCTCTCAGCGGTCAAGACACACCCTATGTTGAGCTGCAGCTGAAAGCGTTCCGCTCTGGCGAACGCGCCAACGACGAAGCCGAAGTCATGCGAATGATGGCGGCCCGTTTGACCGACACCGAAATTGCCGCAGTTGCCTCGTATGTAGCAGGGCTGCGTTGATTCAGCCGAAATTAAGCAGCCAGGGTGTAACTTTTCGGGACCTGTCAGGGTCTAAACCATACCAACACTGACTTGGGGAAATCTGATGAAAAACCTGCTCAAACCGTTGTTCCTGCTGGCTCTGCTGGTTGCCGGTACCGCCATGGCCCAACCCGCCCTCTATATTGAAGGCACCCATTACGAAGCACTGGATAAACCAGTGCGCACTGCTGACCCCAACAAGATCGAGGTCGCCGAGGTGTTCTGGTATGGCTGCCCGCATTGCTACGCCTTTGAGCCCTTGCTGGAAAGCTGGGTTGGCAAGCTGCCGTCCGACGTTGCCTTTGTCCGCAGCCCCGGCATGTGGAATTCCATGATGGAAACTCATGCGCAGATTTACTATGTAGAACAAGCACTTGGCTCATTCGACAAGACTCATAAAGCGGTATTTGATGCTTTCCACCAGAAGCGCAATTATCTGGAAACCCAGGAAGCAGTACGGGAACTGTTCGTGGCGCAGGGCATCGACCCTGCAGCCTTTGACAAGGCCTGGACTTCATTCCAGGTGACGTCGGCCGTCAAGCAGGCTGGCGTGAGAATGCGCGAATATGGTGTCAACGGCGTGCCTAATCTGATCGTTAATGGGAAGTACCGGGTCAGTTCGGGCGATGCCGTTACGACCCAAGCCGACATGCTGAAAGTAGTGGATTTCCTTGTTGCCAAGGAACGCAGCAGCAAGAACTGAGCTCTTCCAGGCTTTATCGGAAACGCCCATCTCCTCGCGGAATGGGCGTTTTGTCGTTTTGTGACACGTGTTCTTTACACAATGGCACAGATAAGCCAGTAAATTCCGCTGGTTACGTGCGCTTTATAAAACTAGACTTAGCCCCCCTTGGACAGCAGCAGCAACGGACAGCTGGCAGCCTGCAGGCTGCCAGACAAACCCTATGAAGGCTCTTCGCGCCATTGTCAGCAAGTACTCGCCGGCGGATCTCGTGGCTGCCGGCCGGACGTTGTTGGCAGATTCGGTGCGTCAGGATGTGCTCGCCAGCATCCGTCAGAGCCTCGTGTTGTTCGATGGTTTGCTGTTGAACACCCTCAACGGTGAGTACCGTCAGGTCGTACTCGAAGACGGGCGCAGCCAAGCCGAAGCGCTGGCACAAGCCGCGCGCAAACTGGCCAATCCGCACGATCTGGCGGCCGGCATCCTGCTGCTGCTGCCCCCCGCCGATTTTCTCAGCACGCACTACCAACTGGCACTGAAAGGCGACAGCCTGCTGCGCTCGGCGTTGAAACTGCAGGCGCATACCCTGATTCCCGCGTACGACCACGAACTGTTGCTTGGCCTCAACGGCCAGAGTGGCGAAGGTACGGCGCTGTGGTATCCGGCCCGCAACGCCGACGAACTGTTCATGGCATTCCAGGCTGAAGGTTTGTTTCTCGCTGCTGTGATGCCGCGCACGCTGGCACTCGTAGGCACCATGCAGCGCGAACAGGATTTGTTGCTGCTTGACGAAGACTCACGCCATGTTGCGCAGTTCGAACTGCACGGCGGCGTGTTGCACTCGGTGTGCATGGCAACCCAGCGCGACCTGCAGCAGCAGGAGTTCGCCGAGCAATGGCAGGCTGAAACCGCCAAAGCGGCACCTGGCTTGCGGCTGCGCAGTCAGGGCCACGACTATTGGTCCGGCAGGCGAGAAGTTGTCGAGCCGATGGAGCCCTATTGTTTCTTTCCGAAAGGTGCTGAGCACTATGGACGCCGGCTGCTGCAACAAAAGCAGAAGCGTTTCGCTGCGATGGCAGCCGGAGTGGTGGTGGCGTTGTTGTTTCTGCCTTTTGTCGCCAACTGGGCGCAGGCCACCTGGCTCGAAAGCCAGATCGAGGAATTGCGCGCAGACTCTGCAGCTGCACGCCAGAGCCAGGCCGCGGTGTACGCGATGGAAGATGAATGGGGCGCACTGGCTGACTATCCCCGCCAGGATGTTGCGCAAACCCTGCTGACACTGAACCAGTACATCAACAGTTCCCTGACCGATTTCTCGCTTGAAGAGGGCGTGGTTGATCTGACCGGCTACGCGCAGGACCCGGCTCTGCTGGTGGAGCAGTTGTCGGAACGGGAAGAGTTTTTCGAAGTCAGCCAGAGCCGCAGCAGTTCGGGCGGTGAAGGGGGTGCGCGCGGTGATCGCTTTGGCATACGCCTGCGATTGAGTGGTGCTGATTTCGGCGGCTATGACGCCAAGTACCCACCAGTACAGAAATGACGGACAGCCGATGAAGCGTAATGAAAAACAACTCGTGATCATCGCCGGTGCGCTGTTTGCATTGGTGCTGGTGGTGCGGGTGTTGCCGCTGCTGTTCGACTACTACCGCCAGAGCCGGGAAGACATCGCGCTGCTGGAAGAGCGGGCTGAGCGTTTGCGCACGCTGATCGTTGAAACCTCCGAGTGGCAGGAACGCGAACAACTGAAGCAGGCAGAAATCATTGATCTTGAAAGCTGGGTGTTTCCCGGCACTGATCCGAACCTGATCAGCAGCAGTCTGCAGCGCAGCGTGCGCCAGCTGGTGGCAGATTACGGCGTTGAGCTGCGCGAACTCGGTGTGGCGCGCTACAACCGCGCCGACAGTTGGTTGCTGGTGGAACAGGACATCAGCTTCTCGCTTGATCAGCAGCAAATCCTGCCATTCGTACAGGCACTGCAAAGCGCGCGCCCGCGGCTGCACATTGCCACGTTCAGTATCAGCCGCAATCGTCGCCAGTACACCGGCAATCTCACCGTGGTTGGCTTCGGCCGCTCCGGGCCGAGTGCCGCCGCAACAGCCCCATCGTCTGCGGCACCAGCAACCCTCATGTTCCCGCCTGTGCAGGGCCCGCAGCCATGACGCCCGCCGCACTTGCCAAAACGCTGTCGCTGCCGGTGTTCAGCCAGATGCTGGAGCCGGCCGGCATTGCGCCGGCGCTCGATTTCAACCAAAGCGGTCAGTTGGTATACAGCCAGTTGCCGTCGCTGGATTTACGCAGCAAGGTACGGTTTGTGATCGGTGACGAGGTGGTGTTCCGCGCCGGCACTACCGATGAAGTGGCACGCTTGATCAAACACTGGCGCGCTGAACTATCGCCGCAGATTGCCGGCGGCGACGATCAGTTCAGCGGCTTCAGTGAAGTCGATGACTTTTCCGACATGGATTCCGAAGCGCCGATCATCCGCCTGGTCAATCACCTGTTTGCGCGGGCACTCGATCTCAACGCCAGCGACATCCACTTTGAGCCCAACGAGAACTATCTGGAAGTACGCTGCCGTGTCGACGGCATCATGACGCGCATCGAACGCCTGCCCGTGAAGATCCAGTCAGCAGTGGCCTCGCGCCTGAAGTTGATGGCGCGGCTCGACATCGGTGAGAAGCGACTGCCGCAAGACGGCCGTATTGATTACCGCATCGGCAACCGCGATCTCGACATGCGCGTGTCGACCCTGCCTGGCGTGCTCGGCGAATCGATCGTGCTGCGTATACTTGATCGCCGGGATCTGTCGATCGAGCTCTCTGCGCTCGGAATGCCGGCAGCGGTGCTGCGCAACTACTCGAAAGTCATCACGCAGCCGCACGGATTGATTCTGATCACCGGCCCCACCGGCAGCGGCAAGACCACGACGCTGTACGGCACGCTGGAGAAGATCAACAGCGAAAAACACAAGATCGTCACGGTGGAAGACCCGGTTGAATACCAGCTGGCCGGCATTACGCAGATACAAGTGAACGCCAATATAGGACTCAATTTTGCTTCCGGCCTGCGTTCGATAGTGCGACAGGACCCGGACATTCTGATGATCGGCGAAATCCGCGACCACGAAACCGCCGAGATCGCGATCGAATCGGCACTCACCGGCCATCTGGTGTTCTCGACCCTGCACACCAACGACGCTGCCGGCGCGGTAACGCGCATGCAGGACATGGGAGTGGAAAGTTATCTGATCAGTTCATCGTTGCTGGCGATACAGGCGCAGCGTCTGGTGCGCCGCGTGTGTACGCAATGCACGGTTGAAGCGCCGATGACAGCGGATGAAGCACTGGTACTCGAAGTCGAGGCGAACAGCTATCCCCTTATCAAGCGCGGAGTTGGATGCGAACGTTGTGGCGGCACAGGCTATCGCGGCCGTATCGGCTTGTATGAATTGATGATGGTCAGCGACGAGATACGTCACCTGATCACCAGCGGTGCCGATGCCAATATGATCCGCAAGCAGGCACAGGCAGAAGGCATGCAAACCTTGCGTGAAGACGCGCTCGACAAACTGCGCCGTGGCATGACAACACCGGAAGAAGTGGTGCGGGTGACACGGGCGATATGAGCATTCACCACTACCAATACCAGGCGTGTGACTCCAGCGGCAACATGAGCAACGGCTTGCTCAGCGCGGAATCCGAACGTGAAGCGGTGGCGCAGTTGCAGGCGCGCAAACTGGTGCCGGTGCGGCTCAAGTTGGCCAGCCAGCAGATACAGACCAGCAGCACCAGCCGTATCCGCAATGCCGACCTGGTCGATTTCACCAATGGCCTGTGCACGCTGGTGGACGCGCGCGTGCCGCTCGACAAGGCATTGGTGCTGCTGGAAGGCATCACCGAGAAAGCCCACATGAAGCGTCTTGTGGCCGAAATCCGCCGTGATGTGAAAGAAGGCAAGAGTCTGGCTGATGCGATGGAACTGCGGCCGGATGTGTTTTCGCGCTTGTATGTGAATATCGTGCGCGCCGGCGAGACCGGCGGCATTCTTGATCAACTGTTGATAGATCTTGCCGGCTTCCTTGAATCTGCTGAAGAAACCAAGAAGCAGGTGATATCTGCCCTCACCTATCCAATGGTGTTGCTGTTCACCGGTATACTCTCGGTAGCCTTGCTGCTGATTTATGTGGTGCCGCAGTTCACCAAAATGTTTGAAGACGTGGGCACCGGTATTCCGCCGCAGGCGCAGCTGCTGTTGAACCTCAGCGATGGCATCAAGGGCTATGGCTGGTTGTTGATCCCGTTGATTGCGCTGGTGTGGTATGCGCTGCGTTACATCAACCAGGATCCGCAGCGCCGTCGTGCCAAGGATGCCTGGCTGCTGACATTGCCGATTGCCGGCAGCGTATTGTTGTACCGTGAAGTGGCGATTTTCACCCGCACGCTTGGCGCCTTGCTTGGCGCCGGCATTCCGCTGATCAAGTCCCTGCGCGTCGCACGCGAAGTCATTTCCAACAGCGAGCTGGTGCACCATCTGGTGCAGGTAGAAGAAGATGTACGCGGCGGTGCCGGCCTTGGGGTGGCGCTGGCGAAATCAAAACGGTTTCCGGTTTTGCTGCACCAGCTGGTCACGGTAGGAGAAGAAACCGGCCGTACCGGCATCATATTGAAAAAACTCGCCACCAACTTTGAAACCCAGGTGCGTGACGAGCTGAACCGTCTTGTCAATGCACTGCAACCTGCGCTCATCCTGCTGATGGGCGTCGTTGTGGGCGGTATCATCATTGTCATGCTGTCGGCAGTGTTCAGCATGAACACGCTGGACTTCTAGTGGAGTACTTTTGTGACTGATTTCATCCGGCACAGTTTGTCACGTTGCTTGCCGCACACCTCGCGCATCGCGCTGGCGTCGACATTGGCCCTGATCAGTGCTTGCGCCATGCTGCCGCAGCAGCAAGCCAGCAATGCGGCAGTTGTGCCCGCGCCGGCCCAGACGGTACAGACTGCTGCATCCGCATCGGCGCCACCGGTGCCGGAAACGACGACCACCCGCAGCGACAACGGCATCAGTCGGCCCGGCCGCGTGATTCCGCTTGAGCCCAGCGTCGAGCAGGCGCCTGGCGGGCAGCCGCCACAAGACAACGTGGTGGAGCTGAATTACGAACAACAGGATATGCGCTTCGTCATCCAGGAGCTCGGTGATCTGCTCGGCATCAGTATGGTCATCGACCCGACCATCGACTACAAAGTCAGCCTGCGCACCTCTGCCACCAACCCGTTGCGTTATGAAGACATCTGGCCCGTACTGCGCCTGTTGGCACGCAACGCCGGCGTATCGATCCAGCAAGCCGGCTCTGTGTGGGAGTTCAATCGTGATCCCTCCAACGTGCCGGTGGCTGTGGTATTGCCCGGCGCAGTTGGCAGCGTCAATGCCTCCGAAGTGCTGCAGGTAACGCCGCTCACCTACATCTCGGTAGAAACACTGGAGCCGATTCTGGTACCGATGCTGCAACCCGCCGGCACGCTGATCCGCATGGGCGCGCCCAACCTGGTCGGCATTACCGGCTCGCCCGAGCAGCTGGCGCGGGTCAATGCGCTGTTGGCAGTGCTCGATGATGACCCGTTCCTCAACCAGGGCATCAGGCTGTACCAGTTGATGAATTCGCCTGCGGCCGAGGTGGCGGAGGAAATGACCGGCGTCCTCAAGCTGATCGAAGGCGAACAGGGCTCGTATCAGGTGCTCGGTCTTGATCGCATCAATTCGGTACTGGTGATCGGGCCGGCTGCACGCGGCTTCGCTGAAGTGGATCGCTGGATCAACATCCTGGATGCGGCCAGCCAGGAACAAGTGGAACAGCTGTTTGTGTACAAGGTGAAGAATCTCGACGCAGTCGCCATGGCAGAGACGCTGAACAATGTGTACGGCGAAGAAGACGAGGATGAGGCGGCCCGTACCGCGCGTGAAGCCGGCGCCCTGCAGCCGCAGGTGTTCCAGCTGGCACCAGTGCTTGATGCGGCCAGTGCTGCCGCTGCCAACGACCAAGTGGCTTCGGCCAACATCTCTGTCAGCATCGTCGCCGATGAAAACACCAACAGCCTGCTGGTGCGGGCTACACCGCGCGAATACCGCCAGTTGCTGACCACCATCAGTGCGCTCGACACCGTGCCGCTGCAGGTGCTGATCAACGCCGTGATCGGGCAAGTGACGCTGACTGAAGGCAACCAGTTCGGCATCGACTGGACGCGAGTGTCGAGTAACGCCGCCAGTGGACCCGCGCGCCTCAGCAGCCGCTTCCTGCCGGATGGGATACTGGATGCCGGTCGCCCGGCAACACAGGGTTCGGGGCTGGTACTGACGAAGACCTTCATGGACGGAGCCGCCGTGATCGACGCTACGCTGAATGCCATCGCGCAGGACAACGAAGTGCGACTTTTGGCGCGGCCCACATTGCTTGCCGCCAACAACCAGGAAGGCGAGTTCGTGGTCGGTCAGGCAGTGCCGGTCAACAATGGCACCACCACCAGTGGCAACGGCTTTGCCACCGAGAACATTACCTATCGTGATGTCGGTATCGTGTTGAAGATCACGCCGCAGATCAACGAAGACGGCTACATCAATCTCGAAATCGAACAAAGCCTGTCGTCGGTGGAGGAGAGCAACACCACGGGCGTCGCCGGCAACCCCACCTTCGTCAATCAGGAGATCACCACCACCGTTGTTGTGTCGGACCAGACAACGATCACGCTCGGCGGTTTGATCCAGGACGAAGACGCTGATGTGCAGAATGGGATACCGCTGTTGCAGAACATTCCGGTGCTGGGGCGCGCGTTTTCGTACAGCAACATCAAGAGCAGCCGGCGCGAACTGTTCATCATCCTGCGACCGCAGATCATCTACGGCGACCAGCGCGACGCCGCCACCATGGCAGCGATGCGCGAAGGCTTCACCGAAGTCGGCAAATTGCTCGACGCCGCCGGCCTGTAATTTCCGACGAGGGAAAACCCATGAAACTCACTAACACGAAAACCAAATCCGGTCCCAAAGGCTTTACGCTGATCGAACTGCTGGTGGTACTTGCCATCCTCGGCATGTTGGCGGCATTGGTTGGCCCGGCCATTTTCAGCAACCTCGGCAAGGGTCAGCGCGCCACGGCGGCGTCGCAGGTCAGCAATCTGGAAACAGCGCTGGATACCTACCTGCTGGAGATCGGTCGCTATCCGGAAACGCTGGAAGGGCTGGTGGAAAACGACACCGGCCGTGACACCTGGAATGGGCCCTACCTGCGCGGCGGCCTGCCGAAAGATCCATGGGGCAACGACTACTTCTACCAACCCGGCGACAAGGATTTTGTATTGATGTCCTACGGCAAGGACGGCACCCCTGGCGGTGAGGACGATGACGCCGACATTGGTCGCTGACGACAGCAGCCTGCACGCTGGCGTCTCGCGCCGTGCCGCAGGCTTCACGCTGCTGGAACTGCTGGTGGTGCTGGCACTGATCCTCATAGGCACCGGCCTCATCATTCCGAATCTCTCCACTACCGCTACCAGCAGCTTCAATGCGGATGTGCGACAGGCAGTCGCGATACTCAAGTACGCGCGCCGCGTGGCCATTGTTGAAGGTTCGCCACGTATTGCCCGCTTTATTGCGCTTGATGCACGCAGCGCTGATTTCGCTGAGCGGCAGCGCGAGTTGCAGGCACAGCGCAATCCTGCCGACTGGATCAGTGACAGCATCACCCTGCAATTCCGCAGCGACCTTAACCAGCGCGCCGAAGACCGCGATGACATCGAAGTGGTGTTCTTTCCACAGGGCGGTAGTACCGGCGGTGTCCTTGGTTTTGACAGCGCTGACTTTCACGCCGATGTGCGGGTTGATTCGCTTACTGGCCGGATTTCGGTGGCCTATAGCGGAGAGCAGATCGATGAGGAGGCGCTTGATGCAGCGTTTTAGCAGCCTGCCAAACGCGAAGGCCCATGGTTTTACGCTGCTCGAAGTCATGGTGGCACTGACGATCACCGCGCTTGCGCTCGGCGCACTGTTCAGCGTGATCGGCGGCAACAAGCGGCTGGCGTGGCGAGCCGAAGATGTACTGGTGCAATCCATGCAGGTGCGCAGCATGATCAATGTCGCGCAGTTGAACGACGAGCAAGGCGAAGTGTTGATTGGCGAGCAGCAGCGCGAATTCAAACTTGTCAGCGGTGAAGAGATCGAAGCCCCCGATCGCAAGACAGCCGGCACTCTGGACAATCTCCGCGATTTTCATATTGAAGACGACAACGGCGAAACGCTGGTACATGGTTCCTACTGGATACGACAGCAGCAGATAACGCTGGAAGGCGCCGGATCCTCGTCGCAAGACGTCTCCAATCCACTGGGCCTTCCGCAATGAAGCGCGCGCGCGGTTATACGTTGCTTGAGCTGGTGCTGGCGATGACGCTGACAGCAATGCTGCTCGGCATGCTGAGTGCAGGCTTGTACAGTGTGGTCAATGACTGGAAGCGTGAAACCTCGGGGTTGGATCGTGCACTCGACAAATCCCTGGTGGTATTGCAACTCGACCGCGCGCTGCAGGCCGCGTTTGCCCACACCTACGTTGATCCCGAAAAACTGGCGCGCTTCATTTATTTCACCGGTGACGAACGTAATGTGAGTTTCATCTCCACAGTATCGCCACAACGCAACTCCGGCCTTACCGCGTGGCAATTGTTGTCGGACGACAAAGAGGGCGTGCTGTTGAAGATCACGCCCGCTTTCAGTGACAACCCGGATGAACGCCTCGACGCACTTGATGCAGTGCCACTTTTGCCTGGCTATCGTGCCGAGCTGCGTTATCTGGTGCAGAAAGATATCGACAGCAAGGAATGGCTGGAAGAGTGGGAGGGCAATGTCCGCCAGAGTCTGCCATTGGCAGTAGAGCTGGTGCTGCGCCCACTGCAGCGCGACAGCAACGACGATGTGCTGGAAATCCTCGCGCCCATCCGCAGCTGGCGCAACCCCGATATTGAACCGGTGGTGGTGAACTGACATGCGGTCGTTTCGACTACAGCGTTCACTGCAACAACGCGGCTCCGTCATTATCGTGGCACTGTGGACGATCACGCTGATGACGATACTGGTTACCGTCATCGCTTCGCAGAATCGCCTGTCGGCACAGGTGGCGCATTTCCACCAGCAGGGGCTTGCGATCTGGGCCAGTGAGCAGGCGGCAGTCAATCGCGCCGAGATGGACCTGATGCTGGAGCAGATGCCCTTGCCGGCAGAAAGCGAGGAGTTTGACAGTTTCTCCGAGAGCATGAACGCCATCGGCCGCATTCCACGGTATCAACGCCACCGTGGCGACTCGCTGGAGTTGTACTACCCGCAGGACCCCAACATTGTTGTGCGCATCTATGATCACGCCGGCAAGATCAACATGCGGCAGATGAGCCGCGCCCGGTTGCGCATGATGATCGAGAAGAAGCTTGGTGGTCCGCAGGAAGCAGACCAGCAGCAGATTGATCAGCTCATGGATGCGTGGAACGACTGGCTTGATCTTAATGACGGCCCCAGCCCCAATGGCGCGGAGAAAGACTACTACCTCAGCTTGCCTGTGCCCTACGCGCCGCGTAACGGCCCGATCGAAAGTGTGGAAGAGATACTGTCCATTCGTGGATTTGCCGAAGTTTTCAGCGACGTCAACCTTGAGGCTGCCTTTACCATCTACGGCGAAGATGAACTGATCAATCTCAATGTGGCCACCATTGAAGCAATGCGGTTGATACCGGGGCTGGACGATGAGTTGATTGCCGACATCCTTGAATATCGCGAGGAAAAGGATTTCCAGGGTAATGGTGATGTAGCGCAGCTCATTCCGGCCGAGAACATGACGGATGTGCGTCAATGGCTGAACAGTCGCAAGGAGACCCGCTACTACACGATAATGGTCTATCCGCGCCCGACCACGACGGGTGACCATGAAGATACTGCCAACAAGGAAAACGACAAGGAAAACAATGATGTTGCGACAGAAGACCGCACGACGATCAATGATCCGCTGCTGGCTGCCTATGCCGAAACTGTTTATGTGCCCGGCTTCACTGAGCGTCCACAAGTAATGAAGATCAACCCCTACCAGAAATTGCCTTTGACTGCCCTGCCAGCAGAAGCGGAGTTTGCAGAATGACATTTTTGCTGCGCCTTTTGCGCCTGTGCGCAGACAGCCTCAGCATCCCGCTGCTGGCACCGGTGAAACACCGCGCGCTGGTGCGCATGTTGGTGCAGCGTGAAATTGCAAGTCGCACATCCGGCACTGCACTCGGCAGACTGTGGCCGCTACTGCAGCCGGCGCTGCAGATACTGGGTTTCTGGTTCCTGTTTGCGGTGGTGTACGACATGCGCAACGTGCGTGGCCCCGGATTTGCGCAATACATGTTGCTGAGCATGCTGCCATGGTTGTGCTTCAGCGAAGTGCTGGTTCGAGCCACCGGCCTGTTCCGCGAATTCAGCCCGCTGTTCACGCGATCGCGGTTTCCGCTCGAAGTCCTCCCCACGATGGCGCTGGTGATGCCGATGCTGGTGTACACGCCTGTGCTGGTGCTGACAGCAATGTGGCTGCTCGGTTTGGTGGCAGCCCTGAAGGCAGTCGTGGTGATCCCGCTGCTGTTGGTGTGGACATTGCCGCTGGTATTGCTCTGTGCCGTCGCCGGATTGTTTGTGCGCGACTTCGGGCAGGCGCTGCCGTTTGTGCTGACATTGCTGATGTACCTCACCCCGATCCTGTACTTCCCTGACATGTTGCCGGCCGGTATGCGTATATGGTTGTGGCTGAACCCGATGTCTGACTGGATGCTGTTGATCCATGCCTGGCTGAATGGTGGGGTGTTGCCCCTCGAGAGCGTAGCGCGCCTGCTGGCACTGTGGTTGCTGTTGCTGGTGCCATGCTGGTTGTGGTTTCGCCGTACCGAGCTGCACGTGCGGGAGCTGTTGTGATGGTTGACAGTGGTTTTGGCAACAAAGTCATCAGCCTGATTGGCGTCGGCAAAAGCTATCGCAGCTACACGCGCGATATTGATCGTGCGCTGGAAATCCTTACCGGCAAAGTGCGGCACTACCAATACGACGCATTACAGCCTCTCAGCTTGCAGGTGGCGAAAGGCGAAGTGATTGGTGTCGTTGGCAAGAACGGCGCCGGCAAGAGCACACTGCTCAAACTGCTGGCAGGCACGCTGCAGCCCTCAAGTGGCCAACTCGAGATCAACGGCCGCGTGTCGGCAATTCTTGAACTTGGCGCCAGCTTCCATCCCGAGATGACAGGGCACGACAACGTCTACCTTACTTGTGCAATACAGGGTCTGAGCCGGCAGGAAACCGCGGCAGCCTATGAAGCGATTGTCAATTTCGCCGGCATCGGTGAATTCATGCAACGGCCGGTGAAAACCTATTCCAGTGGTATGGTGATGCGGCTGGCATTTGCCATCGCTACGCACGTTGACCCCGACATTCTCATCATCGACGAAGCCCTGTCGGTCGGTGACGGTGTCTTTGCCCGTCGTTCGTTCGATCGCATCATGGAATTCCGCCAGGCCGGCAAGACCATCTTCTTTTGTTCCCACTCGCTGTACCAGGTAGAGGCGCTGTGCGATCGGGTGCTGTGGCTTGATGGTGGCCGCGTGCGTGCCGAGGGCGCACCGGCAAAGGTCATCACTGCCTATGGTGATTTCCTGCAGCAGGAGTCGGCCATTGTGCAACCGCCCCTGGTAACAGCAACAGCAGAAGCAGCATCAACGGCCACTACGGTAGCGACACCGGTCGCGGCACAGGCAGTGCCGCGAGTGATGGCCGTGAAAGTGAGAGTTGACGGCACTGAAGCCCGTGTTCATGCGGTGCAAAGCGGCAAGAGTCGTATCGAAGTGGAAGTGCGATTCCTGTCGGTTGCTGCACTGCCGGTGCCGAGTGTGGGTCTGGTCATACTTGGTGGCGATGGCCGTTATGTTGCCAGCATGGGTACTGTCAACGATGGCATTGCACTGCGCGCAGGCGCTGATTTGACTGGTTCTGTGATGGTGACGTTGCCGGACTTTCCTTTGCTGAAAGGTTGCTACGTAATCGAAGTTTACCTGTTGTGCGAACAGGGGCTGCATATCTACGAGCGCGTGCGGCAGGTGGCCGAGCTCAATGTCGAGCAACGCGGTCTCGAACTCGGCATTGTCACACTTCCACATCAATGGCAGGTGCTTTGACGTGGAATGGCTGGCGCAGCAGGGACTGGGTACGCTGTTCTCGGGTATTGGCGGCCTCTTGCAATTGACCTTGCTGCCTGGGATGTTGTTGCAGCAATGGCTCTCGCGTGATCGCCTGGTCGTGCCCATCACCGATAGCTTGCTGTTTGTCTTCGCCAGCAGCTGCGTCATCAGCTTTTCTGTTGCACTGCTGCTGCATGTCACCGGGCTGCACCAGCGTACAGTGTGGATGACACTCGGCTGGGCGCAGGTGGTGGCACTGTTGCTGCTGGTGCGGCAACGCCAACAACCGCAAGGTGCGCGCGCGGAACCATTGTCGTTGCCGCTGGTGAGCCTGTTGTCGTTACTGGTCTATGTGTTTTGCCTGGCCGGCCTCTTGCGTACCATCGTTGGCCACTGGCCTGGCGTACTGGAAGGCTGGGATGCTGTAGTCAGTTGGAATCGCTGGGCGCGGGACTGGACTCACGGTGACTGGCCATACCTGACCTGGGGTTATCCACAACTGGTGCCTGTACTTTGGTCAGTGCTGTATGTGTGGCAACAAAGCACGGAGATCGAATTCTTCGTTCGTATCCTGATGGGCCTGTTTCCACTGGGGCTGGTCCTGGCGTTTCTCGCTGCGTTTGTGCATTGGCGGCGCTGGAGTCTGCTGCTGGCCGGCGCAGCGACCACGGGCTTGTTGCTCGGCCCTTACCGCGCGGTGCTCGACACGGGTTATGTCGATGTGCCGGTGACTTTCGCAACGTTGTTGACCGGCCACTGGATGATGCTTGCGCAACAGGATGTTGAGCGGCGTTCGCGCTGGTTGTTTTATGCTGCCGTCGCCACAGCGTTGGCGATGCTGACGAAGCAAAGTGGCATTCTCGCGCTCGGCCTGTTTGTGTGGGGTTGCTGGCGCTGTAATTTTCCTTCGCTGGTGTGGCGGCGGCCACTCCTGCTGCTTATGGCGCTGACAGTACCCTGGTACGCTCTGACCGCGCTGTATGAGTCGGGTGATAGCGTGATCACGTACGTTACCGGCGACATCTACGGCAATGAAACCCTGCGCCAGCGTGTTGAACGCGCACTCACGCAAACGCTGCCACAGGTGCTTCGCATCGGCGAAAACCAGACCCGCAACTCCATCATCTCCATACTCGGCATCGCCGGCCTGTTGCTGGCACTGCGTGACCGGGATGGACGTTTCTACGCGGTTGTCGGTTTTGGTTATGTGCTGGTATGGGCGGCATTTTTCTCGTATGACGGCCGCAATCTTTTGCCTGGTATTCCCTTCGTGTTGTTGGCCGTTGCCAACGGTTACGGCTGGATGCCGCTTTCGAAGCAATGGACGGAGGAACCCCTGCAGACCCGCAGCCTCGGTGATGGAGTATTCCTGCAGCGGGTGTTACCGGTATTGTCGCTGCTGGTGCTGGTGGCCTCGCTGTTGCCGGCCAACGCAGCGCTGTGGGAGCTTCGTACCAACGAGCGGCGGAAGCTCACAGGCGATGCCGACTTCAACACTCGCCTGTTGGAAATCGCCATGGATGCGGAAGCAGCCGGCTCGGTGTACACCACTTATCCACCCATGGTGGCGATACGTGAACTGCGACCCTTCTGGTTCAATGATTACGGAGCCAGTCATATGCAGCCACAAACGGCGGCAGCACTGCAGAACGGCGCTTTGCTGTGCGACTTGCTGCCAACGATTGCGCGGCACAATGAAATTCGCTACGTGCTGCTGCATGATTCTATTTTTCCAGCCGTCATCGGCCCGGCCTTGGCCAATGGTTCACTGCAAACCCTGGTCGCCGGTAATGGTGTGCGACTGATGCGCTTGCACTGTCCCCAATCGGGTGCTTCACAGTGACTACAGGGGTGCCACCCGGACCGTTGGCACTGATGGCGGTCATCATTCCGGCTTACAACCCGACACAGACACTCGTGTTGCTGGTGGATGCGCTGCTTCTCTACGACTTTGCTGCAGTGATCGTGGTCGACGACGGTTCCGCAACCACATCGGACCCGGTGTTTGCCGCAGTAGCGGCGCATCCACGCGTAACCTTGCTGCGCCATGCCATCAATACCGGCAAAGGGCGTGCACTCAAAACTGCATTCAATCATTGCCTGCTGCACGAACGGCAATTGCTTGGAGTGGTCACCGCTGATGCTGACGGCCAACACAGTCCGCACGACATAACACGAGTGGCTACTGCGTTGGCAGAGACGCCAGCGGCAATGGTGCTGGGGGTACGCGAATTCGGCCAGGACGTACCACTGCGCAGCCGTTTCGGCAATTCGCTGACACGGCTGGTATTCCGTCTCTTATATGGCCTCAACGTGCGCGATACGCAAACCGGTCTGCGGGCATTACCGCTCACTGCACTGCCGTCAATGCTCAAAGTACCCGGCGAACGTTACGAGTATGAAAGCAGCATGCTCATCGATGCGTTGCGATATCGCAGGCCGCTGCGAGAAGTGGTGATCAAAACAATCTATCTCGACGGCAACAGCAGCTCGCATTTCAATGTAATACGCGATTCGATGAAGATCTATTTCGTGCTGCTGCGTTTTACGTTGTCGTCGTTGTCGACGAGTGTAGTGGACTTCCTGGTTTTTTCGCTGGCCTTTCTGTGGAGTGGCAGCCTGGCTGCCGGCATGTTGTGCGGACGCACAGCAGCGCTGGGCGTCAATTTTGCCCTGAACAAGCGCATGGTATTCCGCCAGCGAGGCGGCGGTTACGGCGTGCTCGTGCAATATCTGGCCTTGGTGGTTTTGCTGGCCTCAATATCTTATCTGTCGATACAAGAGTTGCAGGCGTGGTTCGGACTGTCTACGTTGATGGCGAAGCTGTTGGCAGAATCGCTTCTGTTTATTGTGAGTTTTTCTGTGCAGCATGATCTGATCTTTGCCGCCTTTCATAACGAGAGAGACGTTGGTTCGCTCTGACAGGGACAGGCGCTGTGGCTGCGCACAGCGCTTTCAATAATTGAAGCGATTGATTATCCCGGCTTCGGTACGCAGGACTGCTGCCTCCAGTTCCGGACTGTATTCGGCAGGGAATGCCTCTTTGTTGCTCACGTTGATCGGAGGCAAGGCACGGATAGCATTTTCGCTGAAGCGACACCCGGCCATGGTCAGCGCTTTGATCAGGTCTTCAACCAGACTCTCGTACTTGCCGATGAAATCAATCGGCTGCTGCTCGGTGCCAACAAAATCCGCGATGCTTTGGCTATACACCCCCGGCATTCTGGTAATCACCCTGGTGACAAAGGCGTCGAAATTGTCGGCGTGGCAGTACTCGTCGATGGCGCTACGGTTGTCCCAGCCGTAGGTCATCTTGTATTGCCAGTATGAGCGGTACAGCCCCAATGGATGCCGCACGAAGGCGAATTTGAACTTGTCAGGAGCCGGGCACTCGTTGAGTCCGGGATGATGGTTGCCGCCGGGGCTGAATGCCTCGCATTGGATGCCGGATGCCAATATGGCTGTCTTGACCCACGATCCGCCAGTCTTCGGCACATGCAGGAAACAAGAGTTGGGCAGAATCAACACAGCAGCCTCCTGATACTCACGTTTACGCCCACCGCAGTCATGGCGTCAGCGCATAGGGCGCCATGTTAACCTTGCAGCGTGTCTTGTCTCCAGAGCCTATTGCGTGTCACTGGTCCCGCCGCCCGAAACCCCTCCTGCAGCCCCTTCCTTGCGAACAGGTGAAATCGACGTTGCCAATGCTGCCGAGATGCGGTTGCTATTTGGCAGCATATTCGGCAAACCGATGAGCGAAGCGTTCTGGAACTGGAAATACCGCAATAGCAACAGCCATGGAATGGGGGTATGGGATGATGACAGGCTTGTCGCACATTATGGCGGGGTCGGAGTAGACGTCATCTTTGACGGCAAGCCAGCCCTCGCCGTGCAGATTGTTGATGTCATGGTAGCACCGTCTGCGCGGTACGGTGTTCGCACACACAGTCCGTTCTTTCTGGCTACCAGCAGGTTTATTGAACGCTATGTCGGGTACCGGCGAACCTATTTGATCGGCTATGGATTTCCCAGCGATCGGCATTTGCATCTGGCACAGCGCCTGGGGCTGTATGCGTCGGTAGGAGGGATGAGTGAACTGTCGGTGGAAGGCAGCACTACCCGTCTTCCCACTGAGTTGTTGCTGCAACGACGTACGATTACTGCGGAAAATTTTCCGCAGTATGCCGGCGCCATCGATTCGTTGTGGCAAAGCATGCAGACTTCGTTGCCGGCGGCCATACTTCTGCGCAAGGATTCACAACGAATCCACTATCGTTATCTGCAGCACCCCGAGAACCACTATCGTTGTTTGTTCTGGCGACACCGCTTGAGCGGCAAACCACTCGCTCTGGCAGTGGTGAAAGAGGAGCCGTCGCGGGCATTGCTCATGGATGTTGTGGCGGCAGCTACCGATTTCCCGCGCGTAGTACAGTGGGTGGCAAATGCCATGATGCGCGAGCACAACCTGCCCTTGGTGTTCTGGCTGAGTTCTGCGTGGGTGCCGAGCCTGCATCTTGGCGCATTGCCAGTAAAGGTGCTGCCCATCATTACGCCAGCCAATATCTATTCGGATAGCCCAAAGCCTGAAGTATTGCAGGATCGTTGGTGCCTGACTGCCGGAGATACGGATTACTTATGAGCCTGCTGCTGGAATATCAACTGTTGCCGTATGAAACCGAGCCACTGCCGCATCAGTCAGGGCCGTGGCTGGTGTTTGCGCCCCATCCTGACGACGAGAGTTTCGGCATGGGGGGCAGTATCGCCAAGGCCGTGGCAATGGGCATTGCTGTCGATCTCATCGTGGTGACCGATGGCGCACTCGGCGGCACTGGCAGCAATCTTGTTGAGCGCCGCCAGCAGGAAGTGCGCGCGGCTGCTCAGGTACTGGGCTTGCACAGCGTGCAATTTCTTGGTGAGCCCGATCGAGGGCTCAAAACGGACGACTCACTGGCGCTGCAGCTGGCAGCCATCATCACACAGCGCAAACCGGCGGCGGTGTTCTTTCCGGGAGTGCTGGAACTTCATCCCGACCACCGTAGCACCGCACTGCTGGTGTGGCGCAGTCTGCAATTGATTGGGGCCCAGGCGCCACAGGCGATTGCGTACGAGATCACTGGCCAGTGTCCAGCCAACTGCCTTGTCGACATTTCGATTGCAATGGCGATAAAACAACAGGCAATCGAGTGTTATGTCAGCCAACTCGGCGAAAAGAACTATCAAGCCGTGGTTTGTGCACTCAACCTCTTGCGCACATTGACATTACCGGCTGGCGTGCAATGGGCAGAAGCGTTCTATCGCTACGGCCAAGCTGATCTGGCGTTGTCGTTGCAGGAGTGGATAACGCAACGCATGGCAGCAATGCTCAGGGTGTAGCCGGCGGCGCGGTCAACGAGTTGCTCACCTGTTGCAGATCATCGGCCGACAAGGTGCCTGCCTCGCTTTCCAGCAACAGTGTTGCGCGGATAAGTTCATAACGTGCCCTTTGCAGGTCGCGCTGGGCACGAAACTGGTCGCGCAGTGCATTCAGCACGTTGACACTGGTTTCGGTGCCGAGCTCGAAGCCGCGTCGCATGGCAGTAGCTGCCATGGCAGTCGACTGGGCCAGCAACTTTGCCGCTTCAATGCTTGATTCGCCAGCCTTGATCCGGAAGTACGCCGTGCGCGCATTGTTGTAGACATCGAGACTCACTTGTTGACGATCACTCTCCGCAATGTTGCGCTGGCTTTGCGCCGCCCTTACCTGGGCGCTATTGCTACCGCCGGCAAACAGCGGCATCGTCACATCGACTCCGATGTAGTTGTTGTCGGCGCGATTAAGGGGGGCGTTCTGGAACCCAAGGTTACTGGTCTGGTGTTGCAGGATCAGGGATACCCGCGGCATGTAAGCACCCCTGCGGATGGAGACAACCTTCTCTGCCACCTGCAAGGCCAGCGTACTTGCTTCAATGCGTTTGTTGTTGGCGGCAGCGCGTTGCAGCCATTCCTCCAGCGTGCCCTGCAGCGGAATGACCTTTACCTCCTCAGGCAGCCGATTCAAACCGCCGACAGCGAGACCCGTGTTGGCAAACAAGGTTTCGCGGGCAATAGTAAGGTTGGCTTCGGCAGTCACCAGCTGGGACTGTACTGCCGCCTGTTGTGCCTGGCCGTTGTAGAGATCGGTAATCCTTGCCAGTTGCAAGTCATACAAACGCTGGATTTGTGTCAACTGGTTGGTAATGGCTTCCAGTTCCGATTTGATGGAGGTTAGCGCGTCCTCTGCTTCCAATACTCTGAGATATTCGTCTGCCACCTGCGTGAAAACGTCAGCCAGCGCGGCGTAGTACTCCGCTTCAGCCATGTTTTCCTGCAGGTATGCCTGCTGACGACTGCCGAAGGCTTGCCAGTTGAACAGCACCTGACTGAGCTGCACAGACATGTTGCGGCCACGGTATTCCTGTTCTGGCCGGCCGGCTTCCTCGCGTGTGTTGTCAGAGGAGTTGAAATTGGAACTGATCTGCGGCAACAACTGGCCGTTCGCAATATCGATACCTGCATCGCCAACCTTCCAGCGCTCCTCAGCTGATTTCAGCATCGGGCTGAAAACCAACGCTGCGGTGAAAAACTCCTCCAGCGTGGTGCCGGCCGCTTCGGCCGCATGGACGTGCGAAGCCGAGAAGCAAAAAAGCGCCAGATAAAGTGAAGAAAAGTGCAGTTTGGACATGATCAATCTTCCCGGAACGAGCGTGCCATGGAGTCCGTGATCGGTTTCATCAGGTACTGGAGGAAGGTTCTGGAGCCGGTAGAGATGAAAACTTCAGCCGGCATGCCCGGAACAAGCTGATTGCCGTCGAGTTTGGCGAATGACTCGGGATCCAACGCAAGTCGCGCGAGGAAATAGGTGGCGCCGGTGCCGCGGTCCAACACGCTGTCGGCCGAAATTGTGATGACTTTGCCGGACAGCGAGGGAACCCGCCGGGCATTCAGTGCCGTCATCGTGATGGACGCGACCTGCCCGGCGTGAACCCGGTCAACATCCATGGGCATTACACGCGCGTCGACAATCAGGGTTTCCTCTTGTGGAACCAGTTCTGCAATAAGTGCCCCACCAGGTACCACGGTAGCTGGCGAATGCACTTGCAGGTTACTGATCACGCCGGCTTCCGGCGCCCGTATTTCTGTTCGTTCCACGATATCCTCCAGCGCGATGATCCTTTCCCGAACGTCATTCAGCCGTGTCTGCACCTCAGACAACTCACCCACTACATCGCTTTGGCGTTGATTGCGCAGCTGCAGAATTTGCAGCTTTGTTTCGCCGACCTGCACCTCGGTGGAGGCGATGGTGGCGGTCTGTTCGGCGATATCTCCAGCAGTGGCCACATGGGTACGCTCAAGTTCTCGCATGCGGGTTTTCTCGACAAAACCTTCAGCCAGCAAAGCAGTCGCATCCTTGATTTCGGCGTCAAAGGAATCCAGCAGTGTTTCCTTGCTGGCCTTCAATCCCTCTATCCGCGACTGCAATTGCGTGATTCGTTGAGTCAGGACTTCGGTTTCACCGTCGAGATATGTCTTGCGAGCAGTAAAGATCTGGTTCTGTGCATTCATTTCGATCTGCGCGACGGGGTTGGATGCAGCGACCAGTGCCGGTGGAAATTCGATGTTGTCCAACGAGTCGCGCTCGCTTGCCAACCTGGCCTCCAGCGCCAAAAGTGCGAGTTCCTGCCCCTGCAGTATGTCCAGATTGGCCAGTGACTGGGTGTTGTCCAGGATTATGATTGGTTCTCCCTTCGCCACAATGCTGCCATCCCGCACCAGCACCGATTTCACAATGCCGCCTTCGAAGTGCTGGATCGGCTTTCTGTACGATTCCAGCACTACAAACCCCGGCGCATGAATGGCGCCATCCAACGGAGCCACAGCTGCCCATACTCCGAACACGCCAAAAACCAGGAACGCAATGATCAGGCCGATCCGTTTGGGTGAGTTGAGATTTTTGTCACTCATGAAGTCGCCGTTGGTTGCGAGCAGCCGCTCTTCAGCACGGGCGAACAGGCTTTTGCCCTTGCCCGTATCTTTGGCTGCAGGGCGTACTACCAACTCTTGGGATTCATCAATATCGTCAGACACAGTCACTTACTCACATTGATACAGTGGATGGGGTAAAGCTGCCCGCGCACTCACGAAGCCAGGGCTGTCGGTTGGGCAGCGCTTTGTTTCAGCTGGGCCAGTACCTGGTCGCGTTGGCCGAAACCGATGGAAACACCGTCTTTCAGCACCAGTACTTTGTCCACCGCCGCCAGCACCATGGTGCGGTGGCTGATGATGATGATAGTGCAGCCAAGTGCCTTGATCCTGTGGATGGCTGCCACCAGTTCACGTTCACCCTGATCATCGAGGTTGGAGTTGGGTTCGTCCAATACCAGCAGTTTGGGAGCGCCATAAATGGCGCGAGCCAATCCTATGCGCTGGCGCTGGCCACCGGAAAGCACACCGCCACTGCCGGAGATCATGGTGTCGTAACCCTCGGGTTGGCGCAGAATCATCTCGTGTACACCTGCGAGCCTGGCAGCAGTGACGATCTTCTCGGCATCCGGCTCGCTGAAGCGGCAGATGTTGTCGGCGATCGTGCCGTCAAACAGCTCAATATCCTGCGGCAGATACCCCAGATAAGGTCCGAGATCAGACCGTCGCCATTTCAGGATATCCGCGCCGTCAAGACGGACCTTGCCGCTGAATGCCGGCCACAAACCCAAAATTGCGCGTGCAAGCGTGGACTTGCCAGACGCGCTGGGGCCGATTACTCCCAGCACATCACCAGCATCCAGTTGGAAAGAAATGCCACGCAACACCGGCGCATTGGCACCTGGCGGTGTTATGTAAGCTTGTTCCAGCGCAAGATTGCCCAGCGGTGCAGGCAGCGGCATGCGCTCCGGCTCTGCGGGTACGTTATCGAGTAGTTTGCAAAGGCGCTCGTACTGATCCCGTGCAACCGCAATGTTTTTCCATATGCTGATCAGCAGATCAATCGGGGCCAGGGTTCTGGATAGCAGCAATGAGCCAGCTATCATTTTGCCGCCGGTGAAATTGCCGCCGATTGTCATCCAGGCACCGAGGGCCAGAATCAGCGACTGCAGCAACATCCTGATTGCCCGCGACATTGACGACATCATCCCCGCCAGCTTGCTGGCTTCTGTTTGCAGGCGCAAGACTTCGTCACTCAGCCCCATCTGGCGGTTACGCACGCTGCCGGTCATGCCAAGTGCTGCAATGATCTCGGCATTGCGCAGGCTGTTCACCATGTGGCCCATGCCTTTGTTCATTTGTTCATTGGCATCTTTCAGGCGCTTGCCTGTGATCTTTTCAGTGATGTAGGCCATGGCGCCCATGATCACCACGGCGACCAGGGAG
>CAISOD010000028.1 GCA_903887045.1 uncultured Gammaproteobacteria bacterium | reverse complement strand
TCGTCAGGTACCTTGAAGCCCAGCCATTTCATCGATGTTGGTGCACAGGTGTCCGGCATGTTGCAGAAACTGCACGTAGAGGTGGGCGACGTCGCCACCGAAGGCATGTTGCTGGCCGAGATCGATGCCCGTGTGCAGGAAGGCAAAGTACAGGCCAGCCGCGCCAGCATTGCCGCGCAGGAAGCCCAGTTGGAAGCTCGCATCGCAGCACTTGATCTCGCCAAGGCCAATGCCGCAAGACAGGAGCGCCTCGACGCTGCTGATGCCACCAGCAAGCTGGAGTTTGACACCTCGATCAACAATCTGGCATCGGCGCAGGCCGGTCTGGAGCAGTTGCAAAAACAAATTGAGCAAAGCAAAGCCACACTGTTGAGCGACGAGACCCAGCTGGAGTTCGCCAAGATTTTTGCGCCGGCTACCGGCACTGTTGTCACCGTTGAAATGGATGAAGGCCGCACACTGAACGCCAACCAGATGGCGCCCAACATCCTGCGCATCGCCGACTTGTCGACCATGACTGTCGAAGCCGAGATTTCCGAAGCCGATATCGGCACCGTGAAAGTCGGAATGCCGGTGTATTTCACTACGCTGGGCGGTGGTGATCGCCGCTGGTACGGCACGCTGCGCCAGATTCTGCCAACGCCAACTGTGACCAACAATGTGGTGCTGTATACCGGCCTGTTCGATGTCGAGAATTCCGACAACGCGCTGTTCTCGGAGATGACAGCGCAGGTTTACTTCATCACCTCTGCAGCACAGAACGTGCTGACGGTGCCGGTAGGCGCACTGACCTACACCGAACAAGCAGTCCCCGCGCTTGCAGCAGCAGGTGCGGCCACCGTCAACGCCGAAGGTGCGTCCGCACCGGGTGCTGGCGGTCCGCCTCCTGGCTTCGTACCGGGTGCTGGTGGTCCACCCCCGGGCTTTGTGCCAGGGCAGGGACGTCCGCCGGGTGGTTTTGGCGGCGGCGCTGGGCGTCCAGGTGGTCGTCGTGCCGCGTTGGCTGCCGCAGAGCCGGGCGTGCCCAGGAACGCAACCGTTACCGTCGTCAAAGACGACGGTAGCCGCGAAGAACGCAATGTCACCATCGGCGTTACCAGTCGGGTGGCTGCCGAAGTGCTGTCCGGCCTCACGGTTGGTGAGCAGGTAGTTGCCGGCATCGTGCAGGTCAATGCGCCTGCTGCGGCCACTGGCCAGGGCGGCTTCCCGGGTGGCGGCTTCCCCGGTGGCGGTGGCGGCTTCCGGGGTGGTTTCTGATCGTGAGCATTGAAGCCATCCCGCTAATCGAGCTGCGCGAAATTTGCCGTACCTTTGTCACCGGTGGTGGCGTCGAGGTGCGCGCGCTGCGCGGCATCGATCTGAAAATCTATCCAGGCGAGTTCGTCGCCATCATGGGGCAGTCAGGCTCCGGCAAGTCGACCATGATGAACCTGCTCGGCTGTCTCGACAGGCCGACCTCCGGTACCTATTTATTTGCCGGCCGCGACATCAAGAGCTTCGATGCCGACTCGCTGGCGTGGCTGCGGCGCGAGGCTTTCGGCTTCGTGTTCCAGAGCTACAACCTGCTGGGTGCTGCCACTGCGGTGGAGAACGTCGAAATTCCTGCCATCTATGCCGGCGTGCCCGGTGAAGAACGTATTGTTCGTGCCGAAGCGCTGTTGACCTCGCTCGGTCTTGGCTCACGCATGGACCACCGGCCAACCCAACTCTCAGGTGGCCAGCAGCAGCGTGTGTCGATTGCGCGTGCGCTGATGAACGGCGGCAAGATCATCCTCGCCGACGAACCCACCGGTGCACTCGACTCGCAGAGCGGCGTTGAAGTGCTCGCCTTGCTGGAGAAACTCGCGCGCGACGGTCACACCGTCATCATCATCACCCACGATCCAAAGGTGGCGGAACATGCTGATCGCGTTATTGAATTCCGTGACGGTCAGGTGCTGAAGGATACCGGTTCCATCACCGGTGCCATTGATCCCAAGAACAACGACAAACTGCGTGACCTGTTCCTGTCGCGCCGGCAGGCGTCGCCCATCGCCAGTGTTGCCGAAGCGATACGCATGGCGCTGCGTTCGTTGTATGCCAATATTTTCCGCACCATTCTGACTTTGCTCGGCATTGTTATCGGTGTGTCGTCGGTGGTGGTGATGCTGGCAATCGGCGAGGGGTCGCAGCAGCAGATCGTTCAGCGAATCAGTGCGATTGGCACCAATGTGCTGAACCTGCAACCCTCACGCGATGAGGGAGGGCGCCGCAACCTGCCATCTACTCTCACGTACGAGGACGCGATGGCAGTGATAGAAGGCGTACCCAATGTCCTTGGCGCGATGCCGGAATTACAAAGCAATTACACACTGCGTTATCGCCGGCAGGATCACTCGGCACAGGTCACTGCCACCTCCGAATTGATGCCGGAATTGCGCAACTGGCCACTGGCCCAGGGTGTGTTCTTCACCAAGGACGACAACGACAAATTCTCCGCCGTTGCTGTCATCGGTGCCACCGTGGCAGATCAGCTTTTCCCCGATGGCGCCAATGCGCTCGGCGAATACATCCTCATCAGCAACATTCCGTTCCAGGTCATTGGCGTGCTGACGCGCAAGGGCGGCTCTGCCAACGGCCAGGACCAGGACGATGCCGTATTCATCCCGTTCAAGGCCGGTTCGCTGCGATTGATGGGCCAGAAGTTTGCGCGCTCAATCGGCGTTTATGTCGACGACGTCACCAAAATCGACGTGACCGAAAACAACCTCATCCAGTTCATGGCAGCCCGCCACGGCACGCAGGATTTCCGCATCTTCAACAGCGCTGAATTGCTCGACACCGTCGCATCCACCACAGATACCTTTACTGCACTGCTCGGCTCGGTGGCGGCTATCTCGCTGTTGGTTGGCGGTATCGGCGTGATGAACATCATGCTGGTATCGGTAACGGAACGTACCCGCGAAATCGGCATCCGCATGGCCACCGGCGCGCGCCAGAGCGACATCCTGACGCAGTTCCTGTCGGAGGCGATCGTGGTGTCCGGCGTGGGTGGCGTCTTCGGCGTACTGTTTGGCTTCGGTATTGGCTACCTGCTGATTGCGTTTGGCGTAGCGGTTCATTTCACGACGACTCCTATCGTGCTGGCTTTCTCGTGTGCAACCGCCACCGGCCTGGTGTTTGGTTTTGCACCGGCGCGCAAGGCAGCCCAGCTCGACCCTGTAGTGGCATTGGCGAACGATTGAACATGAAAAAGACCCTGCTTTTTGTTGCGATTGCACTGACAGCGACCGGCTGTGTAAGTCCGGTTCCCGAACTGCCGTCCTCCGACATTCCGGCCGGCTGGCAGGCGCCGCTTACGGCGGATGCGCCGATGTGGCCGCAGAATGATTGGTGGAACAGTTTTGCCGATGGTGAACTGACGTCGTTGATCGGCATGGTGCAGGCCAACAACCTTGATCTCGCCAACAACCAGCGCAATCTCGAATCGGCGCAGATCAGTTTGCGGGAAGCGGGTTTCAACCTGTTGCCAACGCCGGTGGTAACGCTAGGCACTGGTGCCTCCACCACCGAGACGCGCAACGATTTCGGCAACAACAGCAATGGCCCCAATGTGCCTGCCACGCTTACGGCCGGGTTCACCTGGAACGATATTCTCAGCAGACCCGCCACCTTCGAACGCGCGCAGGCTGATTACAGTGGCCGGGTGGCGCAGGCGGCTGACCTTGCGCTCAATACGCTCGGCACTGCGGCTTCCACCTATTTCCAGTTGCTGCTGACGCGCGACAAGATCGTTGCAGCGCAGCAGAACGTAGCCAACGCCGAAGCCATCGGTTCAATTGCACAAGCACGCGTGAGTGCCGGCGTGGCGGTTCCAATCGAAGCACTGCAGCAACAGATCGCCGTTGAGCGGGAACGCAACAACCTGCTGCAGTTGCGGCAGAATGATTTGTCGGCACGCTCCGCACTCGCCTTGCTGCAAGGCCGCAGCGTGCAGGGCTTTGACATCACTGGCCAGAGTCTGCTGTCCATTCAAGTGCCAAGCGTGAAGCCGGGTTTGCCATCAGAGTTATTGCAGCGCCGGCCTGACCTTGTGCAGGCAGAATCCACCTTGCGCAGTGCCAATGCCAACGTCGCCATCGTCCGCACCGACCTGTTTCCGCAGATCAGCCTTACCGGCAACGCCAGCGCCAGCAGCACTGCCTTGAGTGAACTGGTGTCGTCGCCCGATACCGTGATGAACATCAGTGCCAACCTGGTACAGACGCTGCTCGACAACGGTCAGCGTTTCCGCAACATCGATCAAGCCAAACTGACACTCGAAAACAATCTCGCCAACTACCGCAAGACCGTAATCGGCGCGTTCAACGAAGTGGAAGTGCTGCTCAGCAATATACAAGTGCTGCAGGCGCAAGGAGTCACGGCGTTCAACAACCTCGGCGCCGCCGAAGAATCATTCCGCATTGCGCAAGCGCGTTATGCCGAAGGGGTGGCCGACTACCAGACCGTGCTGCAAACACAAAACACCCTGTTCACTACCCGCAACTCCTGGCTCGACAACAAACTGCTGCAGCTGAACGCGGCTGTGGGATTGTTCCAGGCACTCGGCGGCGGTTGGGAGTCGGATCAACAGGTGGCCGCGCAGTAAGCCGCTCAGCCAGCAGCGAGCCAGTAGAGCACGCTGATGGCAGTGATGCCGATCAACGAAAACAGCGACACCCGCTTGAAGCGGTAGTTGTTGGGCAACAGCAACACAAATCCTGCCAGCGAAAACAGCACCAACAGCACACCGCTGATATCCACCAGCGCTTTCCAGATGACGTCGGTATCGCGCGCCTTGTGCAGATCGTTGAACATCGCTACAAGACCGAAGTCGGTTAGCTCATAGTTGGCAGTGCCGGCAAAGGCGTCAATTTCCACAAAGGCACTGCGTCCCGGTGCGCGGTAATCGATCACGAGCAGATCACCATCGCCCTGCAGCGTCACAAAGCTGCGGCGCAGGCCGAATTCATCACGCAGGAATTGCGCGAGTTCGGGCGAGTCGGCGATCATCCCGGCCTCATCAAGCGGCAGGTCGGGCAGGCTGTCGAGCGTGCGGGTGGTCACCACCGGCTCGCCCGTCAGGGTATTTGCATGATTGAGCGTGATGCCGGTGACCGAAAAGAACACCAGGACCAGCAGCAGCGCGATGGACAGATAGATGTGGACGGTACGGGACCATTGAAGCAAGGTGCGATTTACGGGCATGGGCATTATGGAAAAGTTGATGAATCGGTGGGTGGCGGTTGCAAATTGCCTGCGCAATTTTCGCGGCGGATTATGGGCTATTTCGCTCTGCGCAACATCCGTCCTGGCGCAGCCGGAACCGGTCATGCTGGAACAGCACTACGATGGCGTGCTCGGCACCTCGCTTGACGTGACAATGTGGGGTAACGATTCCGCCAGTATGGAGTCGGCAGCGACAGCCGCGCTGGCCGAGATTACACGACTGGATGCGATCCTCTCCACCTGGCGCGACGACAGCACGCTGATGACACTCAACCGCAACCGCAGTGGCGACAACCTGCCGCCAGAACTGCTGGAAGTGGTGACACTGTGCGAAAGCTGGCGTGAACGCTCCGCTGGCGTCTTCAGCTGCCGGCTCGGACAAATCGCACAAATCTGGAAGACCGCGCAGGAGCAGCAGCAACTGCCGGTGGTGATGGACCTGCTCAAGCTCACTCGCCAGATCAACCAGTCCGAGCTGACGATCAATGCCGATACGCGCGCCATTACGCTCGGCGAGGGTATCGACCTCGAACCCTCCGGCCTGGCCAAGGGCTACATCATCGACCGCGCCGTTGCCGTGCTGCGTGCCGAAGCGCCGGACGCCACGGCGATCAAAGTCGATATTGGCGGCGACGCGATGTACTGGGGGGCACCACCCGATTCCGAAGGCTGGGCAGTGCAAGTGGCCGGCCCGGCGCCCGTGGCAGACAACGGTGGCTTTATTGCGACTCTGTCACTGTCGAATCGGGCTGTCGCCACCAGCGGCCATACCTCTCGTACCTACAAGATCCGCACGCTTGAATACAGCCACATCTTCGATACGCGACGCGGATGGTCGGTGTCGGATGGCTCCTACGCGGTAGCCACGGCGCCCGACGCCGTCACCGCCGACGCGCTTGCCACCATCCTGGCGGCGCAGGCATTCACCAATGCCCAGCCGTGGGCAGCAAAGCTGGACGACTCGACGCCGGTGTTGATCGTGGGTCTGCGGGATATGCAGTGGCAATCTCCTGGCTGGACCGACCTGCTCAACGGCGAGATGCGGCGCCAGTTGCGGGCGCGCATCATGCTGACCATGGACTACACCATTCCACGCCTGCGTGACCGCATCTACAACCGGCCCTACGTGGCGGTGTGGGTAGGCGACTCGAAAGGCATCGCGCTGCAGGACCTGCTGCTGCTCGGCGGCGAAGAGCGCTGGGCCAACAGCAATTCGGTCTGGTGGCGCCGCACCGGTAGCCGCAGCAACAACAACCCAAGCTACAACGTCACCCGTCCCACGCGCGGTCCGGGTGACTACCAGTTGGTGTGGGACGGCAAGGACAGCGCCGGCAATTCCTTACCGGCCGGTGACTACGTGCTCAACGTTGAAGCGTCGCGACAGGATGGCGGCCACGACTACGTGTCCCAGCCCTTCACGATCGCCAACGGTACTGCCCGCTACGAAAATCCCGGTCAGGGCGAAGTCGGCCCGTTCAGCTTTACCCTCAACGTGCTGCCGGCAGAGTGACCCCGATGCCACGCGGGCTGCTCTTTCTTGTGCTGTGGTTGCCGCTGGTCACCACCACTTACGGGCAGTCGGTGCAGCTCGGCGAAGGACGCGACCAGAAATCCCTCCACATGACCCACACCGACACGCCGCCGGTGATAGACGGCGTGCTGGATGAAGCAACGTGGCAGAGCGCCACGGTCATCGACGACTTCCATCAGATCATTCCTGTCGAATATGCCGAACCGAGCGAGCGCACCGAAGTGCGCCTGCTGTTCGATGCCGACGCCATCTACGTCGGGGTGAAGTTGTTCATCGACCCTGCACTGATTTCGCACAACATCCTGCGCCGCAACGGCAACATCTTCACCGGCGAAGACTACTTCACGGTGTCGTTTGACTCGTTCAACACCCAGCGCGGCGGGTACTACTTCGGCGTGAACGCCAACGGCGTGCGTGCCGACGGTATCTACCGCAATGTCTCGCAGTTCTACAGCGACTGGGATTCGATCTATTTTGTGAAGACCACCATCGTCGCCGACGGCTGGATCGCCGAGTACGCCATTCCCTACAAGTCGATCTCGTTCGATCCCAACATCGACACCTGGGGCATGAATTTCTCGCGCAAGATCCAGGCGAGGAACGAGCAGATGGTGTGGGTGAGCAACGATCGACGCTTCGACCCCAGCAGCGCAGGGCTCGCTACCGGCCTCACCGGTCTGCGCCAGGGTCTCGGCCTCGATGTAGTGACGTCCGGCAGCCTGATCCAGGAAAAGAACTTCCTCACCGGCGCCTCCGGCGACACACAAGCACCATCGCTCGATGTGTTCTACAAGCTCACCTCCGGCCTCAATGCGTCGATGACAGTCAACACCGACTTCTCGGTAACCGAAATCGACGATCGTCAGGTGAACCTCACGCGTTTCAGTTTGTTCTTCCCGGAGAAGCGCGACTTTTTTCTGCGCGAGGCCGACATTTTCGAATTCGGCCGGCTCAACCAGAACGGCCGGCCGTTCTTCTCGCGCCGCATCGGGCTCGGCGCCGCCAACGAAGTGATCGACCTCGAGATTGGCGGCAAGGTGAGTGGTCGTATCGGCGACTGGGAACTTGGCGCGCTCAGTATCCGCCAGGGCGAGACACCTGCGGTCAACGCCGATAACCTTTCGGTGATACGCGTGAAGACCGGAGTGCTGGCGGAATCAACCATCGGCGCGATTTTTACCGACGGCAACCCGACATCGAACCGTGACAGCACACTCGCCGGCATGGACTTTCTGTATCGCAACAGTCACCTGCCGGGCGGGCGTATCGTGGAATTGTCGACCTGGCTGCAGCACACCGATACCGAAGGCTTCACCGGCAACGACGACGCCGTTGGTGTCAGCCTCAATCTGCCGAGCCAGGAAGGGCTGACCGGTCGTGTCGAGTTCAACCGCTTCGAAGCCAACTTCCGCCCGGCGCTGGGTTTTGCCAACCGCACCGGCGTCGAGCAGAAAGCCACCGAACTCAACTACACCTGGCGTCCGCGCGGCCGGTGGTTCCAGGCATTGGGTTTCGGCGCCGCGTGGGAGCGCTTCGATAATCTGCGCGGTTGGGCGGAAACCGAAAACCTCACGCTTACCGCGCTCGAGCTCACCACCCGCACGGGCGACGGCGTCACGCTGAGCACCACCAGGTCACGCGACAATCTGCTGACGCCGTTCCGCATCTTCCCCGGCACGTCCATCCGCGCCGGCGACTACGAATACGCCACCAGCACACTCGAATTCCGCAGTGCGCCGTTCCGCAAGGTGGTGGGCCGGCTCGGTGTGACCGGAGGCGAGTTCTACGGCGGGGATCAGCAGCGGCTCGTCGGCAATCTAACGTGGACGCCGACGCCGAATATCCGCACCAACGTCGGATTCAATATCACTCGCGCTGATCTGCCGGAAGGTGAGTTCACCTCACGCGTGTTGACCGCCGGCTTCGACTACGTGTTCTCCAACTCACTGTCGCTGGTGAACCTCGTGCAGTACGACAACGTCAGTGAAGTGGCCGGCCTCAATGTGCGGCTGCACTGGATTCCGCAGGAAGGCCAGGCGCTGTTTCTGGTGCTCAACCATAACCAGATCGACTTGCTGCGCAACGACGAGTTCCAGGCGGCCGGTACCAGCGTGACCTTGAAGTACAGTTACACCTTCCGTTATTGACGGCGTTGGGTGATGCCGCTCGCCAGAGCGAGAATGTCTGCTGCCTGATTGGCGGCGATCTGCGGCTCGCGTGACGACCAGGCGACAAAATGGTCCGGACGCACCAGCACCAGGCTCGCTTCGTAGCGTGCCACTTCACCCTCCGCATCAGCTTCGATCACAGTCAACGGCAGCTGCAGCGCGCTGGCTGCTTCGCGGAAGGCCCGCACCGCGTCAGCATCCGCACCGAACGCCAACAAGGTGAAGCAGGCGGCCAACGCCGTGTACACATTGCCGCCAGTGCCGAGCAGTGCCGGCGCAAGATGATGTCCGGCTCTGGCTTCAAAGCGGTGTGATCCCTTCGCGCTGCAGACCGCGTGAGTGGTGCCGGCCTGCCAGACCACCGGTGAGCCTTCGTAGTTGGGTTCGAACGCCTGCACTTCGCCCACCGCACCTTGTGCGCGCGCCTGCAAGGCCTGGGCAAACTGCAACGGATCGCGCTCGGCATCGAAGGTATCGAGGAAGGTGCGATCGTTCTCAATCGCCTTGGCGATGAAGTCATCAATGGTCGACTTGAACACCGGCCGCCGTTCAGCATCGTAGGAATCGAGCAGTGCTTCGCTGCCCCAATGCTGCAACACGGCGGCCAGCTTCCAGCCGAGGTTGCGGGCGTCTTCCAGCCCGGAGTTCACGCCGTAGCCACCGTAGGGCGGATGGCTGTGGGCAGCGTCGCCGGCGATGAACATGCGGCCGGCACGGTAGCTGTCGGCAAGAGCGAAGCGCAGATCCCAGAAGCCGATGTGTTCGAATTCGACATCGAACTCTGCACCCACGGCCTCATGCAGATAGGCGCGGAAGTCGAAGTTGTCGGCGTTGGTGCCGGCCGGCACCGGTGCGTGGAAGAACCAGGTGTTGCCGAGATCGACACGGCCAAAGAATTTCCAATAGCCCTGCAGCGCCGGTTGCAGCACGTTGTAGTAGGACTTGCCGGGATAGCGCTTCAGCAACTCATGCAGGCCGGGGGAGCGGAACACCAGCAACACCATCAGGCGATCGTGCGCGGTCAGCGTCTGTGTCAGTCCCGCCTGTTCGCGCACGCGGGAACGCGCACCGTCGCAGCCGACGAGGTAGGCGGCACGCACCACCCGCTCGGCGCCGCTGGAACGCTCGGTAATCATTGCCGTTACGCCGGTCCCATCCTGATTCACGGCTATAGTGTCCCAGCCATAGAGCGTTTGCACCGCCGCCAATTCGCCTGCCCTTGCACGCAGCACCGCTTCAGTTGCGTACTGCGGCAGCCGTTCGTTGGCGGTGTAGTAGTACTGCTTGACCAGATCGCGCTGCAGCCAGTCGTGTGAGTGCGGGCCCAGCAGGGTGCCGTAGGCGGTCAGCCCGCCGATGCCGTATTCCGGCGGAATGGTGCGCGCTGCCCGCAGCTGCTGTTCGGCGCCCCAGCAATGGAAATGCTCCATGGTGCGCTGCGTCAGGTTCTGGCCCTTCGGAATCGGCTGCGGCTGCAGGTAGCGTTCGATGACAAGACAGCGCACGCCGCGCTGACCCAGTTCAATGGCCAGACCCATGCCAACCGGGCCGCCGCCAATGATCAATACATCTGCATCGCCGTGCGATGCCGTAGCCGGGTTCAGGTGCATGTCGTTCGTCTGCGTCCAGTGTGTCGAGGTGGCGGCAGCATAAAGTTCCTGATCCCGATAGTCAGCATTCAATGTTTGATCTGGCCGGCGTTGACGACTCGGCTATACTCGTACCGGAATCCCCGCAGGAGCCGTCGATGGCCGAGAATACTTCCCAACCGAACCAGAGTGGCCTGATCGCAGCGGCGGAGCAGAAGCTGAAGCTGTTCCGGTGGTTTTTCTTTGCTGTTTTCGCCTTCCTGCTGTACCAGCTGCTGCTGATCATGTCGCTGTTCGCTGATGTCATCATCTGGGCGGTGTCGCTGGCATTGGTATTCTGGCCGGTCTACAGCGTGCTGCATGCGCGGATGCGTGGGCGCGACACCGGTGCCGCGTTGGTGTTTACCACCGGCGTGCTGTTGTTGGTGCTGTTGCCGGTGCTGGCACTGTTCTGGGTGGTGGTGGCGCAGTCGGCCCAACTGTACCCAACGGTCAGCAACTGGTTTACGCAGATCAGCGCCAATCCCGATGGAGATGTAATTGCGCTGTTGCCGAACTGGGTTCAACAGCGCTGGATCCAGCTGACAGCCTATATCCAGGCCAATCCGGTGCTGGCGCAATACGATCCCAAACAGTTCGTACTCAACAACATCGACGCCCTTAGCCTCAATCTCGGAAACATCGGCACTGCCACCGCGCGCAATCTGTTTTTGGGTTTCGTCAACCTGATGCTGATCCTGACGCTGATGTTCTTCTGTTTCCGCGATGGCGAACGCTTCCTGCAGTGGTTGTTCACAATAATCCCGATGCCGCGTGAACAAACCGAAGCCGTCGCAATGCGCGTATACCGGACGGTGACCGCCGTAATCCGTGGCGCCTTGCTGACTGCAGTGGCGCAGGGCCTGATCGCGATGGTGGGTTATGTGGTTGCCGGGGTGCCGCTGGCAATTTTGTTCGGTGCACTGACAGGACTTGCCGGCATGATTCCGGTGGTCGGTGCCGGCCTGATCTGGTTGCCGGTCGGATTGTTCATGATGCAGGAATCGGAAGGCTGGGGGCTGTTCGTCATCATCTGGGGTCTGGTGTTTGTCAGCTTGAGCGACAACATCATCAAACCCTTGTTCATCGGCAGCCGCGCAGGCATGCCTATCCTGCTGATCTTCTGCGGCATTCTCGGTGGTGCCAACGTCTACGGCTTCACCGGCCTGATAATTGGCCCCATCCTGATCGCCGTACTACTGGCTTTCATCTCGATCTACCGCGAGCACTACCTGAGCGAAAGCAGCACGGCGGTGGCGGATACCGCTGCCGATACCGCGGCCGAAGTCGCTTCCGAAACTGCTGCCGAAACGGTCCGCAACAGCTGACAAGCAAGACTGCATGAGCGAAATCATTTTCTACACCAACCCGCAAAGCCGTGGCCGCATTGTGCGCTGGATGCTGGAAGAGTGTGGTGTGCAGTACCGCACTGAGATCGTCGCCTACGGCCCCCAGATGAAAACGCCGCCATCATCACTTATCTGGCCGAAGCCTTGCCGCAGGCAGGTCTGGCACCACCGCCAACCGGGCGGCAGGACTACTACCGCTGGCTGTTCTTCTGCGCAGGCCCGCTGGAATCTGCCATTACCAATCAAATGCTGGGTTTCAAAACTACGCCCGAGCAATCACGCATGGTTCGCTATGGCAGTTTTGAGTTGGTGGTGGATACGCTGGCGCAGGCGCTGGCCAGGCAGTCGTATATTGCGGGTGAAAGCTTCACTGCAGCGGATGTCTACGTAGGCTCGCAGATTGGCTACGGCCTGCAGTTCAAGACCTTGCCGGATCGCGCCGAGTTCGTACAGTACTTCGATCGCATCAAGAACAGACCAGCCCGCGTGCGGGCTACCGCGATGGATGATGCACCGGTAAAACCTGCGCAGTAAGAGCAGGGCAACAATCAGTACTGGGTGATTTCCAGCACATCACTTTGCAGGATCACCCGCAGGATGCTGTTCCCGCGCAGCACAATCTCGCCGCTGCGGCGATCACGCCCGTCGGGGCTGTAATCAAAGTCGTACACGCGGCACAAGAAGCGTTGCTGGTGCAGATTGCGTTCAAAGCGGAATTTGTTGAACACCAGCGAGTCGTCGAGCAACTGCATGTTGCGCTGTTTGCAGTAATTGCGCGCCCCGTTCACGGCAATGGCCTTCTGCTCACTGGTGCGCCACCAATAGGCAGCCGCCAATATGAAAGGGATGAACAATACGATATCGAGAAGGGTCAGCATGGGTGAGGATTATAGCGGCATGGGCAGGAAAGTTTGGGTCACAACGTCGTTCGCATGGCAGGCATTGTTGCTGCTGGTGCCTCTTTCCACCAACGCAGCCGAAACAACTGCTACCGATGCAACTGCAATGGAAGCAGCACGCACAACGGTAGCTGAGTACTTCAACAAGGGCGCACAGCCACAAATACAACAGGCCGCCTGGACTGCGCGCAACATATTCAACGTCGGTGTGCACTACATGGGCGCTGATGAGAGTGCCGTCGCCGACGAAGTATGCAAGGTGCTGGCGAGCCACGGCGTGGCAGCCAACACCAAAGTGCGCGTGATCGACATCAACTCAATGGGCAGCGACCAGAAGCGCTGGGACGTAGTGGGGCAGGCAAGCTGCCGTTGAAGAGTGGGGCAGGCAAGCTGCCGTTGAAGAGTGGGGCAGGCAAGCTGCCGTTGAAGAGTGGGGCAGGCAAGCTGCCGTTGAAGAGTAGGGCAGGCAAGCTGCCGTTGAGGAGGGCAGGCAAGCTGCCCCTGAGCGTTACGGCGCTTCCACCATCGTCTTCATGGTAACCAGCCGGGCTTCGAACGACGTGCGGCGACGCAACAGATCCGCCTCGCGTGTTGTCTGATCGGCATACACCGATGCATCCAGCACCAGCGTATACAGCAGCTTCGACGACGTGGCCGTCACCGGCCGTGCTTCAAAGAAGCCGTGGTACAGGTTGTATTTGGTGCCTTCCACCACCGGCTGGGTGTAGCCATACGACAACTCGGTGTGCGCCACCAGAATCTCGGTGACGCGGCCCTTGTCCAGCACCCGCACCGTGCCCATGCCGCCGTCACCCGAGGTGATCTCACATGCCAGATTGGCCCACTTGCTGATGTCGCAATAACCGCCCACCTTCGCCCATGCTTCTGCTGCCGGCTTGGCAACGTCGATCTCCATCGCGATGGTGACGTATTCCGGTTCGGCGGCCTGGGTGAAGGAGCCGGTGAGGAGGGCGGCGAGGGCGAGGGTGGCGGTGAGGCGGGACATTGGGGCTCCGGTGGTGAGTGGTGTGTATGGCGGGTGCGGGATTATGACTCGGGAAATATGACTCTGACACCGAATTCCCAGATAATGCTTGAAGAAGTAAAACCCGAATAAACAACCCGAATAAACAACCCGAATAAAGAGGGGTCTGGTTCCATGCGAATAAACAACCGTTCGTTGCTTCCGATTTTGTTGGTTTCAGCCTGCTTCACCGCTGGCTCTTGCCTTGCTGCCGAAGCAGCGGACCATGCTGATCACGCCGCAGCTGGGGATCAGGCTGCTTCGGTGAGCGCTGTCAAAACAGGCCAGTGGTCGGATGCCTCCACCTGGTCGGGTGGGGCGCTGCCGAAGGCGGGCGACGTTGTCACCATCGACGCCGGCATGGACCTTGTGCTCGACGTCAGCACTCCCGCGCTGCACGGCATCAATCTCAACGGCAAGCTCACTTTTGCTGACGACAAGGATCTCGAACTCACCACTGAGTGGATCCTGATGCGCGGCGGCCTGGAGATTGGCACTGAAAGCAAACCCCACACGCGCAACGCGACGATCACCCTCACCAACAACGTGCCCGACGAAGTAATCAATGGCATGGGCGACCGCGGCATCATGGTTGTGGGCGGCAACTTGAGCCTGCACGGCGATCGCGACAACTCCTGGAGCAAACTCTCTGCCACTGCCGCGGCCGGCAGCAATCGTATTGAAGTGCTCGATGCCAGCAGCTGGCGCGTGGGCGATCAAATCGTACTGGCGTCGACCGACTTCAATCCACGCCAGGCGGAGACGCGCAACATCACGCGCATCAGAGGCAATACCATCACACTCGACAAGCCACTCACCTACATGCATTTCGGCGAAATCACCTACGGCGTTGATGAACGCGGCGAAGTCGGCATGCTGACGCGCAACATCAAGGTGCAGGCCTCAGCCGACGCAGAGCAGTCCTACTTCGGCGGCCACATCATGGCGATGGCCGGCAGCAAAATGAATGTGTCCGGCATCGAGCTGACCCGCATGGGCCAGCATCTGACACTCGCGCGTTATCCGATCCACTGGCACATCAACGGTGATGTCAGCGGGCAGTACATCAAGAACTCCGCGATCCATGACACTTTCAACCGCTGCGTGACCATTCACGGCTCCGATAATCTGCTCGTCGAAAACAACGTCACCTATAACACGGTAGGGCACTGCTTCTTCATGGAAGACGCAGTAGAGAAGGGCAATCAAGTGGTGCACAACCTCGGCATCCAGACCAAGTGCCATCCAACGCTGCCCTGTGATCCGACCCACCTTGGGCCAGGCCGCCCGAGCTCCGACGGCCAGAAATCGAAAGATGTGTTGCTGCCGTCCGACAACACGGCGTCTACCTTCTGGATCACCAATCCCGACAACAGCTACCGCGATAACGTAGCAGCCGGTTCTGATGTGGTCGGCTTCTGGTTCGCCTTGCCGGTGCATCCGACCGGCGCCTTCGAAGGCACCGAGATCAGCGCGAACACCTGGCCACGCCGCACCAATGTGCGCGAGTTCAGCGGCAATACCGCCCACTCCAACTTCGACGGCTTCATGTTCGACCGCGGCCCGGCGCCTGATGGCACCTTCAGTGTGGCCGGCAGCAACTATCATGTGGGTTACACCGATCCGACTGATCCCAACAGCCAGCCGCTGGTGTCAGTGTTCAAGGATTTCACCAGTTACAAAAACCGCAATGGCGCCGTCTGGGGTCGTGGTGAACTGCACTTGTTCCCCAACCTGAAAGTAGCCGACAACGCCATCGGCTTCACCCATGCAGCTTCTGCAGTGGGCCGCACCGAATACACCTCGAAAATTGTCGATGGCTTGTTCGTTGGCGAATCCGACAACATCGGAACCCCTACCACGCCGGCGGAAATCGCCGCAGGCCGCAGCCTGCCGAACGATATGGCGGACTTCCCGATTCGTGGTTACGAGTACTACGACTTGCGGCATGACGTGGTGAACACCACCTTCGTCAACTTCGTGCCCAATGCCACCCGCGATGCCGGCGCGCTGTCGTACCTGATGTACACCAGCTTTGGCCAGAGCAGCGAGAACGCCATCGAAGGTGCCAGGTTCATCAATGCCAAACAGGTGAGCTTCCCGCCGGTCGTGCGCAAATGGGCCTCCGACTTCGGCCGCGGCAATGCCTGGCGCGGTGCCGCCATCCACGACAAGGATGGCTCGGTGAGCGGTGTACCCAACTCCTACATCGTGATCGACAATGGCATCGCTTCCGACGAAGAAGCCTGCGAAATCAAACCGGCGTGGAACGCTGCCGTCTGCACAGGCGACATGGGTCGCTTCAGCATCGCCGGCAATTTCGGCTTCGGCAGCGGCCCCATTGCTGATCCTGTCATGCTCAGCCGCAACGGCCGCCGTTATGAATACACCGGCGGCACCACCATTCGCAGCGGCGCGGAGGTACGCGTAGAAACAGGCAAGGATACGCTGGCGCTGTCACTGGGTGAGATGGATAACGGCTCGTGGGTGATCTTCGAAGTGCCGGGCTTCACTGCCGCCGCTACCGGCACACAACAAAGCAGTCTCGACGCCCTGCGTAGTGCCACCGCCACCTCTTACTTCAAGAGCGACGATGCGCTGTGGGTGAAACTGGTAAACCAGAACGTCGCCGCGCCTGCCGCTCCGGCTGGCCCTGGTCCAGCCACCAGCATCGAAGTCAGCAGGTAAGCTGCATACTGGGCATCAACATGAGCCCCCGGCCGCAGTTGGGGGCTCGGTTAACGAACCGTAAGTCGTGACTCGGACACCTGATTACTGCACCGGCAGTCTCAGCGCGGATTCCACGCAGAGGCAGCCGCCATGAAGGCCTGCGTCTCCGCATCCAGCGCACTGTTGTCGCCGGGCGGAAAATAGCTGAGCTTCACCACCACGGTGC
>CAISOD010000027.1 GCA_903887045.1 uncultured Gammaproteobacteria bacterium | reverse complement strand
GGGTGGGAATACCGCCTGTCGCCGATTGCCCCACATTCGGCCGGCTGAACATCTGCCCGGCAAGATAGCCCATCATCATCGGCATGAAAAAACTGCCGCTGGCATGCTGCTGCGGCGCGGCCTCGCAACGTTCTGTACCAAAATCAGATTCGCATTCTTCACGCGTGGTATAGCGCGGCGCTACGTTCTGATGCTGTACCTGCGCTTCCTGGTAATCAGTTGCACACAGCGCCGTGGCTTCCGGGTTTTGCTGCGAACATTCCTGCACATCCTGGTACACCACGCCCTGCTCCACCCGATTGGGGCCACAGCCGGACAGCAACAACGAAGTCGCGGCTGGCACCATTACCATCAGGGCAACATGACGACTGCGTTTGCGTGAACGTGGCACCATGACTGGAACTCCTTTGCGCTTACTGCGTTTATCAAATGCGGCTAACAATTGTGGCTATCAATTGCGGCTATCAGTAGGTCATTGACGCGGCGTTCAACAGACCAATGGCAATACTGACCCCTGCGGTCAACACTGCAGCCGCCATGTCGCCGCGCACGATACGCTCAGGCAACCGCGGCAAAGCAACACGCAGCACCACAAAGGTCAGCGTTTGCATTACCAATGCGATGGCACCCCAGATGGCACAGTCGAGCAGCGTCTGGGAATAGGTAATGGCGCCAGCCAACGGCAAGGCAAAGCCGATCAAGGCTCCGCTCAAAGCCACCGCAGCGGCAGTATTGTTGTCCAGCACCAACTCCATTTCATCGTGCGGCGTCAGCCAGGTGTAGAGGCGCACAAACACGCCAAACAACACAATCGCAACCACGAAATAAACGAAGAAACTGACGAACCCTGCAAGCGGATAAAAAGTGGTTTCGACCATGACTGCCCACGCTGGTTGATTGGAATCACGCGGAGAAGTGTAACACGCGCCTCGCGGCTGTTTCGGCAGCGCCACCCGCTTCAGACCCAAAGTTCACGCAGATAGTGAATACAGTATGGAAGCAATCTCCTGGTTGACGAAATCCTTTGGAGGCCGCAAGGAGAACACGCTATAAAAGGGGGAATTCGAATATCGAAAATTACCTCGAATTTTGGAAGTGCAGTTCCGCATATGAATGGCGCGCCAGTAACCCTGCATGCCCCGCGCGCCATGCTTTCAACATGACATTCAAACAACAACGACAGCAAGCCCGGAATCCGGGAAGGGGAAACAAATGAAAGTAACTTGTTTTAGCAGCTCCAGAACCAAGCTATGTCTTGCCATCACCGCCACCCTCGCTGCGCTCGGCCCTGCCCTCGCAACAGCGCAACAAACCGTCACCGGTGGCGTCGAAGAAATCCAGGTTACCGGCACCAGGGTTCGCCTAGCCGATGGCATGAGTGCGCCGACCCCGGTCACCACGCTCACCACCGATGAACTGCGAAACTTCGATCCCGGCGCCACCATGGCGGCCCAGCTCGATGACCTGCCGCAATTCTTCGACACCAACAACGCACAGCGCGGCGGCAATGCCGTAAGCAGCAACGCCGGCGGTTCCTATCTCAACCTGCGCGGCATGGGCCAGAACCGTACCCTAGTCATGCTCGACGGCACCCGCGTGGCACCGGCCGATGCACAGGGCAGCGTCAACGTGGATCTGTTCCCGAGCGCACTCATACAACGCATCGACGTAGTGACCGGCGGTGCTTCGGCAGCCTATGGCGCCGATGCCGTGGCTGGGGTGGTCAACTTCGTTCTCGACCGCGAGTTCGAAGGACTGCGCACCAACGTGTCGACCGGTATCACTGAGCAGGGGAACGGCGAGAACTACAGCTTCAACGTGGCCGGCGGCAAAGCGTTCATGGACGATCGCCTGCACTTCATCGGCTCGATCGAAGCGCGCCAGATCGACCAGATCGGTATGCAGAACAAGGACCGGACAGACAACTGGAAGGATTGGGGGCTCGTGCGCAACCCGGCCTGGATTTCCGCCACTGCGACGCCGGGCGTGCCGGCGCGCATCACCATGCCCTACGTGTTCAGTAACCAGTCGGCACCGCAAGGCAAGATCATCACGGCAGCAGCCAACTTCCCTTACACCAACTATACCTTCTCCGACGACGGCACCAGCATTCGTCCCTATGCTTTCGGCCCATTCTCCTCCAGCAGTGGTGGCGGCAACCTGAATAACCAGAGTGGCGGACAGGAATACAAGTATTTCGACGCGGGCGTTTTCCGCGGCCCCGGCGGCAACGAAGTGAAGCAGCGCACCGGCTTCAGCGCTCTCAAATTTGACGTGAACGATCGCCTGTCACTTACCGCGCAAGTCGCCGCCGGCCGCAGCGAATCCAATCGCTTTGGCCAGCATGCCAATGCTTCCATCGCAGGTCCGGTCTATGCCTGGAAAGCGTTTCGCAACAACGCCTACCTGCCCGCGCCGCTGGCCGCTGGAATGGACGCCGCCGGCCTCGACATGATCAAGTTCTCCACCATCAGCATGGTCGACGGCCCCGGTCTGGTAAATATCTACGACAACCGCGTTGACATCAGCGTCCAGGCGCAGCAGATGTACACGCTCGGTTTCGACTTCGCCGTCAATGACAACTGGAACCTGACCGGTGCCTATCAGGTGGGCAAAACCAAGATTGACACCGGCGTGCGCAACATTCCGCGTACCGACAAACTCTTCCTGGCGATGGATGCCGTGCGCGATCCGGCTACCGGCAAGATCGTTTGCAACATCGCACTGCGCAATCCAAGCCCCGCCGAACTCAAGCAGTTCATGCAGGGCAAGTTGCTGGCAAGCCCGAGCAACGTCAACGGCGTTACCGCCGATTCCCCGATTGGTCCGATGGACCCGAAGGAGTGTGTACCCTTCAACCCCTTCGGTCTTGGCAACGCCAATCAGGCTGCCAAGGACTGGATCCTCGATGAAGGCAAGAAGCAGGTGCGCACGCTTGATCAGGATTTCGCCGAACTACTGCTCACCGGCGAGCTGTACGAGGGGTGGGGCGCAGGCCCGATCTCGCTGGCGGCCGGTCTTACCTGGCGCGACGAAGTCTTCGATCAGGTCAACTATCCCGTATGGGGAGAGCGCAGCCTGTTGAACGCACCCGCGCTCGGTATCCGCGCGATTCCCGACGGCTTCGCCGGCGACGGCAACCGCGAACTGCATCCCTTCTCCGGTATCGGTTCCGGCGGCGGCAGCAAGGACGTGTGGGAGTGGTACAGTGAAATCAACGTGCCTATCTGGGAATGGGCTTCCGGGCAGAGCAT